>JAFZKV010000001.1 GCA_017551765.1 Bacteroidales bacterium
ACCGACCACCAGCCACCGGCCTCCAAAGTGAGCCTGCTGGAGTATTTCGGGGGCAGCGACGTGGTGTGGGTGCAGAGCCTGATGATGGTGAGCCAGCGCATGGACACGCTGATGGACGAGGTGCGCAAGGCCTACATTGATAGTGATAAACGAGGAGTGATGAGTGATGAGTTAGCTGCCGCCCCGAAAAACTCATCACTCATCACTCATCACTCATCACTTTTCCCTCGGCCGAAGCCCGAGGAGCTGTGCTGCACGGCCAACGAGTTCCTGCACAAGCTGCTGGAGCTGAACATTGTGGAGTATGGCAACAGCCACTACTTCTCGCAGGCGGAGACCCTGGAGACCCACAGTGAGCCGCAGCCGGTGCTGGGCAAGCAGTTCGACCTGCTGACCAACACCCTCGCGCAATATGCCGAGAAGGGCTACAAACTGATTATCACCGTCAGCAACGACAGCCAAGAGAAGCGACTGCACAAAATCCTCGACGAGGATACCCATGATTTCAATTTTCAATTTTCAATTTAAGTCATGGCTTCATCGACCACGACGAGTGTGTGCTGTGCTTCACCGACCACGAGATTTTCGAGCGCTACCACAAGTACACGGTGAAGGACCTGCGGGCAACCCACGAGGCCATGACCCTCAAGGAGTTGTTCGAGCTGAAGCCGGGCGACTATGTGACCCACATCGACTATGGCGTGGGACGCTTCAGCGGCCTGGAGAAGGTGACGCAGAACGGCAAGAGCCAGGAGCTGATACGACTGATATACAAGAACAACGACGTCCTGTACATCAGCATCCACGGGCTGCACAAAATCAGCCGCTACGTGGGCAAGGAGGGTGAGGCGCCGCAGCTGAACCGGCTGGGCAGCAACACCTGGCAGGTGCTCAAACAGAAGACCAAACGGCAGGTGAAGGACATCGCCAAGGACCTCATAGCCCTCTACGCCAAGCGCAAGGCCTCGCGAGGCTTTGCCTTCAGCGCCGACTGTTCGATGCAGGAACAGCTGGAAGCCAGCTTCCTCTACGAGGACACGCCCGACCAGCTGAAGGCCACGGTGGCCGTGAAACACGACATGGAGGAGCAGGCGCCGATGGACCGTCTGGTGTGCGGCGACGTGGGCTTCGGCAAGACCGAGGTGGCCATACGCGCCGCCTTCAAGGCCTGCTGCGACTCGAAGCAGGTGGCTGTGCTGGTGCCCAGCACGGTGTTGGCCTTCCAGCACTACAACACCTTCAGCGAACGCCTGAAGGACATGCCGGTGCGGGTCGACTACCTGAACCGCTTCCGCACCACCAAGGAGAAGAACCAGATATACAAGGACGTGGCCGACGGCAAGATAGACATCCTCATCGGCACCCACGCCATTACAAACAAAGAATTGAAGTTCAAGGACCTGGGCCTGCTGATTATCGACGAGGAGCAGAAGTTCGGCGTCAGCGTGAAAGAGAAGCTGAAACAGATGAAGGTGGGTGTGGACTGCCTGACGCTGACGGCCACCCCCATTCCGCGCACACTGCAGTTCTCGCTGATGGGTGCCCGCGACCTGAGCGTCATACAGACCCCGCCGCCCAACCGGCAGCCCATCGAGACCGAGCTGAGCGACTTCAGCGAAGAGCTGATACGCGACGCCATCATGTACGAGATGAGCCGTGGCGGACAGACCTTCTTCATCAGCAACCGCGTGGAGAACCTGCCCGAGATGGCGGGCTTGGTGCAGCGTCTGGTGCCCGACGCACGGGTGGCGATGGCCCACGGCCGCATGGACGGCAAGGAGGCCGAGGAGACGCTGATGAGCTTCCTGGAGGGCGACATCGACGTGCTGGTGGCCACCAGCATCGTGGAGAACGGCCTGGACATCCCCAACGCCAACACGATGATCATCAACAACGCGCAGCAGTTCGGCCTCAGTGACCTGCACCAGATGCGCGGCCGCGTGGGACGCTCGAACCGCAAGGCTTTCTGCTACCTGCTCATCCCCTCCTACCTCACCCTGACCGACGACGCCCAGCGCCGCCTGCGTGCCATCGAGGAGTTCTCCTCCATCGGCAGCGGCTTCAACATTGCCATGCGCGACCTCGACATACGCGGTGCCGGCAATATCCTCGGCGCCGAACAGAGCGGCTTCATCAGCGAGGTGGGCTACGACATGTATCACAAGATACTCAACGAGGCCATCGAGGAGCTGAAGGAGACCGACTTCAAGGAGCTGTTTGCCGCCGAAGCCGAGGAGAGCAAGGAATATGTGAAGGAGTGCACCATTGAGACCGACCTGGAGGTGCTGCTGCCCGACGACTACGTCACCTCGGGCACCGAGCGTCTGGTGCTCTACAAGGAGCTAAATGACTTGACCACCGAAGAGGAGCTGGCCGCCTACCGCAGCCGTCTGCAGGACCGCTTCGGACCTGTGCCGCCGTGCGTCGACGAGCTGATAGAGACCATCACCCTGCGCCGCATGGCCAAGGAGTTCGGCATCGAGAAGCTGATACTCAAGCAGGGCCGCATGGTGTGCCACCTGGTGAGCAACCCCGAGAACCCCTTCTACAGCAGCGAGGGCTTCGCCAAGCTGATACGCTACGCGCAGGACAATCCGCGTCGCGTGCACCTGAAGGAGACGCCCGACCGCCTCAGCCTCAGCATCGACAACATACCCAGCATCACCGCGGCCATCGCACAGATGCGCTCGCTGACAGCATAAAAAAGAAGACGGCCGTTTGGACCGTCTTCTTTTTCTATCTGATGCTTGTTTACTGCACGTCCTTCTCGTCGAGGGGCTGGGCCAGGAGGCCGGTGAACTGACCGCTACTGTTGAACTCCATGCGGACATACTTCAGGTCACGGCTGCCCTTGACACGCTGGCTGACGACGACATAGGTGTAGGGTTTGGGCTTCTTGCCGTCGATGGGGTCGCGGTACTTGGAGTTGTATTCATAGACCACCATCTTCTCAATCTTGTAACGCTCGCCGGCGAACTTCTCGGCCAGGTACTTGAGGATGCCACTGTTGTAGCGGTCCTTGACCAGGGTCTTGCCGGTCATCAGCGGCTGGTTGTCGCTAATCTTATAGACAGCCTCCATCTTGACCCTCTGGGCGTTGCTGAAGTAGGCCACAGCGTACTCGTCGTTGCGCAGCACCCACTCGGGGCCGGCGGTGATGCGCTTGCCCATCGCCTTCTTGAAGTGCGCCTCGATGGCCTCGCTGGGGGTGAACTTCTCCACCTGCGGCTGGTCGACGCGCGGAGCGGGGCGCTGACGCTGGCGGCTGTTCTGCGTGCCGGTCTGCTCGCTCACCTTGTTCTCGTCCATGTCGGGGTTGTTGCGCGTGTAGTAGTCGCGCTTGACGGCGTCGGGGTCGGGGGCGTTGCTCTTCATCAGCTTTCCACGGCTGTCGAAGATGAGCTCGCAGTCGTTCTCCGCAATGCCTTTCTTGACAATCATCATGCGGTAGTAGCTGTCGCCGTTCATCTCCTCTACGTAGTCAATGCTCTTGATGCGGTAGCCCGGGTAGTTGTTGACGAAGTAGGTGTTCATCAGCGTTGGGCACTCCTCAGCTTTGACGGGGAAGGTGCTGTACTGCCAATCGCCACCGGCAGTGAAATAGGCGCGACCGTTCTGGCCGTCAATGACCAACTCGGCGATATACTGTCCAGGGGCCTGGTACCAGGTGCGCACCTTATAGCTGTCATAGGTCTTCTCCAAGGCCAGCAGCACGCTGCGCGGGACAGCCGTCTCCTTGATTTTCGTCTGTGCTCCCGCCATAAGCGGCAGCACCATAAGCATTATCAGAACTATCTTCTTCATATCTGCGGTGTTTCTTGTTTAGTATCGTTCACTTGTGTTTTCTTTCATTTGAACAGCACATCCTTGCGGTCGGGGCTGATACTGACGGCGGCGATGCGCACGCCCGTCTGCTCCTCGATGGCGGCCAGGTAGTTCTTCAGGTTGGCCGGCAGGGCATTGTATTCGGTGATGCCTGCCAAGCTCTGCTGCCAGCCCTTGTAGGGGGTGAGTAGGGGTGCTATCTCGACGGTATTGTACTCGAAGGGTATCTCGTCGGTCTTCTGGCCTTCAATTTCGTAGGCGGTGCACATGTTGACCGTCTCGAAGTCGTTCATCACGTCGGGCTTGGTGACGTACAGCTCTGTTACGCCGTTAATCATGCAGGCATAGCGCAAGGCCGGCAGGTCTATCCAACCGCAGCGGCGCGGACGGCCGGTGGTGGCGCCATACTCGTGACCCAACTCGCACAGGCGGCTGCCCGTCTCGTCGAACAGCTCCGTCGGGAAGGGGCCTGCGCCCACACGGGTGCAGTAGGCCTTGGTGATACCCATCACCTTGCCGATGGTGCTGGGGGCCACACCGAGGCCGGTGCATACGCCGGCGGTGATGGTGTTGCTGCTGGTAACGAAGGGATAGGTGCCGAAGTCGATGTCGAGCATCATGGCTTGGGCGCCCTCGGCCAACACCTTCTTGTCCTCCTGCAGGCAGCGGTTGATGAAATACTCGCTGTTCACGAAGCGGAAGCGCTTCAGTGTGGCCAGGCTCTCCATCCACACCTGCTCATACTCGCCCAGCGTCATGCCGTCGATGCGGAACTGCTCCACGTCGAAACCCATTGCACGGGCCATCAGCAGGTGCTGACGCTTCAGCTGACCGTAGCGCTCGATGAAGTCCTCGGCCAGCATGTCGCCCACGCGGAGGCCGGTACGGGCAATCTTGTCGGTATAGGCGGGTCCGATGCCCTTCAGCGTACTGCCAATTTTGGCGTTGCCCTTGGCCTGCTCGTTGGCGGCGTCCATCATGCGATGGCTCGGCAGGATGAGGTGCGCTTTCTTCGACACCACGAGGTTGCGCGTGGCATCCACACCTTTAGCCGTCAACTCGTCGATTTCCTGACGGAAGATGCGGGGCTCAATCAGCACACCGTTGCCTATGAGGTTAATCTTGTCTTCGTGGAAGATACCGCTGGGGATAATGTGCAGCACATGCTTCATGCCGTTGAATTCCAGCGTATGGCCTGCATTGGGACCTCCCTGGAAACGGGCGATCACATCGTAGCGCGGCGTCAGCACATCAACAATCTTGCCCTTGCCCTCGTCGCCCCACTGCAGTCCTAAGAGAACATCTATTTTTGTCATTACTTGTTAGTTATCAGTCATTAGCCGTCGCATGGCATACGCCACCGACCATTCTATTCGCGGTGCAAAGATACAACTTTTTTACATTTCGACAAAAAATATTTAATCTTGATGGCTACGGAGCCACTCGCGGTTGAAGCGGTAGAACCACAACTCACACCCACTGTCGGGGCCTTTCTCCACATAACAGCCGATGGTGCCGTCGGGCAGGAGGGTCAGCGACGAGTAGACCGAAGGGCCTGCACAGAGGAGCACCGGCGAGTGCCAACTCTGGCCCTCATCGTTGGAGGTAAAGATACTGACATTCTCGCGTTGCATGCTGTTGGGCACCGAGTGCAGGAGGGTGGTTTCATCCAGCCGGAACATATCGCCGTTGCAGGCATTGACGGTCACCTCGGGCCAAGTGCCCTGGGTGCCCCAGGTTTCTCCACCATCGGAGGAACGGTTATATCCACGGGCACCGCTGCGCCGCACACTGATCAGCACCGTGCCGTCGGCGAGTTCCATCAGCTTGGCCTCGTCGCCCTCAACAAAGGCACATTCGGACACCTGCCAGCTGAGGCCGTTGTCGTCACTGTAGACCACAAAGTTATCCAACTTCTGCGCATGGCGGCGGCACATGGCGGCGGCGAACATGATACGGCCTGCATGAGGCCCATGCCTGAGCCGCAAGCCGTTGCCAGAAGCAAAGAAGGAGGCCTTGTAGTTGCGGCAGGCGCTATTCGTGGCCTGGCTGCCCCACAGCCGTGCGGTGAGGTCTACAGGCTGGCTCCAGGTGAGGCCTCGGTCGGTGGAGCGTATCGCATAACTGCGCTGGGGCTCCGCCTCGGTGGAGGCCCAGAGGCCATTGCCGCCGACAAAGACACAGACCACGTCGCCGTTCTCACACTGCACCAAAGCGGCGTCGCCGTAGCCCTGCTTATAGCCGGTGCCCGCAATGAGGGTCTGTGGCTCGCTCCAAGTGCGGCCCAGGTCGGTGCTGCGGCGGTAGACGATGTCGATGTCCTCCGGCAGGTCCTTATAGCTGTATTTGCGCTTGTCGTTGACCACCAGCAGCGTGCCGTCGTCGAGACACAGCAACGCTGGTATGCGCCAATTGGCTGAGCCATAGTCGCCAGGCCGGTAAAGGCACACGCTGTCGCAGAAAGGTTGCCGTGCTGCCTCCGGCGGGGTGCCGGCATTGATGCCTGTCGTCAGCAGAGCCAGCGCTGCCAGAAACAGTATCTTCCACATTATCACTCGTCGCGTTTGGCCTTGAACCACTCGACGAACTTGGGCAAGTCGTCCAA
Source organism: Bacteroidales bacterium (assembly GCA_017551765.1). Lineage (GTDB taxonomy): Bacteria > Bacteroidota > Bacteroidia > Bacteroidales > P3 > Colimorpha. The sequence goes on from JAFZKV010000001.1 coordinate 6,431, forward strand.
CGGCTGGAAGCCGGACTTGAAGGGCTCGTCAGGCACAGGCACGGTCTCCATATAGCCGATGAGGGTGGCGCAGTCAAACTCGCCAATCAGCGCCTCAAGAGTCACATAGACGCCCACCTGGAAGTCTTCATCGGTGGCCGGTAATCGGTGGTCGGTGGTCGGCACGGCGATGCGGAGGCCCAGCATCTCGGGCTCCTCCTCGCACTCCAGCTGCTGGAAGTACATCTTGCGGGTGTCGAACACATACTTGTCGAAGCGCACCTTGAGCTCGGTGCCCATCGGCTGCTTGAAGGCCGTGAACTGCCACCAATCAAGGTCGGGAGCGTTGTCGACCAGCTCGACAACATAGCGGAAGAGGTCTGTGTCGCCCTCGGCGGTAAAGGTCAGCATGCGGCCGTTGGCGGTGGGCTCGCCCATGTCGAAGGCAAGGCCGTCGCAGTACTTGGTGAGCTGATACTGCAGGGCGTTCAGCAACTCGTTGCGCTCCTTTTCGTCAAGGTCGTTGAGCATCACCAGCTGCTCGTTGTGGTCCACAAACCACTGCCAAAAAGTCTCTAATTTATTCATATCGTTCAAACAATTATCGCTTCAGGTTCGAGGGCGACGCCGAACTGCAGCCGCACGTCGTGCTGTATGGCACGGGCCAGGTCGACCACCTCCTGCCCCGTGCAGCCGCCGGTGTTGTAGAGCACCAGGGCCTGCTTGGGCCACACGCCGGCGCGGCCGAGGGTCCTGCCCTTCCAGCCGCAACGGTCAATCAGCCAGCCGGCCGACAACTTATTGCCCGGATATACCGGCATGTCGGGGTACTCCCGCTTCAGGCTGTCAGCCAAAGAGGCATCGACAACGGGGTTCTTGAAGAAGCTGCCGGCCGAGCCATATTCCTCGGGCCGCGGCAGTTTGCTCCAGCGCAACTCGGTGACCACCTCGCGCATCTGCTGCTGCGAGGGGTCCGCGATGCCGCGACGCTGCAGCTCGTCGGCCAGGGCCTTGTAGCTGAGGTTGGGCTTGAAGGTGGTGGAGAAACGCAGCTTGACTCGCCAGATGAGCCAGCGGCCCGGCTGCTGCTTGAAGAGCGAGGTGCGGTAGCCGAAGGCGCACTCCTCGTTGCTGAGGGTGCGGCGCTCGCCGCTGAGCAGGTCGACGGCGTCGACCGTATCCACCAAATCTTTGATTTCCACCCCGTAGGCACCCACATTCTGCACCACGGCAGCACCGATGTTGCCCGGGATGGCACTGAGGTTCTCGGCACCGTAGTACTTGTAGCCCACGCTGATGCGCACCACCTCGTCGGTCAGCATACGGGCGCCGACGGTGAGGTACTTGTACTGCCCGTCGCCGCCGCCCTGGAACACCGCCTCACCTATCTTGATCAGCGTGCCCTCATAGTCTTTGGTGAAGACAATGTTGCTGCCCTCGCCAATGACCATGTAGGGACCTTGCCGGAAGTCGCTCTTCAACAACTCGTCCACGTCGTACATAAAACGGAACGGCTCGTCAAGCGAACTGCCGCGCAGGAACAGGATGCGCCGCGCCTTCACGTCGATGCCGAAGGTGCTGAGCCCTTTGAGGGAATAGTTCTCATAGATTTCCATATCCCCATAACGCACTCCCCGCCCAATTATTGCTTCTTGCAAGACAATAATCGAGCGGAGAGCGTAAAAGAGTCAGTCAGCAGATCCCTACCACTCCAAATACTCCCACTCCGAGGCGGGCATATACAGGTGGAAGCTCACGCTTGTGCCATCTTTGAGGGTGCCGGACACCTTCAGCACGGCGGCGTCCTCGTCCTTGGTGGTAGTCAGGGTGCCTTCACTGAAAGCACCGCTGCCTTCATACTCAGCCTCACCAATGGAACCGTTCAGTTCGCCATCATGGCTGCTTTGGTCAAACGAGACGATGTACTCCACCTCGGAGCTGACACGGAAGAAATATTCACCGCCCTGAGTAAGGTCGAAAGAGCCTGTAGCGGAAACGTCCGAGACAATGTTGAAAATGGGCGTGCCGTCAGGAAGGGTATCCACAGCGAAGGCGTCGACATAACCACGTCCGTCCTGTGCGATGCTGTAATAGCTGTTGATGGCATACACCGTACCGTTGTAGACAAAGGTATTAGCCGCGGCCTCAGTCTGTGTGTTATTGTTGCCGCCGCCATTATCGTCTGTGTTGTCCTCCTCGCCACAGGCTGTGAATATCATCGCAGCCGCGGCCACAAACATCATAAGAAATTTAGTTGCCTTCATTGTTGTATCGATTTATGGATTGGTTATCTATCGTTGCCAATATAACCAATATTCTCTTTGGTGACGAATATTCTTGCAACGAATGTTCTGCCGTCCAGCAGCGTGCCGTTGATGGTCAGGGTGAAGCCCTCGTCGTCGTTAACGGTGGTAAGGGTACCGCTGGCAAAAAGCGGCGATGCCACCTGATCCCCAGTCTGGGAGTCATAGTGGGATACGTTACCGTAGCCACCGCCTTGGCGGATTTCATAATATTCGCCATCCAGGTCGCCCTCATAGCTGAAGCCGTAGTTGCCCTGGGCGTCGAGCGCTGTCGAGAGGTCGATGGTGGTGCCAATCAACGGCATATCAAGGGTGACCAAGAAATGGCAGCGTTCACATTGAGCCTGCACAAGATAACCGGTGTAGTCCTGCTCATACATCCACACAGTGCTCTCAACGGCGGCGATGTCGTTGTTGAGGGCAACAATGTTGTTGTCGGACAGCGAGGGGCCATTGTTGCCGCCATTGCCGCCGCCGTTGTCTTCATTGTTGTTGTCTTTGTCGCACGAGGCTAACATCATCGCGGCCGCAGCCACGAACATCATAAAAAATCTGGTTGTTTTCATATTGAAAATGTTTTAAAGGTTAATAATCAGAACAATCCCACTCCGTCGCTTTCCAGACGACAGCGTTGGGGGAAAAAAGAAATAGGAAACAAGAGGCTATCTTCCGCCCACCCGTAGGGGGGGGTGATAATCAACAAGTTACAAGAATTATTAATAAACATATTAAAAATATGTCGGACTAAATTTTTTTTAATAACGTACAGTAAAGCATAATATTGTGCAGGGCATAAAAAGAAATATTAAAGGAGCGGGTAAAATTATGTCGCGCACGACATAAATAGGAACTCAAAGGGGTACGTGGGAGGGGGTCAGGAGCCGTCAGGCAGGGGTAAAAATGCCCTAAAACGGCACTTTTACCACCCAAACGGCTGAAAAACACCATACTAAACCCCACCATCTCCGACTTTGCTCCGACTCAAGTCCGACTATGGTCCGACTGAAGTCCGACAAAAGTCGGACAAAATACGGTGTATGCACGGTGTTGATACGGATATGTCGTGCACGATGTATTTAAGTAATATTACTCCTTGGGACCGGCCTCCTTGCGGGGCTTGCGGAGGGGTGGAATGTAGCCCGGACGGAAGACCTTGAGTTGGGTGGTGAGGAGCACGGCGGCCAAGAGGGCACCCAACACGTCGCACGTGGTGCAGGTCATCCACACGCCTGTCAGCCCGTCGCCACCCAACGAGACGCGAACGGCGGGAATGATATACATCAGCGGAATGAGGAAGAGCACCTGGCGCGAGAGGCTGGTAACTATGGCAATCCACGGTTTGTCAATGGATTGGAAGAACTGCGAGTTGGTGATGGTGAAGGCGATGAGGGGCATCATGACGTTGAGGTAGCGCATGGCGGGGGTGCCGATGTCGAGCAGGTCGTCGCTGTCGGTGAAGGCCCTCAAGATAAGGCGTGGCAGCACCATAGCCAAGAAAGAACCCAGCACACCCACGCTGACGCTGACCTTCATGGTGAGGGTGAAGACGTGGCGCAGGCGGTGGTTGTGGCCGGCGCCGTAGTTGTAGCCCGCTATGGGCTGCATGCCCTGGCAGAGACCCAGGATGAGCATAACGAGCAGCATGCCATAGGTGTTGACGATGCCATAGGCACCCACGGCAAGGTCGCCGCCGTAGCGGATGAGCTGACGGTTGAGCAAGGCCACCACGAAGCTGGCGGCGAAGTTCATCAGGAAGGGGCTCATGCCGATGAGCAGCACGTTGCGGAAGATGTAGAGCTTGGGGGCCCAGATGTGGCGCTTGAAGCGAATAAACGACTTGGGGTCTAGGAAATGCAGGACCGCCACCACACCGGTGGAGAACATAGAGAGGGTGGTGGCCCAGGCGGCACCGGCGATGCCCCAGCCCAGCACCATGATGAAGAGGGCATCAAGGAAAATGTTGAGCACCGCGCCACCCACCATAATCCACATGCTCTTGGTGGGGTAGCCGCTGGCGCGTATGAGGCCGGTGAGGTTGAAGGTCATGGTGGTGAAGAACATGCCCGGAAGCACAATCTGCATATATTCGCGGGCATAGCTGATGGTGTCCTGCGAGGCTCCGAAGAGCTGCAGGATGCGGTCCATGAAGAGGTAGCCACCGGTGATGAACAGGAAACCGAAGAAGAAAGTCAGCAGCATGCTATTGCCCAATATCTTCTCGGCCCAACGCACATCCTTGCGACCCAACACGATGCTCATGCGCGAGGAGGCTCCGACGCCCACCAGCGAGCCGAGGGCATGGATGATGTTCATGAGCGGCAGGGTGATGGCCAAGCCGGCGATGGCCAGCGCGCCCACATACTGCCCCAGGAAGACACGGTCGACGATGTTGTAGATAGAGGCCACCACCTGCGTGATGACGGCAGGCAGGGCATACTGCCAGAGAAGGGAGCCTACGGGTTTGGTTTCGAGTTCTAAGGTTCGGTCGGTCATTGTTTAATTCTGTTGATGAGTGCGCAGAGTGCATTGTAGGCGATGAAGCCGTTGGCCAGCTCGAGGCTGCGTTCGTCGACCATCAGGTTGGCGCGATGCAGGTTGCTGAAGGGGGTGCCGGGCTCGTGGATGCCGATGCGGAAATAGCAGGCCGGTATTTTCTGCGCAAAGAAGGCAAAGTCCTCGCTGGTCATGCGCAGGTCGAGCCACTCGACGTTCTCCTTGCCGATAAAGGCGCAGGCATTGTCGTGCACCTGCTGGGTGCAGGCGTCATCATTGACCACAAAGGGGTAGCCATAGTCGATGAAGAGGTCGCACTCGGCGCCCATCGCTTCGGCCACACCGGTGCTTATCTTGCGTATCTTCTCGTGTGCCTCGAGGCGCCACTGCTCGTCAAAGGTGCGGATAATGCCCTCCATCTTGACGGTGTCGGGGATGATGTTGGTGCGGCCGCCCACCTCGGCCATCTTGCCGATGGTGAGCACCGTGGGCATCATGGGGGCGGCGTTGCGACTGACCACCTGTTGCAGGGCGATGACGATGTGGCTGGCCACCACGATGGGGTCGACGCTGAGGTGCGGCGTGGCGCCGTGGCCGCCTTTGCCCTTGACGGTCCAATAGAGTTCGTCGGTCGAGGCCATGTATTTGCCTTTGCGCATGCCCATGCGGCCGTAGTCCATCTCGGGCAGGCAATGGAAAGAATATATCTCGTTGGGCGTCACCTCGCTGAAGAGGCCGTCGTCCATCATCATGCGGGCACCGCCGGGATACATCTCCTCGCTGGGTTCGAAGATAAACATCAGGCTGCCGCGCAGCTGGTCCTTGAGCTGGCAAAGTATCTTGGCCGCACCGAGGAGCGAGCAGGTGTGCATGTCATGACCGCAGGCATGCATCACGCCTGGGTTTTCGCTGGCGAAAGGCAGGCCTGTGCACTCGGTGATGGGTAGCGCGTCGTAGTCGGCACGAAGGGCCACACAATAGCTATCGGGCTCGATGCCGCCACGCAGCATGGCCATCACACCCGTCTTGCCGATGCCTGTACGGGGTTGGAGGCCCATCTCGGTCAGCCGCTCGGCCACAAAAGCCATCGTGCCGTATTCCTGCTGGCTCAATTCCGGATGGCGGTGCATCCAGCGGCGCCATTCAATCACCTGCTCACGCTGGGCATGGGCCATATTCTTTATTGTCTCAATCATATCTTTCATTTTTCATTTCTCATTTAACGAAGTCGCCGCGGTCGGTGGGCACATCGTAGCCGATGGCCTTCATGCGTGCGCGGATGTCGGCGGCGCTTTCTGCGGCCTCACTGCCGGTGGAGAGCTTGTTGTTGTAGATGGCATACAGCGCCCTGGTGTCCTGCGGGCTGAGGTTGGGCATCACCACGTTGGCGCCTGCGTTGACGGCGCGCTCGCGCCCCTGGGGGTGCATGGTGCCGAGGGCGCTGGTGGCAGGCAGCAGCACATGGGGATGCAGGATGCGGATGATGGCCAGCAGGCGGATGGTCAGCTCGACGCTGCCGGCGGGCATGTGCTCGAAGGGGGTGCCGGCGGCGGGAATGAAGGGGCCGATACCCACCATCTCGGGACGGAAAGTCTCAATGAACTGCAGGTCTTTCTTAAGGGTTTCCAGCGTCTGATGCGGCGAGCCCACCATAAAGCCCGCGCCCACCTGGAAGCCCAGGTCGCGCAGGTCCTGCAGACACTGCATACGGTGGTCAAAGCTCATTTCGGCGGGATGCAGACGTCCATAGTGCTCACTATCGGCCGTCTCGTGGCGCAGCAGGTAGCGGTCGGCACCGGCCTCGCGCAAGCGACGGAAGCTGTCGCGCCCCCGTTCACCCATCGAGAGGGTGACGGCGCAATCGGGGAAGCGGCGTTTGATTTCCTCGACGATGCCACAAAGCATATCGTCAGTATACCAGCCGTCCTCGCCGCCCTGCAGCACGAAGGTGCGGAAGCCCAGCCGGTGGCCCTCCTGGCAGCAGGCCAGGATTTGCTCCTGGGTCAGGCGGTAGCGCTGCACGCGGGCGTCGCGCCGGATGCCGCAGTAGAGGCAGTTGTTCTTGCAGTGGTTGGTTATCTCGATCAGGCCCCGCATGAAGACGCGGCGGCCGTAGACCTCGTCGCGCACGCGCCGTGCTTCGGCAAAGAGCTCTTCGGTGGCCACGGGGTCGCTCGTGGTGAGCAGATAGTCAACGTCCAGCTTCATTTAATCACAAATTCATAGACCGAGTCGCGCTCCTGGTCCTTGTAGACGGGCAATATTTTGATGTGGGTGCCACGCTTGAGGTTCATCGGGCCGATATAGATGGCGCTGCTGCGCGTGGGACGGCTCAGGTCGGTGGTGTAGAAGATGTAAGTGTTGGGCACCTCGGTACCGATGGCAATGTTCATCGTTTCACCATCTACCCTGCGGACCTCAAACTGCGGCGTGAAGGAACCCTCGCAGTAGTTGTAGCCACGCTGGCCGAGACGCGGCTTGTGTTCCTCCACCTTGCGGCGGAAACGGCCCCAATCGCGCTTCTCGTCGGGACTCCACAGCACCTCGCTCACCGCCAGCAGACGCGGCAGCAGCATGTATTCTGTCTCGCTTTGGTTGCCTATACAGTCGGTCAGCAGGCGGGCCTCGCCTCCGGCAACAGGATGCCCGTTGCCACGTGCATCGGCGGCCATCTTCTTGAACGACTCACCCAGATAGGCTTTACCCAAGGTCTGCACACCCTCGTTGGCTTCGGGCTGGTAGCGCATGTCGGCCTGATAGCAGTCCAGCGCCCAGCAGTCGTCGGGCATAAGCACCACACCGGCACTGTCGCCCTGTGGCAGCGAGTCGTCAACCAACGCCACCTTCACCCCCAGCTCGCCGGCCCACTCCACAAATGCATCCATCTCCTCCCTGCTGTAGCTTGTCAGCGAATCCACTACCCACAGCAGGCTGTCTTCCGTCCAACGGCCCCCGTCCACACTCAGACGGTTCATCTTGTAGGCCGCCATCGCCTCCACCACGCGGCGCATCTCCTTGGGCTTCAGCGCACGGCCACTGACATTCAGCAGCAGCCCGCGCCACCCGTAACGCGGATAGTCCAGGATGGTGCACTCCGGCAGGGTGATAGACGAGTAGATGACGTCCGACGAACTCTGAGGCAGTATCTGGGCCAGCGTCTGGTAGGCATACAGCAGGCCCTTCTCCGTGTTGGCCGAAAGGCGGATGCCCGTCTGGCGCACCTCAAGCAGATAGCCCTCCCCACCAAGTTCCACATTCATGGTGTCGTACAGCACCAACTCGATGTCGTAGTTCTCCGACGGCGCCACCAGCTTGGGACGCAGGTGCTGCTGCCTGAGCGACTTCATGATATACTTCACTGTTGCCGAATTCTGACCCACATTCAGCACACTCACCTTGGGGTTGGTGTGCAGCGTGAAGGTGCCTTCCTTCTGCACCATGAACACCGGCTCGGGGACAATATCCACCTGGTGCACCGCCACCTGGCGGCCACAACCCGCCACCAGCAGCGCCATCAGCACTATCAAGACTTTCCGTTTCATTGCTTTACTTTTCTTTACCCTCCCTAACGACAAAACGGCCAAATTATTATATCGGATACAATAAAAAAAAGGGCTCCTCGTTATCAACACATGGCTTCACTCAAGAAATTACTCTCCGACTCCGTCATCTACGGACTGAGCAGCATCGTGGGCAGGTTCCTCAACTACCTGCTTGTACCCGTCTACACCTACCACATCAGCGCCGCCTCCGGCGGCTACGGCGTAGTGACCAACGTCTACGCCTACACTGCCCTCCTCCTGGTGATACTCACCTTCGGCATGGAAACGACCTTCTTCTACTACGCCAACCGCGAGGGGCTGGATAGGCGGCGTGTGTTCTGCACGGCCCTGGGGTCCGTGGGCTCGGTGTGCCTGCTGTTCGTTGCCTTGGTGATGGTGTTCATAGGGCCTATTGCGCAGGGCATGGGCTATCCCGACCATCCGGAATACATACGCGCCATGGCGCTGGTGGTGGCCCTCGACGCCTTCCAGGCCATACTCTTCGACCGGCTGCGGCTGGACGGTCGTCCGTGGAAGTTCTTTGCACTGAAAATAGGGTTCATACTGCTGACAGTCGCGCTGACACTCTTTATCTTCCTTGTGGCACCGCATTGGAGCCACCTGTCATGGATGGCGTGGTACGACGAGGCCAACAACGTGAAGTACATCTTCTACATCAACCTCTTCTGCACTGCCATCATCACCTTCGGATTTGCCAAGGAACTCAAAGATTTTCACCTATCGCTTTTCGATTTCCCCCTACTCAAAAGCATGCTCAAGTATGCCTGGCCGCTGCTGTTGTTCGGCATTGTGGGCATCTTCAACCAAGTGGCCGACAAGATACTGCTGCCCAAACTGCTGCCCGGAGAAGAGGGCAACGTGCAGCTGGGCATATATGGCGCCTGCGTGAAGATTGCCATGCTGATGGCCCTCATCACCCAGGCCTTCCGCTACGCCTATGAACCCTTCGTCTTCGGCGGCCAGCGCGATAAGCAGAGCAAGGAGACCCAGGCGCTGGCCACCAAATACTTTGTGATGTTCACCCTGCTGGCCTTCTTGGCCGTGATGTGCTACATTGAGTTGTTCCAACACTTTGTGGGACCCGACTACCGCGAAGCACTGCCGGCAATACCCATCGTGATGATGGCCGAGATTCTGATGGGCATCTACTTCAACCTCTCGTTCTGGTACAAGCTGACAGGCCAGACCTGGTGGGGCGCCGTGATGAGCACCATCGGATGCGTAGTGCTGGTGGCCATCAACATCGTCTTCGTTCCCCGCATCGGCTACATGGCCTGCGCCTGGGGAGGCCTGGCAGGCTATGGCGTCTGCGTGCTGCTGAGCTATTTCATCGGCCAAAGGAAGAACCCTGTACCCTACCCTGTCGCCACCATCCTCGGCTACTTCGCCCTAGCCCTGCTCCTCTTCGCCGCCACCCAACTCATCCACCCCGACAGCCTCGCGCTTCGTCTGGCCATCAACACCCTGCTGCTGCTCGTCTACGTGGCCGTCGTACTCTACAACGAGCGCGCCCTCCTCAGCCCCATCTTCAACAAAATACTGCACCGTAAATGAAAAAGAAAGCACTGATACCCCTTCTTGCCTTAACATTCCTCTCGCTTACAGCCTGCAAGAAAACCTGCGTGTGCCTCGGCTACGACCAGCTGGAGCATGAGTTCAGCGAGGAGCAGGTCGACGCCATCGACGGCAACTGCAGCAACATGCGCAACTATCCCGTCCCCAACCACTACTCCGTATGCAATTGGGAATGAGCCCTTGCACCCTCTGTCCGCGGACATGCGGCGTGGACCGCACCGCCACACGCGGCTTCTGCGGAGCCCCCGACACCCTGCAGGTCAGCGCCGTATGCCTCCATCGCGGCGAGGAACCCCCAATCAACCCCATTGTCAACGTCTTTTTCACCCACTGCAGCCTACAGTGCATCTATTGCCAGAACCACCAGATTAGCCGAAGCGAAAAGACAAAAACGAAAAGCGAAACATACAGTATAGACGACTTGGCCGACCAAATCGTTCATCACTTATCACTCATCGCTCATCACTCCTCCCCCCTTCTCGGCTTCGTCACCGCCGCGCACTACACCCCTTACATTCCGCTCATCCTCAACGCCGTGCACCAGCGGGGACTACATCCCGTCACCGTCTACAACAGCAGTGGCTACGAGTCGGTCGACTCGCTCCGCACCCTCGAGGGTCTCATCGACATCTACCTGCCCGACCTCAAATATATGGACCCGCAGCTGGCCTACGCCTACAGCCAGGCCGCCGACTATCCGCAGGTGGCCACCCGTGCCATCCGCGAGATGCGGCGCCAGGTGGGCGGTGGCCTCAAAGTGGGTGTCGATGGCAAAGCCTACCGCGGCCTCATCGTCCGCCACCTCGTCCTCCCGGGAGCGGTAGACAACTCGCTCGCCTGCCTCGAATGGCTGGCCGACGAGTTCCCCTTCGGGCTCCACCTGGCACTCATGGCGCAGTATTTCCCTCCGTGCGAGGGACTTCCGGCACCGCTCAACCGCACAATCACCTCCGAGGAGTATGCCGCCGTGGTGACCCGCGCCGAAGAACTCGGACTCACCGACGGATGGATACAAGAGTTTGAGGCCCAGAACAATTACCGTCCCGACTTCACACGTCAAAACCCATTCGAATGAAATACAAGCTCGACATTGAGGAAAACCAGGTCGACTTCGAGGATTGGGCCTTTCTTCTTTTCCACACTCCCGCCCCCGCCCACCTCTTCGCCGACAGCCTCAACCAACTCTACGACTGCAGTTTGACGCGCATCGACAACCTCTCCCTTGCCGGTGCCGAGTGGCCTTTTTTCCACCACGACGACCCCGTGCGCCACCTCAAATACTTCCTCGCCGAACGCCCCGCCTCGGCAGTCGCCGCCCCTTGGGAACCTGGCGACAAACTGCTGGCCATCAGGGGCGAAAGCGCAGCCTATGTAGCCGAGGACATCTATGCCGACTTCACCGAGCCCGCCACAGTCGACCCCGCCGACCTGCTGGCTCGCCAACATGCCGACCTCATCGACGAACTGCTCGCCGGCTTCACCATGGTCAGCCTCCTCAACCTCGACTCAGAACTCCCCAAACGCTCCGCGGCGGCCAAACAGCGCCTGCTGGTGTCACAATTCTGTTCCGACCTGCTGGAATACATTGATTGCCACCACTTAGACCTCTCGGATGACGAGCGGCGTCTGCTACCCGAAGTCCGTACCATGTCCGACTGAAGTCCGACTCATGTCCGACTGATGTCCGACTTTTGTCGGACATCAGTCGGACAAAACACGGAGAAAAGTCGGAGGAGTGTCGGAGTAAAATGGGTGTCAATAATGGGTACTTTGGGTGGGGTGCAAAATCTTTTTTTGCAAAATCAAATATTTCTTCGTACATTTGCACTCTCTTTATGATTAGAAATGTATTAATTAATAATAACAACGCTTATGACAATTAAAGACCTTGAACCCAAAGAGTTGTGGAGCAATTTCTACTCCCTCACCCGTCAGCCGCGCCCCTCGAAACACGAGGAGAAAGTGCGTAATTTCTTAGTTGACTGGGCCAAAAAGAACAAAATTGCCTGCCGCGTGGACGGCGTGGGCAACGTCATCCTGAGCAAGCCCGCCACCAAGGGCATGGAAAAGGTGCACCCCGTGGTGCTGCAGGCCCACATGGACATGGTGCCCCAGGCACGTGCCGGCAAGAAGCACGACTTTGAAAAAGACCCCATCGAGACCAAGATTGTCGGTGATTGGGTCTATGCCTGCGACACCACCCTCGGCGCCGACGACGGCATGGGCGTGGCCGCCATCATGGCTGTCTTCGCCAGCAAGACCGTCAAGCACGGTCCACTCGAGGCCCTCATCACCACCGACGAAGAGACCGGCATGACCGGTGCCTTTGGCCTGAAGAAAGGCGAACTGCACGGCGACTACCTGCTGAACCTCGACAGCGAGACCGAGGGCGAGCTCTACGTGGGTTGCGCCGGCGGTATCGATGCCGCCATCAGCATCCCCTACGCCACCGAGAAAGCCCCCAAAGGCTTGGTGGCCTATAAGCTCACCATCGGAGGCCTGAAGGGAGGCCACAGCGGCATGGAAATCAACACCGGCCGCGCCAACGCCAACAAGCTGCTGTTCCGTCACCTGCGCTGGGTGGCCGAATGTGGCATCCGTCTCATCAGCATCGAGGGCGGCAATATGCGCAACGCCATCCCCCGCGACGCCGAGGCCGTCATCGCCATGCCCAAGGAGCACGAAGGCTGCATCCTCAAGGAGTTTGACAAAGTGGCCGGCTGGGTGAAGAAAGAACTCGCTGCCGTGGAGCCCGACTTCTTCATGAAATACGAGAAGGTGCGCATGAACCCCACCGTCATCAACGAAGAGGGCACGCAGAAGATTATCAACCTCATGATGGTGGCCCCCAACGGTGTTATCCGCATGAGCAAGGACATGGAAGGCCTCGTGGAGACCTCGCTGAACCTGGCCATCGCCAAAACCACCGCAGCCAAGAAGTTCGTCGTCTACGCCCTCTTGCGCTCCAGCGTTGACACCGCCAAGGAAGCCCTCGCCGAACGCCTCGTCTGCCTGGCCGAGCTGGCCGGCGGCAAGTGCCAACTCAGCGGCGCCTACCCCGGATGGAAGCCCAACATGCAGAGCCAGCTGCTCAAGACCATGAAGGCCACCTACAAGAAACTCTACAAGAAGGAGCCCGCCGTCATGGCCATCCACGCCGGATTGGAGTGCGGCCTGCTCGGCGGCAAATACCCCGACATGGAGATGATCAGCTTCGGTCCCACGCTGCAGAGCCCCCACAGCCCCGACGAGCGTTGCAACATTCCCAGCGCCAAGAAGTTCTACGACTACCTCCTGGCCGTGCTGGAAGCCATCCCCGTCAAAAAGTAAAATTTACTGATAAAAGAAAAGGCGGTGTTCGATGAACACCGCCTTTTTGTTTATAGCCCGATGACGAGCTTGATTTTCTCAATGTTGCTCTCGCGCTTGAGGAGGGTCTCGGCGCTGTCGGCGTCGTGGCTGGAGCGCACCAGGCGGATGAAGGCCTCCTGCATCTCGATGATGTAGTCGCTCTGGCGACCGTAGCGGCGCAGGTCCTCGATGTTGGTAATCTCAGAAAGGCCGCTGTAGGCTTTCATCATGCGCTTGTAGGCCTTGCGGATGTTGCTGTAGGGCAGGTCACGGTCGAGAATAATCTTCTCGTTTTCCTTAATCTTCTCCTGCTTGTGCAAGGTGGTCAAGCATAACTGTTGCATCTCGATGTGGGCACGCAGCACGTCGAGCCAGCTGCGGCCGCGCTCAACGGTGTAGAACGACGGTCTGAGGTCGGCCTGCTTGCGCAGGAGGCGGTAGCCGTTGGAGAGGATATTGTCGGTCTTCTTGCCTGCCGTGAGGCTGTCGTCATTGACAATGATGGCGCGGCGCATATCGAGTCCGTCAAGGTAGCATTGCTGCACGTTGCTCACCTCCTCAAGTTGCGTGTCGTAGAGGTCGGCGCCGGTCGGTTCCTTGAACGAGGGCAGCGGACGCAGGTGGTCCTTGGCATCGCGGTAGGCCGACACAACATCGGCGAAGTTCTTCTGTGCCATGATGGTGTCGGTGCGGCGGCTGAGGTCTTCCAGGAGTGGATAGAGGTCTTGGTAGCGCTGCTGGGCGGCGATGAAGTCCTCCAGGTTCTGGATGAAGAGGAGGCTCTCGGCGTTGGTAGTGAAGGCAGGCAGCTGGTCGACCGTCTTCAGCACGTCGCGGTAGGAGGCGTTGAAGTCGCGGTACTTCTTGCCGTAGAGGGTGGCAATGGCCTCGCTGCCGGCGGCGATGTTGTGGCGCAGGTCGATGGTCTGCAGGTAGCGTTGCTGCACATTGATGATGACGCGCATGCGGCCGGTGTATTCCTCATATTCTTTGACGTCGGCGAAGGAGACGGGGACGTTGGTGTGCTTGAAGACTTTGGAGTAGCTGCGGTAGATGTCGGAGTGTTCTTTGTCGCAACGCACTTTGAGGATGTTCTTGAAGTTTTCTATCTGGTAGGGCAGCGAGTTGTTGCCGAGCACGTTTTCGAGCAGGTCGTTCTGGAAGGCGTTGAGCTGGTCGAGGCGGTCGATGCTTTCGTCGGTGGCGTTACCCACCGAAAGGTCATACTTGTTGTAGACCATCAGGTAACTATAGTAGAGGTCCTTCAGCTGCTTGAGCTTGTTCTTGTCGGTGATGCCGGCACCGTCGCAGCCGGTGATGATGGCGCGGTGGTGCAGTTCGATGCTGGCGCGCAGGTCGGAGGCTATGCGGTTGCGTTCCTCCTGCTGGCGGCGTGCCTCTTCGATGGCGCGCTGACGCGCGGCTTCTTTCTCGGCCTCGATGCGCTGCTGCTCCAGGCGGCTGTATTTGATGCTCATGCGTCCCATCAGCTCGGCGAAGCGGCGCAGGCGGTACTCATAGATGGCGTAGTCGGCCAGCACGGTGTTGGAGTCGAGCCAGATGAGACTGTCGCGGAAGGTGTAGTCGTTCTCGATGGAGGCAAGCACTTTCTGAGCCTTGGTGCGCAGGGAGACGCAGAGGTTGGTAAGCGCTACATACTCCTGCGGCTGGTTGTCGAGGTGGCGCATGGCCTCAGCGGTGTCGTTGACCCAGAGGGTGTCGAGACCGTAGTTGCCCACGATGTCGCCCACGCTAAGCACGGTGGGTGCTGGCGGCGGGGTTGCTTTCTTCGGCTTCTGCGCCATCGCCACGACAGGCAACAGCAGCATGACGACTATAAGGATTCGTTTCATGTATTTCTGGTTTGGAAATTGTCATTTGTCGCCGTAGGAGCTGGCATCAAAGCAGTGTGTGCAGATGCTCTCCTTGGGCAGGCCGATGGCGGCGCAGACGTCGTCAACGGTGTTGAACTTGAGGGTGTCCACGCCCACATGCTGGCGGATGACCTCGACCATACGGGCATATTCGGGGGTGGTGTGGTCGTGGTAGGCCTCCAGGTTGCGCACGGTGCCGCCCTCGAGTTCCTCGATGACGCGGCGGGTGATGAGCTCGCGGTCGGTCTTGCTCTCGCTGAAGTTGAGGAACGTGCAGCCGTGGACCAGCGGCGGACAGCTGATGCGGACGTGCACCTTCTTGGCGCCATAGTCGTAGAGCATCTTCACATTGTCGCGCAACTGTGTGCCGCGCACGATAGAGTCGTCGCAGAAGACCACCTCCTTACCTTGCAGCATGGCACGGCTGGGGATGAGCTTCATCTTGGCCACCAGGAAACGGTCATCCTGGCTGACCGGCATGAAGCTGCGGCTCCAGGTGGGGGTGTATTTCAGCAAGCCGCGCTTGTAGGGTATCTGACGTCCGTTGCTGTAGCCGAGGGCCATACCGATGCCGCTGTCGGGGATGGGGCTGACGAAGTCGGGCGTGATGTCGTCGCGCTCGCCCATCAGGCGGCCCAAGTTGTAGCGCACCTCTTCGGCATTGATGCCTTCATATTCGGTGCAGGGATAGCCATAGTAAATCCACAGGAAAGAGCAAATCTGGTTCTTCTGCTCGGCGGGACGCAACACCTTGATGCCACCGTCAACGCTGACCTTCAACACCTCGCCAGGGCCCACAAAACGGCAGGTCTCGTAGCCGAGGTTGACATAGGAGTGGCTCTCGGAGGCCACAGCGTAGTCGTTGCCGCGGCGGCCGATGACGATGGGCGTGCGGCCATAACGGTCACGGGCGGCGATGATGCCGTCGGGCGTGAGGATAATCATGCTGCAGGACCCCTTGACGCTGTTGTACACATTCTCAATGCCACTGACGAAGTCGTCGCCCTGCGAGATGAGCAAGGCCACCAACTCGGTGGGGTTGGTGCGGCCGATGCTGAGGTCGGTAAACTGCTGGTGCTTGTCCAGGCAATCCTGCTCAAGGTCGGCAATGTTGTTGATTTTCGACACCGTGGCGATGGCGAAACGGCCCAGATGCGAATTGACCATCACCGGCTGCGCTTCGGTGTCGCTGATGACACCGATACCCACGTTACCCTTCATCTCCGGCAGGTCCTTGGAGAACTTGGGGCGGAAATGCGAGTTCTGGATGTTGTGAATGTTCTGATGGGCCTGCAGGCCGTCGAAGGTAGCCAGGCCGGCACGCTTGGTGCCAAGATGCGAATGATAATCTGTTCCGTAGAACAAATCGGAGATACAAGGGCGTTCACTGACGACGCCAAAGAAACCACTCATGTTTTTTTGTTTTAAATGATATTATAATATATTGAATTTGTATCGTTTGTCAGCACTTATCACCATACTGTTAAAGTGCAAAGATACAAAATAATCGAGAAACAGATATAAAAACTTACTAACAGCGTAGTAAACAATCAGCGCAGGAAACCCGCAATCTCTTTCTCGTTGATATTGCGGTAATGGTAGGTAACCACCGGCACCCCGTTGTCAAGCAAAAGAATGAGAGGGCGCTGGCCATAGGTAATCTGCAAAAAGAGGGCGTCTGGCAACTCCTGTGGCTCGTAGTAATGGATGGCGGCGGAATCCAGATGATGGCGAGAGGCTATGGACGAGAGCTTTTCCCTGGCCATGCGGCACATAGGGCAACCCGGTGTCACAAAAGCTACCAGCTGATGACCCTCCGCAAGGCCCTCTTCCGCCAGCGCACCGCCAGGCGACAAAGTCTCCTCAAGCAGCACCTTGTCATAGCGGCACTCCTCCGGACCTGCCCACCAATTGTCGGGCACCGAGATGCAGAAGACCGCCACAAACGAAGCTAGAACAAAAAGAATAGAGAAGAATACAGATAGTTTAGATAATCTAGATGTTCTATATAATCTAGAAAATTTAGAAAGAAGCAACACCAGCACTATCAGCACTGCGTTCTTCAGCAGCGACTGTGCAGGGCTCAAGTCCGCCAAGCGCCCGAAACACTGACAGGAATCGGTACGGCCCACAAGCGCCGCATAGCAGAGGAACAGCGAAAAGAAGAGCAGCATGGCCAACGCCAGCAGCTGTACCCACCGCGCCCACCAACCGAGAGCGAGAAACAAGCCCACAAGGAACTCGACAGCAATACACATTCGCGCCACCAGATAACTGGCGTTCAGCGAAAAGAAACCATAAGAAAAGACATACAGCTCGAAGTCGTCGATGGCTAACAACTTCGCCACAGCCGACACCATGAACACCGCCGCCAGCAGGAGGCGCAGCACAAGGACGGCTACCGGCCGCTTACTCGGCATAGTCGCGGCACTTTACCTTGTGCACCTCGGTACGGCGCAGCGTGTAGTTGCCATTCTCGTCACGGTCTTTCACCTCAATGGCCATCTCCACAATGTCGCTGCATTTCATGCCGCCATCGACCACCAGCACCTTCAGCAGACCGTCGTCGGGCACATCCGTAGTAACGCACTTGCACTGCTTGTCCTTGGCACATCCGGCCAGCGACAGCACCACAATCATCAGGGGTAGTATCTTCTTTTTCATAGCGTTCAATCTTTAAAGATGCTGTCGATGCCAAACTCATAACCCGTGCACACCAGCGAGTCGACCTCCAGGCTGTCGAGGGCGGTATGGTACTGATAGAGCGAAATCTGCTCGCACTCACCGCGGTCTATCTTGATAATGCGCACATTCTGTGTGCCGCGCACCGAACAGCGGCAGGTCTTCTGCTTGTTGCACCCCACCACCGAAATCAGCAGCAGTGCAGCCGAAAGACATAGTATTTTACGTTTCATAACTATAATGTTTTCAATAACTCTTCAAGACTGACCTCATCGTGGATGAGCACGTCGCGCGGCTTGCTGCCGTTACTTGGTCCCACAATGCCGGCAGCCTCCAGCTGGTCAATGATGCGGCCCGCACGGTTGTAGCCCAGCTGCAACTTGCGCTGCAGCAACGATGTGCTGCCGAACTGCGAACTCACCACCAGCCGCGCCGCATCCTTGAAGTACTCGTCGATATGCTTGGCGTCGAAATCTTTGTTCGGCTCCTCGTTCTCGTCCAGATACTCGGGCAACTCGAAGCCCTCCGGATAGCCGCGCTGCTCGCCGATGAACTTCACCAGGCGCTCAATCTCCGGCGTATCAATCAAGGCACACTGCAGGCGCACCATATCCTTGCCTGCCAGCGAAATCAGCATATCGCCGCGCCCAATCAGCTGCTGAGCGCCACCGGTGTCGAGGATGGTCTTGCTGTCGATGCCGCTAGTGACGCGGAAAGCCACACGCGCAGGGAAGTTGGCCTTGATGGTGCCCGTGATGATATTCGTCGTGGGGCGCTGGGTGGCGATAATCAGGTGGATACCCACCGCACGTGCCAGCTGTGCCAGACGTGCAATCGGCAGCTCCACCTCCTTGCCGGCCGTCATAATCAGGTCGCCGAACTCGTCAATCACCACCACGATATAGGGCAGGTAGCGGTGGCCGTGTTCGGGGTTGAGCATGCGCTTGCAGAACTTCTCGTTGTATTCCGTGATCTTCCTCACCTTGGCCTGCTTCAGCAGGTCGTAGCGGCTGTCCATTTCGATGCAGAGCGAGTTGAGGGTGCGCACCACCTTCTTCACGTCGGTGATGACGGCCTCCTCCTCGTCGGGCATCTTGGCCAGGTAGTGCCGGTCGAGGGCCGAGTAGAGGCTGAACTCCACCTTCTTGGGGTCCACCAGCACCAACTTCAGTTCCGACGGATGCTTCTTATACAATAGTGAAGCCAGCACCGCATTGAGGCCCACACTCTTACCCGTACCCGTGGCACCCGCCATCAGCAGGTGGGGCATCTTGGCCAGGTCGGTCACGAAGGGCTCGTTGCTGATGGTCTTGCCGAAAGCCACCGGCAGCTCCATCTTGGCGTCGGTGAAAGCGGGACTCTCGAGCATGGTCTTCATGCTTACAATCTGCGGCTTGGCGTTGGGCACCTCAATGCCGATGTTGCTCTCGCCCGGAATGGGGGCGATGATACGTATGCCGAGGGCCGCCAGGCTCAGCGCAATGTCGTTCTCCAGCCCCTTGATTTTACTGATGCGCACGCCGGGGGCGGGCTTTATCTTATATAGCGTCACCGTCGGTCCCGGGGTGGCGGTAATCTCCGTAATCTCAATGCCGTAGTCGTTCAGCGTCTGTACGATGCGGTCCTTATTGGCTATCAGCTCCTCCTTGCTGACCTTCACGTTCTTCACCTCCGAGTCCTCCAGCAGATCGGTCTGCGGCATCTGGTAGTCTCGCAGGTCGAGGTGCGGGTCGTAGGGCTCGTCGAGGCCGTAGTGCTGACGATAGTCGTCGGGCTCGAGTTCCTCGGCCTCTTCGGAGTCTTCTGATTCCTCGGAACACTCAGATTTGTCGGAGGCATCGCCGTTCTCGTCGATGGTGAAGGTAATCTCCTCGGGGCTCTGTCCCTGTGCCTTGGCGTTGATGCGGGCAAACTCGTCGTCGATGCTAAAGGCGGGCTCCTCGTCAATCGGCAAGTCGATTTCGGCAGGCTGCTGGAAGAGCTTCATAGCCTCCTCGTCGAAAAGGGCCTCTCCGCTCTCCACTTTCGGCTCTCCGCCGTCCACTTTCCTCTCTCCACTCTCCACTTCCGTGTGGTCGGTAGCCACATCCACCAGCTCGCGCTCCACGGCCTGCACAGCCTTCTTCATGTCCACCTTGGGCAGTTTCACCTCGGGCAACTTCACCTCGGGCAGCTCCATCTTGTGCACCAGCACCAGGAAGAGCACCGCAAGGAAAAGCAGTATCACCAGCGTCCACCAGCTCAGCCAGCGGTGCAGCGGCTCGGACATCTGCACACCGATGATTCCAGCGTAGCTCTCAAAATTCCCACTATCCACCCACTCGCTAATAAAGCCCAGCGTCAGGCTCAGCCACAGCATCCAGAACAGCGTGCTGCCGAAGGTCTTCCACCACGGCATCACCACCACGTCCCACAGCCGCATGCCGTAGACGAAGAACAGCAGCGCGAAGCCCAGCGAACCGAGGCCGAACAGGTTGGTGGTGAAGAACTCGGCCACACCGTGACCGGCGGCGCCCAGCCAGCCTCCGCGGCCTGTGGTGGCGTAATAGCCCACCATCGCTATCACCAGAAAGATGGAGAAAAGCACATACAGCGCACCGCGGATGTGCGCGAAGCGCTTGCTGCGCAGGAAAGCGACAAAACCGTCGCCGCGCTTGCGCGGTGCGGTCTTGCCCTTCTTAGTCTTAGTAGTTTTTTTACTCTTGGAGGCGGCCACCTTGAAAATTTAAACTTTAAACCTTCAACTTTAATCTTTCATCACTCGCCCTGCAGGAGTTCGATGGCATCATGGATTTCGGTGCCGAGGGTCTCCAATTCCTCCTCGCTCAACGTCTCGTAGCCGTCGGGCAGCAGGAAGTCGGTCTCCTTCACCTTGCCCTTCACAATCTCGGTGGCGGTATAGGTGATGGCGCGGCCCTCGCCGGCATCCATCGTGCACTCCAGCGGCATACCCTTGATGCCACCGAAGAGTACGTTGATCCTCGGACCAATCTCGTCGCTGTACCACATCGTCATCGGATGGTCCACACCCTCCTCGTCATAGGTGTGGCGGATCATCTTCTTGGCCGTCATGCCGGCCACCTGCTTGGTCTCGCTCGGAATGTACTCATAGTAGAAATGCCCGGGCTCGGTGTCGGGAATATCCACACTGTCAAAGTCGCTCGCCTTGGCCTCACCCTTCACCAGCAACTTGCCGTCGCCCTGATAGGTAAACTCGAAACCCTCGCCGCGCAAAGCATTGAGATACATGCTGTAATTCACACACTGCGTCGTCTTCAGGCCCTGTATCAGGATGGCGTCGGAGCCCTGTGTGAAAATGACACTCTTGGTGAACATGTCATCGCCCGACACCTTGATTTCGGCGCTGCGCGTCTCCTCGCGAAGCTCCACAGGCACCTCGCCGGTCGACTCCACTTTGTACTTCACAACGCCCTTGAACGTGTTCTGGGCCATCAAGCCGCCGGTAGCAAACAGGACTGCGGCCGCCAAAAGAATGGTTCTCTTCATGATATTGTCTATTTTATTATTTTCAATTAAATAAGTATAAGCAAGTAACACATTATTTCATATTTTATTGTGTCCGCCACTATTTTTTTTCAAACCTTGACTCACCACCCCATCACTCATCACCTATCACTCATCACCCCAAAAATAGGTCGTGCACGACCTATTTAGGTAATCGGTAGCCGGTAGTCGGTGGGCGGAATTGACAAAAACCGCCCCTCCAATCGCCGTTTTACCGCCCACCGACTACCGGTTACCGACCACCAACCACCTAAAAACCACTATATCAGAGCGCAATACCACCCCCGTGGGTCGTGTTGCCGCCCCACCCCCTCCGACTCTGCTCCGACTCATGTCCGACTCAACTCCGACTAATGTCCGACCGCAGTCGGACAAAACACGTTCCATCTACGGTGTCGCTGCGAATATGTCGTGCACGACATAAATCTGTTTTTTGCAACCTCCCCGCTGCGCGGTAATCCATAAATCTTATCAATTAATTTTGGATTGTTGGATTACGCCGCAGGCGGGAGATATAAAACCGGCGGGAGATAAAAAAATATTTGCGTATGTCGGATAATGTTAGTACTTTTGCAGCAGATTTCGCCCCAATCGTTAAATAAAGTTAAAAATGCGTTAAGAAATGGGCAGATTTTGGAGGGTTGTACGTCTATAGGACATATCAAGGGAATAAAGACATCAACATTATGAAAAAAATTCATGACACGGTTTTGATTTTTTTGATGCTTTGTTGCTGCACGCCAGCACAGGCGCAGTTTGACAACAGGTCTCGTATGTATGATATTGTGACAGATATCGATACGTTCTATCTCTTTTCCAACCCTAAGCCCTGTTTTGAAGAGGGTGACTATGATTGGATAGGGGCGCATTCAGGGATGTTGCTGCAGGAATATGTAGCTCTTGACACGGTGACCGTTTACGGCGTGGCAGTCACATTTGATAATTATACCGGCTTGATGCCTGCAACCGACAATACCTTCCAGGCTTGGTTGTTTAAGTGTGATGGGCTATCTTATTCCACAGTAAGTACTCAATATTATGAGTTTCGTCCTGTCGACTCTGTTACGCTAAATCGCTCACATCCGCGTTTCTGCTGGTTCTATTATGAGGATACTTGCAACAAGGAAAACTGTTTTACGGCTCCCTGCTACGAATTCTATTTTGATACACCGCAGCAAATCAACCGGATGAAAGATACGTTCTATGTTGGTCGTTTTGAGGGGATGTCAAGTTATTATGTGGAGAGGGATTATGGTCCAAGATATAACAGTTCGCTCCCAAGCCATATTTATGCTCCTTCCACAATAGATCCGACTGTGTACGATTCATATACTATAGTGGATGGAAACCATCATAAGCGGTGGGGATGGGCTTTCCCTATTATCGGTTTTAGGTGCGGGCCTATACAGCAACTCTTCCTTGATGCCTATACGGGCGACAGCGCGGTGGTGCGCTGGCGCCAAGTGGAGGAGGGTACTCTGTATAATGTGCGCTTGACGGGTGAGGACGGAAGCGACACGGCGTTTGTTATTTCAGATACCACGTATACGTTCACCCCGTTGTCGGATAGCGTCCGCTACACGGCAATGGTGCGCAAGCAGTGCCACTATGCCACCTCGAACTACGACACAACGGTTTATGGCGAATGGAAGACCGTCTCTTTCGGCACCACCATTATTGATACTACCATAGCAGACACCACGGGTGTTGATACGGTGGGCATTGCACGGCCCGATGTGGAGGGATTTTCATTGGTTCCCAATCCGACCAGCGGGGCGGTGCTGCTGACTGCCGAGGCTGACCTGACGGGCGTGGAGGTCTACACCTCCGCCGGCGTGCCGTTCCGGCGCCTGCCGGCATCGGGACGCACAGTGCGCTTCGACACCTCAACCTGGCCTGCGGGCACCTATCTGCTGACGGTGAGCACCGCGCAAGGCATTGTTACTCGACGCCTAACGGTGACGCGGTAAAACACACCAAGACACACTCCTCCACCACCGCTTCGCGGCGGTCCCCCTCCCCTAACGTTAGGGGAGGAGTCAGATAGTAAATGCCCTCTCCCAGCTGCTCCCCTAAGTTAGGGGAGCTGTCACGCAGTGACTGAGGAGTGTGTTAGATTTACAGGATTTCCGCGCAGCGGGGAGCATAAAAACAGGATTTCCGGATTACCGCCGCAGGCGGGGAGCAAATAAAGATTTATTTGCACGTATCGGATTTTCTTCGTACTTTTGCATTTTGTTATTGTGAAGCCTATGAACAATATACTGACGTCGGCCGCAAAGCATTTGTCACTGATTTACAGAATTGTGGCAATGCTGATAACGGCCATGCTGATTGTGGTACTGTTCCCCCACACGCGCCACGGTGAGCACTATGACTACAAGGTGGGGGCCGTTTGGCGCGGCGCCGACCTGGTGGCACCGTATGATTTCGCGGTGATGCTGACGGCCGACGAGACCCGTGCGGCCGAGGAGGCCGAGCGGCAGAAAGCGATGCTCTACTACCGCGAGGACTCGAGCGCGAGGGACGTGGCCCTGACCCGTCTGGAGCGGATGGGCCACACGCTGACGGCGGGCGAGAAACGCGCGCTGCGCCGGCAGATGGACAGTGTGTACCGCATCGGTTATCTGGAGCTGCCTGCCGACGTGAACGATATGGACAACCACTCGGTGGTGGTGATGCGCGGAGCGGTGGGCAGCATGCACCGCAGCCGCGAGTTCATCAACGCCCTGGACCTTGAGCCGGGCCTGCTGCGCGACAGCCTGCTGCAGCCCAACCTGGTGCTGGACGCGGCGCGGACGACGCTGGAGCTGGACAGCCGCCTGTCACAGTTGAGCCACACGAGCCAGATGGTGATGGCTGGCGACCGCATCATTGCCAAGGGCGAGGAGGTGACGGTTGAGAAGGGCCAGATCATCAAGTCGCTGGAGGCCGAAAACGACCGCCGCTTCTCTGAGAAATACAGCCTCTGGGGCCAGATGTGGGGCCAGCTGCTGCTGGCGGTGATTGCCTTCGTGGCCCTCTATATGTTCCTAAAAAACACACGCCACCCTATTCTGGAGGACGACCGCAAGGTGCTGTTCGTGATGCTGCTGATACTGCTGATGTCGGCGGTGGTGGCGCTGGTGGTGAGGGTAAACCCTGAATGGGTGCTGCTGGTGCCGCTGTGCATCGTGCCCATCTTGATGCGCGTCTTCTTCGACATGCGCGTGGCGCTGTATATCCACCTGACCACGGTGATTATCCTGGCCAACCTAGTGCCCAACTCGTTCGAGTTCATCTTCTACCAGCTGGTTACAGGTATGATGAGCATCATCGCGGTGCGCAACCTGGAGCGCCGCAGCCAATTCTTTGTGCTGGCGCTGGTTATCTTCCTTTGCTACTCGTTCATCTACACTGCCGGCGTGCTGAGCCAGGACACCAACCTGCTGTCGCTCAGCGCCGACAAATACCTGATGTTCTTCCTCAACGCCATCCTCACCCTGCTGGCCTACCCGCTGATTTACCTGTTCGAGAAGCTGTTCGGCATCACCACCAACCTGACGTTGCTCGAACTGAGCAGCACCAACACGCCGGCGCTGCGCGAGTTGAGCCGCCGCGCGCCAGGCACATTCCAGCACTCGATGCAGGTGGCGAATATTGCCGAGGACCTGATGAACGAAATAGATGGCGACGCGCTGCTGGCGAAGGTAGGCGCACTGTATCACGACATAGGCAAGGTGAACAATCCGCTGTACTTCACCGAGAACCAGAACTCGGGCTTCAACCCCCACAACGAGTTGGACTATGTGGAGAGCGCCGAAATCATCACGTCGCACGTGACGGACGGCCTTGAGTTGGCTCGCAAATACCACCTGCCGGCCGAGGTGCAGGACTTCATCCGCACGCACCACGGTACAACCTACACGGGCTACTTCTACGCGAAAGAGCTGGAGCGTCATCCCGACGGCGGCTTCGAAACGGCGCGCTTCCGCTACCCTGGGCCACGCCCCTACAGCCGTGAGACGGCGGTGGTGATGATTGTGGACACCGTGGAGGCGGCGCTGCGGAGCCTGAAGAACCACACAAAAGAGGAGACGGATGCAATGGTGGACCGCCTGATTGACAGCAAAATCAGCGCGGGGCAGCTGGACAACTGCCCACTGACCTACGGTGACATTGCCCGCATACGCAAATTCCTCAAGGATAAGATGATGAGCATCTACCACGTGCGGGTGGAGTACCCGACAGTGAAGGATGGAAAACAAACAAGTGAAAAGTAAAAAGTGAAAACAAATGAATAAGAAAGTTTGGGTACATATCGGAATTATCGTGGGCATGTTTGCAGTGGCCTGCATCTACCTCTCCCCTGCCCTGAGCGGCAAAGTGATACGCCAAGGCGATATACAGAAGGCCGACGCGATGTCGTATCAGCAGCGCATGGAGAAAGAGCAGACCGGCACCATACCCAATTGGGCACGGTCGATGTTCAGCGGCATGCCGGGCTATCAGATTGTCGCCAACCAGCAGAAATCGGTATTCCAACCTGTCAGGAACACGTTGATCATGCGGCACATCGGGCTGGAACGCAACATCGGAGTGCTTTTCCTCTACCTGATTGGCTTCTACCTGGCCATGCTGGCCTTCGGCGCGAGTCCCTGGCTGGCGCTGGTGGGCGCCCTGGGGTTCGGCTTGGGCAGCTACAACCTGATCATCATCGAAGCAGGCCATATCACCAAGGCATGGGCCATCAGCATGATGGCGCCCATCTTTGCCGGTATGATTATGCTCCTGAAGGCGAAAAAGAAGAAAGAGTGGCTCTGGGGTGGATTGCTGTTCACGCTGGCATTGATACTGCAGATTTCGTTCAACCACATTCAGATTACGTTCTATACCGCCCTGGGCTGCGTCATCATGGGAATAAGCTATCTCATATATGCCATTATCCAGAAACAGTTTCCTTCCTTCATGGCGAAAGTGGGCGTGGTGCTCATTGGCGCCGCGCTGGCTTTCGGCTGCAATGCGCGCCTGCTGCTGGTCAACGAAGAGTATGCCCAATACACCATGCGTGGCGGCGACGAGTTGACCGTAACACCCGACGACCTGTACAATGAGCATACCGAAACTGCCGCACAAAACACAGCCACAGGACTCAGCATTGACTACGCCTACAGCTGGAGCTACGGCATTGGTGAGACCTATACGCTGTTGGTGCCTGGCGCAATGGGCGGCGGCAGCGGTGAGAAGGTGAGCACCGAATCATCATTCTACAAGACCTTCCGCAGCCAGCAGGCGCCGCTCTATTGGGGCGACCAGCCCTTCACGTCGGGACCGGTCTACTTCGGTGCCATTATCATACTGCTCTTTATCATGGGCCTGCTGGTCACCCGAGGCCCCGAGCGTTGGTGGCTGCTGGCGGCCACACTGCTGGCCATAGTCCTCTCTTGGGGCCGCAACCTGATGGGCGTCAACGAATGGATTTTCACCCATGTACCTTTCTACAACAAGTTCCGCACTCCGTCGATGGCGCTGGTGCTGGCCAATGTCAGTATGGCCATCCTGGCGGTGCTGACACTGAAGGAGGTGTTTGCCACCGACCGTGACCGCAAGCGCATCAACCGTGGCCTCTACATCGCCACAGGTGCTCTTACAACACTGATTTTGGTAGTGATGGTGGCCTCGGGGTCGTTCAGCTACAGTGGTGTCGGCGACCAACAGATGGCAGCCCAATATGGCTCCCAATGGGATTTGATATTCAGCACCCTTGCCGCCGACCGCGCGGCGCTGCTACACAGCGACTCGTGGCGCTCGCTGATATTCATCCTTCTTGCGGCAGTGGTATTGTGGCTCTACAACAACGACAAACTGAAGAAAGCCGGCATTGCCGTCGCCCTGCTGGGCGCAATGGTGGTCGTAGACTTGTGGGGTATTGACCGCCGCTACCTGAATAATGATAACTTCACAGAAGAGCGCAAATTAGAGTTGCGCCACGACCAATGGGACTATGACATTGACGAGTTGGCAACCCGCTATGGAGACCACGACTACCGCGTACTCAATCTGGCGGTGAACACCTACAACGACTCCAAGCCCTCGGCTTTCCACAACCAAGTGGGAGGTTATAGTGCCGCAAAACTCAGCCGCTATCAAAACCTCATTGACTTCTACCTCGGCCGCCATATCAATCCTCGTGTGCTGGCCATGCTCAACACCCGCTACGTGGTGCTGCAGAACGGTCAGGTGCAGCGCAATCCCGACGCGCTGGGCAACTGCTGGTTTGTTCGCGACATGAAAGCCGTAGGCAATCCAAATGAGGAAATTTTGGCACTGAATAGTATTGACCCCGCCCTAACGGCTGTGGTTGACACAAGCATGTGGAAAGTAACAAATGGTGAGTGGGCTGTGGACAGCACAGCAACCATAGCCTTGGAGCCCACCACGCCCAACTCCGCCGACTATCTAAAATACGTGAGCCACAGCAACAGCGAACAGTTGGCCGTATTTAGCGAAATTCATTATAAGCCCGATTGGTTCGCCTACATCGACGGGAAGCCAGCCGAATACATCCGCGCCAACTATGTGCTGCGCGCCATGATAGTTCCCGCCGGAGACCACGTCATCGAGTTTAGGAACGAGGCTCCACGGATGCACCAGCTCGACAACTACACGTTAGTCTTCTCAATCATCACATTGCTGATAATGCTTGGTAGTATTGTGTTATTTTACATACCCAAAAAGAAACAACAATAATAGATAGGGCGGTCAATTGACCGCCCTATCTATTCATACTGTTGGTTTTGTCATTTTGACATACTTTGGCAATAGCCAAAGTGCCGTTCTCGGGCACTTTCGCACAAGCTGCATCATGGCTTTGGGAGCGATATGGTTGCGATAATAGGTATTGGTTGCAAAATCGGGCACCTGCCTATCCAACTCTGCCATTATCTCCGCCAGCACCTCACGCTGAGGCTCCGAAGTGTTGTATATATAGTTGAGTACCGACGAGAGGCATCCTTTCTTAATATAGATATAATCCACCTCGGATTTGAATTCTTCATAGACTCCACATTTCTTGGCATAATCCATCAAATGTCCAAAGACCGCCAAGCGTTTTTGATACTTGGTAGTATTTTTGGTAGTCACCACCGAACCAGGACGGATAAGGTAATGGTAGAACGGCTTGTCAACTCGTGCAATGGTCTTTGCAGTTAAAAGATTACAAGCCACAAAGTAACTATCGTCAGCAGAGCGCTCTTCCGGATAGCGAATTGCATTATTCTCTATCTGCTCACGACGGTATATAAAAGTCCAGAAATATGAGACATAATTGGCAAGAAAGTGAACGCGTTTGGCATGAGCAAACTCACCTGGCTCCACCTCAGGGCTTCGCAGTATCTCAGAGGGTTTATCATTCAAATAATCTTTCGATGCCTGACAATAACAAAGATCCGCCCCACCCTGTCTCTTAGCCTCATTATACAACTCTTCAAACATATTGGGTTCCACCCAGTCGTCACTATCCACAAATGCAATATACTCGCCTTCAGATTGAGGAATAGCGAAGTTACGAGCCATACCAGCACCCATATTATGCTCCGGCTTAAGAAAACGAAACTGTCCTTCGCGAGGATGGCCTGCGATGGTCTGTTTTACAAGTTCAATACTATTATCGGGTCCATGGTCATCAACATATATAAATTCCATGTCATCGAGTGTCTGTGCCAACAAACTCTCCGTGCACTTGACAATGTATTGCGCCACGCCATAAACGGGCAGAATAACTGATACTTTTACCATATTGTATTGAGATGTATTATTTATTATTTAACCACGGATGATTGAGCACTTCGGCCACCACTTTATCCATATCATAGTATTTATACTCTGCCAGACGACCACCAAAACTAACATTACTTTCGGCAGCAGCGAGAGCCTTATACTGCTCAGCAAGTGCATTATTACGGTCATTGTTGATAGGATAATAGGGTTCGGAGCCTTCATGCCATTGCTCGGAATATTCATAACTTACCACCGTATCAGGCTGCTTGCCAAACTCGAAATGCTTGTGCTCAATAATGCGAGTATATGGGGTCTCACGGTCAGTGTAGTTGAACACAGCGTTACCCTGGAAGTTTTCTACACCCCGCAGCAACTGATGGTCAAATCGTACAGTGCGAAATTCCAGCTTACCTAACTTGTAGTCAAAATATGCATCTAATGGCCCTGTATATAGTACTCTGTCGGCCATGTCCAGATATTCTTCTTTCTTGACCAGGAGATCCTCGCCAAGGCGCACCTCTATTCCATCTAGAAGGCGATTAAACACCTGTGTATAGCCGCCCACAGGTATGCCTTGGTGGGGGTCGTTGAAATAATTATTATCAAAGGTAAAGCGTAATGGCAATCGACGTAACACAAAGGCAGGTATTTCTGTCGCAGGCATACCCCACTGCTTCTCCGAGTATCCCTTCACCAATTTTTCATAAATGTCACGGCCTCCAAGTTTCATACCTTGTTCCTCAAGGTTACGTGGTTCTACAATAGTGGCGTATTGTGCCCGCTGTTCTGCAATACGTTGGCGTGCATCGTTTGGAGTAATAACATCTGGCCACAATTTACAGAACGTGTTCATATTAAACGGCAAGTTATATAACGTGCCCTTATAATTGGCAATAGGCGAATTGACATAATGGTTGAACTCGCAGAACTGTTGCATATATTGCCATACTCCTTCATCGCTTGTATGGAAGATGTGAGCACCGTACCAATGCACATTAATGCCGGCCACTTCCTTGGTATAGCAGTTGCCACCAACATGGTCTCTCTTTTCAATAACAAGACAACGCTTTCCTCGTTGCTTCATCTCGTGGGCGAAGACACTTCCATAAAGGCCAGCACCCACAATGATATAATCGTATTGTTTCATAGCACACTAACTGTTGATTAATTTTTCAATCTCGTAAATAATTTTCTCCGACGGCATCATTCCATCAATCGGCTGCAGATATTTTTCAAAAAAAGCCTGTCGTTGTTCCCTCATTGGATCGTTGCCGTAGACAACTACATCTGTAAGAAACTTTTCTATCGACTCACGCGTGACTCCATGATAATGGCATTCAAATGACTTGATTCCGAAAAGTCCAAAACGCTCGTGAGCTATAGACTCATCAGCAAGATACATCACAGGCTTGTGCGTGAAAAGATACTCGGTAGTAAAAGAACCACTGTCGTGAATCATTGCATCAGAGGTTAGGAACAGGTCAACATAGGAAGATTCTTCCAATTGAGTATTCTCCCCTGATGCCCATTTGGCATAATACTCATCTGTTTTTTCTTTGCCCCACAACAACTGTAACTTGAACTTCAAAAGTTGATGAGGCTTGAACACAAATTGCACTTGCTCTTTATATTTGTCAGCAAGTTCAAGCATATCGTTGCATACAGAAAGGAATGTCGAGCCCTCGATAGTCTCATCAACAGTATGATGAGGTGCCCATATTACTTTCTTCTTCTCATTTACCTGAGGCTTCCATTTGTAGGTTGGGTGATAATCATTCCTAAGAAACACTTCAGTGCCCGGATAACCCGTCACCACAACATTCTCACCTTTGTTGCGCGCATACTGGGCAGCAAGTTGCCTATGGATGTCCGTCTCAACGAAATGAAGACCAACAAGGTTATCAAATAGCAAATCATATGTTACCTTGTACATTTTTAACGAACTGAACCCATACGGGACATAACAGGTGAGCCTGTCACGGAAATGATAAACAAAATAGCGTGGCAAATGATCCTTGTATGGAGACGAGAAGAAAACAATGTCAGGATCGAGGGTAGTCTTCACATCGAGCCATTTATCACATTTGCCGTCATATGGAATCACATATTCAAAACCCTTACTTTCGACAAAACGTCTCGTCCACTCCAAAGTCGCATCGACCTCACTTTTGATAAAACCTTTGTATATGGAATACGGATAGATTACCACATAGGGGTGAAAACGGGGATTCTTTTCCATCGCTTGGAACAGATAGTCACACTTCCACATACCGGGGATTGTAAGGAAAAACGCCACCTCTAACCTCTTTTTGCCATGCAACCGATGTGCCGCTGCTTTCTGGCTCATTCTGAACCTCCGCACATACCATCGAGACACTATTGGCACATGGCTCCGTATAACATCCTTATAAGCCCACACTAACCGTAGCTTATATTTTAAGGAATGATCTGGTGATTTCATTTAATGCTCTCCTATATCGTTCAAATTAACCCTCGAGAAAAAAACACAAACAACATTGTTACTACCATATACACAATCACTAACACTCGGATTACAATTCTAATTTCTATATGCAAATATATAAAAAAAATTTATAATAATAAAAATAATTTTGCACCAATGACAGCATACGTAATTACAATCCTCCCCTACATACCACCAACACGCGCACAACATAGCTTTTACACCTCTAAAACCGGATAATGTATTGTGTCTTCTTTTGGGAGATATTTCACCATAATCATCATGTTTTGGATCTCGAGACATCGTTTGTCCATTTGAGCCCACTCGCATTACCCGAAAGATGGAGAATGGTTTTTTAATAGTAAATCAGACACTTATATTCTATAAAAAAAAAGATGCAAAATTTTTCATGTCAAATAAAAAAAAACATGTATTTTTGCATTTAAATAATCAACAACAAACAGCCATATAATATGTAATCATGCGAGACAACAATCTTTTTCTAAAACAGTTGTCGCCCTCTGATGGAGAGGCTTGTTATTTGATGTTGCAGCATATTGAAAAAGAGGAAAACGCATTTACGAATCCAGTGAAGGGGATGACGTTTGTGGAATACAAGGAATGGTTGAAGGAGCAGGACGACTGGTCAAGGGGCGAAAAACTTCCAGCCGGATATGTAGGTCAAACGATATACTGGCTGTGGGATGGTAACATCCCTGTGGGTATAGGGAAAATTCGCCAGGCACTTACTGAGAAGTCACGGGCTTTGGGAGGGAATATCGGCTATGCCGTTTCGTCTGAATTCAGAGGACGGGGCTATGGGAGTGCGCTTTTGAGGGAATTGTTGCTGAAGGCGGACGAGATGGGAGTAACGGAGCGGATACTGACTGTGGAAAAGTATAATTATTCGTCAAGAAGGATCATTGAGAAAAACGGGGGGGTGATATTTGATGAGAATGATTCACGTTGGTTCTTTCGTTTTTGACTATGAAGTATTACGTTAATAAAAATATTCAGAACACCCCTCGGGTTTTCCCGATGCAAGGTCGCGGCAAGTATCATCGCTACGATGCAAATGAGAATCCGGAGGGTTTGCCACTTGATTTTGTCAATTCAGTATTGATGGACCTAACGCCGGAGTATCTTGCGATGTATCCTGAGCCAGAAAGACTGATTGAAAAATATGCTGATTATATTGGCATCAACAAGGAGAATGTGTATTGTACGAATGGCTCAGACCATGGGATACGAGTACTCCTGGAGACGTTTGGGGAGCCTGGAAAGGAAGTGGTGACGGTATCGCCCTCGTTTGAAATCTACTGGGTCTGCTGTAGTCTACTGGGTCTGAAGCACAAGCCTGTGCAGTACTGCGAGGATTTCTCGATGCCCGTGGAAAAGATACTTGACGCCATATCTTCCGACACACGGGTGATTGTTCTACTGAATCCCAATAGCCCAATTGGGAATCTTTATTCGGACGATGATGTTCAGAGGGTGATTAACAGGTCAAAGGATGTTGGAGCGGTTGTGATTCTGGATGAGGCGTACCACTATTTCTATGACAAGACATTTTTGCGTTTTGCGATGGAGAATGAGAACGTCATTTTGCTGCGCACTTTCAGCAAACTGATGTCTATTGCAGGTTGTCGCGTGGGAATGGTAATCGGTGACAAGGAATTGATCCATTGGGTACGCAATTCACGGTTAGCGTATGAGGTCAATAGCGTAGGATTGCTTTTTGCCGAACGCATTTTGGATCGACCTGATATTATCAATGGATTGATAAAAAAAGAAAAGGACGGAAAAGATTTTTTGATCGGTGAACTGAAGAGTCGAGGATATTGGTACATGGATTGTCACGGAAACTATGTACTGATTCGGCCTAAACACGATGCCCATTTGGTGGCACGGCGTTTGGCCGAGGAGAAAAAAACACTGGTTCATCCGTACGGAAATACCATATTGAAAGATTTGTTGCGCGTTACTGTTGGTTCTGTTGATGCCATGAAAATTTTTGCCGTGGCATTTTTTGAAGTTGATAGCTAAAATGAAAAAAGTAATAACATACGGTACTTACGACCTATTTCACTATGGGCACCTACGCCTGCTGGAACGGGCCAAGGCATTGGGGGATTACCTAATTGTCGGTGTTACCGCCGACGGCTTCGACCGTGCTCGAGGGAAGATAAATGTGCAACAATCGTTGATAGAACGGATGGAGGCCGTGAGAGCAACGGGTATTGCCGATGAGGTTATTGTGGAAGAATATGAGGGACAAAAGATTGACGACATCATGCGTTATGGTGTTGACATTTTCGCTATTGGTAGTGACTGGAAAGGATATTTTGACTATCTGAATGAGTATTGCAAAGTAGTATACCTAGAAAGGACAGCAGGTGTTTCTAGTTCGGAACTACGGTCGGAAGAACGGGAGATAAAGCTTGGGCTGGTGGGAGACCTACAGTTCCTCAATAAATTCGAGAAAGAGAGCCATTATGTAAATGGCATCAACATTGTAGGCCTATACACTACACCTGGCAATGCGGAAGAACTTAACGAATTATTAAAGACCCTGCCATGTGTAACGAGAGACTATGAAGAATTGCTCTCTACCGTTGATGCCGTGTATATTCTTTCAAAACCGCAAGATCACTATCAACACATAAAAGCAGCACTCGAAAAAGGGAAGCATGTTCTGTGTGAAGCCCCTATCGCTTTGTCTGTAAAAGATTGGACCGAATTAAACGTATTGGCAAAAGACAAAGGATGTATTCTGATGGATGCCATTCGAACCGCATACTCGACTGCATACTACAGGTTGCGACTACTTGTAAAAAGTGGCCGTATAGGCAAGGTTGTATCCGTAGATGCATCGTGCACCAGCCTTCGTGATAATGATATCAGTCTCGACGAAAGGCAAAACAAATGGAATAGCATCTGCACATGGGGTCCCTACGCGATGCTACCCATATTCCAACTTCTGGGAGTAAACTACAAGCAACGGACAATTGTATCGCACATTGAGAGCGAAGTTTCAATGTACGACTCATTCACCAAAATAGATTTCATATACCCCGACGCTGTTGCTTCTATCAAAGTTGGAAAAGGTGTAAAGACAGAAGGTGAATTAATTATATCTGGCACGACGGGCTATGTGTATGTACCTGCTCCCTGGTGGAAAACTGACTATTTTGAAATAAGACGAGAAGACACAACCCAAAACAGACGATACTTCTATCAACTCGACGGGGAAGGTATTCGCTACGAGTTAGTATCATTCATCAAAGCCATTCACGATGGCAAAAACTATTCATACATTGACGACAGCACATCAAAAGCTTTCGTACAAATCATTGAAGATTACTTCCACGGGAAAGATATAACCAGAATCTGACATTATTTATTCATTTCTCATTGCACGACCACTCTCATGTTTGGGCAGTGTTTTTCTTCATCCATATCCTCCGCATATGGTTTTTTCTATTTCTATCTTCACCTTCCGCTACAGCAATTTTGGTGCCGGGCATATATTTTCGGACCACAATACCATTCCTGTTCCCCATCCCATGAAACACGCACCCGCTTGCCTTCAAACAGCCTCAACATTCATCGTTATTCCATGCCTTACAACAAATCCTCAGCAAAGGTTATCTTACGGTTTTTCTCCAATCCTTCCACCACATATATCT
This sequence comes from Bacteroidales bacterium, assembly GCA_017551765.1. Taxonomy (GTDB): domain Bacteria; phylum Bacteroidota; class Bacteroidia; order Bacteroidales; family P3; genus Colimorpha. The sequence continues at coordinate 41,687 of JAFZKV010000001.1, forward strand.
TGGTACTGGGCATGTATTTGCGGACAACGCCGCAGTCGTCGGTGGCCTGGAACATGGGGTCCTGGAGGGCGCGTTGGTAAGCATCGCGAATAAGGGGCAGTCGGAAGGCCTGCGGGGTTTGGGCTCGCCACATCAGACGCCGTTCCGGGATGCGGGCCACAAAACGTCCCACATCATTCTCGGTGATATCCGGATGCACCTCCCATACAGTGTCAGTGCTCGGCACCGCCACTCCCACAGCCTCATGAGTCCGCAAAGCGTCAACCACATGGTCGACAATCTGCATCGAGACCATCGGCCGTGCCGCGTCATGCAGTAGCAAATTGGTGTCATCAGGATAGTCAATATAAGCCATAATGGCGTTGAGGGAGGACATATAGCGCTCCGAGCCGCCATCAATCACCTTGGTCATTTTACCCCAATGATTGCGGCCGATGATGCGTTCCATCTCGTCTCGCCAATCAGGATGCACCACTACCGCCACTTCATCAATGGCCGAATGGCCGTTGAACACCTCAATCGAATACTCTATCACGGCACGTCCTGACAACTGCAGAAACTGCTTAGGCACAGGCGAACCAAATCGGCTGCCGGTACCACCCGCCAAGACCACCGCAATATTTTTCATTTCTTCTGCCTATAAATCAACACAAACAAGCCGCACCAGAGGACTACGGCACCAAGCTGCAGCCACCAGACGGTGCCTACCAGCACGGCGGGGGCTATCACTAAAGCCTTGAGGAGGTAGTAGATCACCTTGCCGGCCAACACAGCCGTAAGCACGGCCGGCAACGCTGCCCAACGGCGCGAGAGCACACCGAAGAGCGTGGCCACCGTGGCCAACTCAGCCATCATGCAGACCATCTTCGGGGCCGCAGGCATACCGGTGACAAGGCACGACACCAAAGGCATCAGCACTGCCAACAGCAGCGCATTGCGCCAATCGCGTCCCAGCAGCAGACCTGCCAAAAGCAACGCCAACATGGGGTTGAGCATATACAGCGGCACCGCCAGCAGATGCGACACCGTGGGTATCAGGCAGGCCGCCCCCACAAGAGCCACATCCGTCAGCGCCAGACGCACTATCTTATTGCTTTTTATATTCTCCATAATTATAATATTTAAACCAATAACTCCACCAAGCCGCTTTTATTGTGCCCACGCGAAAATATTTCCACACCAGCACAATAAAACGCTCATTTTCGCGTAATAGGAAGAAAATGTCACATCGCATGAAAAAGAACATCCTCTTTTTGGCCGCACTGATGCTCCTCAGCCTCTGCGCCACAGCCCAGAACAAGATTGACAATCAAGGCCGCCGTCAAGGCCATTGGATCCGTACCGACAAAGACGGCACCAAGATCTACGAGGGCGACTTCATCGACGGCCAGGAAACCGGAACCTTCCTTTACTACTACCCCGACGGAACACTCCGCATCCGCAACACCTACACCGAACCCGGCGTGCGCTGCGACCATGAGGCCTACGACGAGAAAGGCCACCTGCTGGTCCGCGGCCACTACGACCGCCGCAACCGCGACGGCCTCTGGCAATTCTACTCCGAGGACGGCCGTCTGGTCAAGGAAGCCAACTACCGCATGGGCATCAAGGATGGCCTCCACGTCATCTACACCCAGACGGGCGACACCGCCGAGGTGACCCATTGGAGTAACAACCACCGCCACGGCCGCTGGTGGAAACGCATCGGCACCAACGGCTACATCACAGGCACCTATGTCAACGGCGGCCTCGAGGGCAAGCTGGTCGAATTCGACGAGCAAGGGCTTGTACGCCGCGTAGGCAACTACAAGGACGGCCTCAAACACGGCAGCTACTACTACTATGAGCAAGGCAAGGTGACCATCGACGAGCGCTGGGAGCACGGTATGATGGCCGACCGCAAGGTGCGCCTGCTCACCCCCGATGAGGAATTTGTCTCCATCCACGACATTGTCTGCCTCACCCCGCAAGGCAAAAGCAAAGTAATCCTTGTCTTCAGCGACGGCAGCAAGAAGGTCAGCCTCGAGAGCGCCGACCTCCTCTACGAGCGCATCGGCGACGAACTCTTCGACTGCGCCAACCGCAAGAGCCGCGTCATGGTAGCCCGCCGTGCAGTGCAGGGTCTCGGCAAGGACGCCGAAGAGCGCGACATACTGCTTCTCGAGCCACAACCCGACTTCCCCATCTTCCCCGACGAGGACGGCATCAAGATGGTGCGCAGCCGTCAATACGACGACGAGCCTGCCTTGAAAGAGAAGGAATAGGCACAAAAATGAAGCAGCCCCAAGACCGGGGCCGCCTCAACCATTAAACACTATTACAAATCCCAAATTTAGAAGGTATTCGGGCAACCTTTTGTTATTGATTTCGAGGAAAAAACCATAAAAAAATCCCCGAAACCACATGGCAAAGATACAACATTTTTTTTATCCGGCAAAATTTTTTCAAAAAAAGTGACCGTCTCCGCCCACACCCTCGGCTGCAAACTCAACTTCGCCGAAACCTCCGACACCCTGCGCCGCCTTGCCGCCGAAGGCCACACCATCGTTCCCTGGGGCCAGCGGGCCGACCTCTACCTCATCAACACCTGCACCGTCACCGCCGTAGCCGAAAAGAAATGCCGCGCCGCCATCCGTCAGGCCCACCGCCTCAACCCCGGCGCCCAGATTGTGGTCATGGGCTGCTTCGCACAGGTGGCTGCCGAGGAAATCAGCAAGTTACCAGGTGTCACCCAAGTGCTGGGCAACGACAGCAAGCGCCTCCTCTCCTACTCCGGCGAGGACCGCACGCGCATCTTCTTCAAAATACAGGACGGCTGCGACTACTTCTGCACCTACTGCGCCATCCCCTACGCCCGCGGCCGCTCGCGCTCGGCCACCATCGAGGAGACCCTCTGCATGGCCCGTCGCATCGCCGACAAGGGTGCCAAAGAGATGGTGCTCACCGGCGTCAACACCGGCACCTTCGGTCAGCAGCACGGAGAATCTTTTTTAGAACTTCTAAAACAATTAGATAAATTAGAAGGCATCCTCCGTTACCGCATTTCAAGTATCGAACCCAACCTGCTCACCGACGACATCATCGACTTCGTGGCCCACAGCCGCGCCTTCCTGCCCCACTTCCACATCCCCCTCCAGGCCGGCTCCGACCACGTACTCCAGCTCATGCACCGTCGCTACGACACCGCCCTATATCGCGACAAACTACTGAAAATCAAATCTGTCATGCCCGATGCCTGCATCGCCGCCGACGTGATGGCGGGCTTCAACGGCGAAAGCGAGGAAGAGTTCGCCAAAGTACTCAGTTTCATTGACTCGCTGCCCATCTCCTACCTCCACGTCTTCACCTACAGCGACCGCCCCGGCACCGCCGCCTTGAAGCTGGGCGAGAAAGTGCCCGTCAGCGTGCGACACGAGCACACCGCCCGTCTGCTCGAGCTCAGCGAGTGCAAACACAAAGCCTTCATCGACAGCCAGCTGGGGAAAACACGCCCCGTCCTCTGGGAATCCACACAGCATGGCGGTACCATGCAGGGGTGGACCGACAACTACATCCGCGTCGGCCGACCCTACGACCCCTCGAAAGTCAACACCGTGGAGGAGGTGACACTCACCGCCGCGAACACAATAAAAGAGGCCGCCTCAGACTGAAGCGGCCTCTTTTGTTTTGGCTTGACAAAGCAATCAATCCTTCTTGCAGCACTTCTTGCAGCAGCAGTCGCCGCAGACGAGCTTGTAGAACAGGCCGGCCAAAGCGGCGCCCACCAGCGGGGCCACGATGAAGAGCCACAGCTGACTGCAGGCACTCCAGGTGGTGCAGTCGCTGAAGATGGCCTGGCTGATGCTGCGGGCGGGGTTGACGCTGGTGTTGGTCAGCGGGATGGAGACCAGGTGTATGAGCGTCAGCGTGAGGCCGATAGCCAATCCGGCAGCCTTGGTGTTGCTGCGCTCGTCGGTGGCACCGAGAATGACCATCAGGAAGACGAAGGTCAGCACAGCCTCGACGATAAAGGCTCCAATCCAGCCGATATTGAGGTAGCCCTCACCGGCGGCAGCCTGGAAATCAGCGCCGAAGCCGTTGGCGGCAAAGACGCCCGTGTGGCCCATGCCGGCGGCAGTCCACACAGCATACAACACGGCACCGGCAACAACGGCGCCCACAATCTGGCTCACCCAATAGAGGAGCATGTCCTTGAAACTCATACGGCCATTGACCCACACGCCGAACGAGACGGCGGGGTTGAGATGCGCGCCGCTGACGTGGCCAATGCCGTAGGCCATAGCAATGACAGTGAGGCCGAAAGCGATGGCCACACCGAGGAAACCGACGTGTCCGAACAGCGCGGTGCCGCAGCCGCCCAGAACCAGCACGAAGGTACCGAAACCTTCTGCCAACATCTTGTTACAAATCTTCATAATATTATAGTTTTAGTTGGTTAGTATTTGTTCAGATTAACGCAAATTAACAAAACTTATTGTGCCACGGGGATATTTTTTTGCATCTATTTATGTCGTGCACGACCTAATTGTATCAAGACCGTGTCAGCACCGTAAGTACACCGCCTTTTCTCCGACTGCAGTCGGACTTCGGTCGGACCACACTCGGACTTGAGTCGGAGCAGAATCGAAGAAAATAGGGTTTTATACACTAAACCACAGCGACTTAGGGCGAATTTACCGTAATACAGCCGTATTTGGGCACAGAAAAGGGGGCCTCCGATGCCGGAAGCCCCCGTTGTATAAACTCTAAAATATCCTATTTATATCGTGCACGACATAATTTAGTAACTGCGGGCGAAGACGACGCGGCGATGGCTGGGCTTGCCGCTGTAGATGCACTTGCCCTCCTCCTCGACGGCGTCGTAGGGGATGCAGCGGATGGTGGCCTTGGTCTCCTCCTTGATGCGCTCCTCGGTCTCGGCGGTGCCGTCCCAATGGCAGAGCAGGAAGCCGTTCTTCTCAATCTCGACCTTGAAGTCTTCCCATGTGTCGACCTTGCGGGTCATCGAGGCGCGGAAGTCGGCGGCCTTCTTGAAGAGGTTGGCCTGGATGGTCTCCATAAGCTCGTAGACGTGGTCGGCGATACCCTCGATAGGCATGGTGATTTTCTCCAGCGTGTCGCGGCGGCAGACCTCGCAGGTGCCGTTCTCCAGGTCGCGCGGACCGATGGCGAGGCGCACGGGGACGCCCTTGAACTCGTACTCGTTGAACTTCCAGCCGGGCTTGTATTCGGGGCGGTTGTCGTATTTCACCACAAGACCCTTGGCTTCGAGGGCTTTCACGATGGGAGCGATGTGCTCGTCGAGCTGGCGCTGCTGCTCGTCGCTCTTGCAGATGGGCACGATGGCCACGTGGATGGGGGCCAGACGCGGCGGCAGCACGAGGCCGTTGTCGTCGCTGTGGGTCATGATGAGGGCACCCATCAGACGGGTGCTGACGCCCCACGAGGTGGCCCAGACATACTCGAGCTGGTTCTGCTTGTTAAGGAACTGCACCTCGAAGGCCTTGGCGAAGTTCTGACCGAGGAAGTGGCTGGTGCCGGCCTGGAGGGCCTTGCCGTCCTGCATCATGGCCTCGATGCAGAGGGTGTCGAGGGCGCCGGCGAAGCGCTCGTTGGGGCTCTTGTGGCCCTTGATGACGGGCACAGCCATGTATTGCTCCGCAAAGTCGCCGTAGACTTCAAGCATGCGGCGCGCCTCCTCCTCGGCCTCCTCGCGGGTGGCGTGGGCGGTGTGGCCTTCCTGCCACAGGAACTCGGCGGTGCGGAGGAACATGCGGGTGCGCATCTCCCAGCGCACGACGTTGGCCCATTGGTTGCAGAGGATGGGCAGGTCGCGGTAGGACTTGATCCAATTCTTATAGGTGCTCCAGATGATGGTCTCGGAGGTGGGTCGCACAACAAGCTCTTCCTCGAGCTTGGCGTTGGGGTCGACCACCACGCCGCTGCCGTCGGGGGCGTTCATCAGGCGGTGGTGCGTCACCACGGCGCACTCCTTGGCAAACCCCTCCACATGCTCGGCCTCGCGGCTGAGGAAGGACTTGGGGATGAAGAGCGGGAAATAAGCGTTGACGTGGCCGGTGGCCTTGAACATGCTGTCGAGTTGGTGCTGCATCTTCTCCCAGATGGCGTAGCCGTAGGGTTTTATCACCATGCAGCCGCGGACGGCGCTCTGCTCGGCGAGGTCGGCGCGCACCACAAGTTCATTGTACCATTCGGAGTAGTTTTCACTGCGTTTAGGAAAGTCTTTTGCCATATTTTTATTTTATCTCTTATACAATAAACAGCGTAATATGCCGTTTTCAAAAACGATTGCAAAATTACAGAAAAAAACGCACGTGGTGAAATCTTTTCTCAAGATAATAGGCAAACAACTGATACTCATCGTCTTTTTAGGCACCCTCATTACAGGTGCAAAGGCGCAGGTGAAGTTGACGGTGGACACCTTGGAGTGCCATATTGTCAGTTTTTCGGTCGGGATGCTGGCACCCGCATGGGGTGCGCACACCGGCGGGATGCCCAACGGAAGCATGTCGGACCTGTACAAGTCGCCCTACATCGACTTCGGCCTGGAGTGGAACTACAAGTACCAGAACAATTGGATGCTCGCCTTCGACGCCGACTTGTGGTTCGGCGGGTCGAGCGACAACCTGCAGCAACGCGAAGTTCGCATGGGCAACGTGTACACCCACGGCGGGTACGCCATGAGTTGGGGCGGCTACGACGGAGTGGTGACGGCCTACAATCGAGGTATCGCCGCGCGGCCGGGAGTGGCCAAGATTATCACCGTGCTGCCCAAGAACCCCAACTCGGGCATCCTGGTGAAGCTCAGCGGCGGCTGGTTCATGCAGAAGACCGTCTTCACCCAGGACTTCAACCAAACACCCGTGCCGCAGCTCAGCGGCAACTACGCCAAGCTCTATGACCACCTGCGCAACGGGGCCATACTCACCGAAAGCATCGGCTTCGTGTACATGAGCAACTACTCCTCCTACGTCAATGTCAAACTCACCTTCGACCTGAGCCAATGCTGGAGCTGGTCCTCGCGCCCCTACACCATCGACAACCTGATGGGGCTCAGCGGCAAGGACCACAACACCTACTTCGACCTGCTCTACGGCTTCCGGCTCACCTGGATGTTCCCCTTCACGGGCAAGACCACCTATGACTATTACTATTATTGATTTAGCAAGAATATGAGACTTCTTTACTCCATAGGAATTCTGCTGTACTCGTTCGGAGTCCGCCTGGCGGCCTTCTTCGGGCACGCCAAAGCACGCCAGATGGTGCGCGGCTGGCTCAACACACCGTTCTCCGAGTACCGCTTCCCGTTCTACAATCGTCCCACGGTATGGTTCCACGCCTCAAGCCTGGGCGAGTTCGAGCAGGCGCGACCCGTCATGGAGCGCTACCGCCAACTGCACCCCGACCACCGCATCCTGCTGACCTTCTTCTCCCCCTCGGGCTTCGAGGTGAGAAAGAACTATGAGGGTGCCGACGCGGTGTGCTACCTGCCGCCCGACACGCTGAAGAACGCGCGCCAGCTGGTGGCAGTGGTGCACCCTGTGGCGGTCTTCTTCGTCAAGTATGACTTCTGGTTCAACTACCTGCACGAGCTGCGCGACAAGAATGTCCCCATCTACCTCTTCTCGGCCATCTTCCGCCCACAACAGTATTTCTTCCGTCCCTGGGGCCGTTGGTACCTGCAGAAACTGCGCGACTGCTACCGCCACATCTTTGTGCAGGATGAGGCCAGCATGCAACTGCTGCAACAACACGGCGTAACCCGTTGCTCCATTGCGGGCGACACCCGCTTCGACCGCGTGCACCAGATTGCCCAATCGGCCGAAGGCAACGCCGTGGTGGAGGAATTCCTCAAGGGCTACAGGGGCAAAGTGCTCGTTTGCGGCAGCACATGGCTGCCCGACGAGAAAATACTCGCCAAAGCCAGCAGCAACACCTGGTGGCCTGAGCGGGTCATCATGGCGCCACACGTCATCAGCGAGGAGCACCTCAAGCAGATAGAAACACTCTTCCCCGATAGCGTAAGATACTCCAGCTTATCCAAAGAGCCCAAAGCCGCCAAAGTTCTTATCATCGACAACATCGGCATGCTGGCCAAACTCTACCGCTATGCCGACGTGGCCTATATCGGCGGCGGCTTCGGCGTAGGCATACACAATATATTGGAGGCCGTCACCTTCGGCAAGCCCGTCATCTTTGGCCCCAACTATAGGAAGTTCAAGGAGGCGCGCGACATCATCGCCCGTGGCGGCGGCTGGTCCGTCAAGAGTTGTAAAGAGCTGACCACCGGCTGTCTGGACCGCCTATTGACCGACCCCGACGCCTACAGCACAGCCTCGCAAGCCTGCCGTGAATACATGGAGGAGAACCTCGGAAGCACCGACATCATCATCCGCACTGTTGAAAGCTAAAGCGCCACATATCATCCTCCTCATCCTTGCCACGAGCCTCTTCACCTCGTGCTACACCTACCGCTACATGGACGAGGGAGAGCATGTGCTCTATCACAACGAGTTCGACATCAAGATGGCCGACAGCAGCGCCGTCACCTCTGAAGTGAAAGATGCCCTGAAGAACGTGCAGACCTACAGCTTTCAGAAGCCCAACACCCGCTTCCTCGGCATCAAGCCCTTGCGCATCGGCATGGCCATCTACGGCATCGCCAATCCCAAAGACAAGTCAATCGTGGGTCGCTATTTCCGCACCCTGGGACAGGCCCCTGTAGTATACGATGCCGAACGAGCCCAGCGCACCACCCAGCAACTGCAACAACTGCTGCAATCGAAGGGCTGCTTCAACTCCACCGTCACCTTCGACACCCTGAAACTCACCAAGCACAACATCACCGTCGGCTACCATATCGCCGCCTCGCCACGCTACACCATCGATGAGGTAGTCTACCGCACCGAGAACCACGGCGTCGACAGCCTGCTGCGCCTCTGGAGCCCTGCCGCCCTCATCCGTGCCGGACAGCCCTACGACCAAGACAATATTGCTGCCGAGCGCGCACGCATTGTCAACAACCTGCGCGAAACGGGCTACTACCACGCCACCGGCGACCTCGTCACCTTCATGGTCGACACCACCTACTCCTCCAACCAACTCAGCATCGACGTGCTCGTAGACGGCCGCAACCTGCAAGTCTACCACATCAACAACATCTACATCTACCCCAACCCCACCACCAGCGGCCAGAACGACACACTCATCCACACCTACTTCACGCCGCGCAACCACATCGACTATAAGTTCGTCTACTCCGAGCCCATGACGCTACACCCCCAGACCATCAGCCGCGCCATGATGCTCTTCCCCGGCATGACCTACCGCCCGCGCTACATCACCAACACCTACAACTCGCTGCTCTCGCTGCGCAACTTCAAGTACATCAACGTAGACTTCAGCGAGTCGCCTTCCTCGACCGACACCCTGCCGCTGGTCGACGCCCATGTGCGCCTCATCAACGCCACCCAGCAGCGCCTCTCTCTCTCGCTCGAACTCACCAATGCCTCGCCCCTCGGTGGCAGCGACAGCGGCAACTTCTTCCTCGGCGGCAACCTCGGCGTGGAAACCTCGCTCGAATACCAGCACAAGAACCTCTTCGGCGGCGCCGAACTGCTGCGCGTCAAAGGCTCGCTGCTCCTCGAACTGCCGAAGCTCAACCTCGGCAGCGCCAGCGGCAGCCTGCACAACGACTTCTCGGCCTTTGAGGCCACGCTCGACGCCACACTCGACATGCCCGTCTTCCTCATCCCCTTCTCCGAGCAATTCATCGTCTGGCAACGCTCCAAGCCCCACACCCTCCTAAGCGTCGGCGGCAGCTACCAATACCGCTACTACTTTGAGCGCATCCTCGCCAACACTTCCTTCGGTTACTCCTGGAGCCACTCCCGCACCGCCTCCAACCAGGTGTTGCCCATCGAGCTCACCTTCGTCCGCATGCTTTCTGTCGACGAAAGCTTCGCCGCACGCATGAACCGACTCAACGACCTGCGCCTCAAATACCAATACAGCAGCCACTTCATCATGGACGCGCGCTACGACTACACCTACTCCAACCAGCAATACGGCACCCGCAACAACTTCCACGCGCTGCACTTCAGCGTCGAGAGCGCGGGCAACCTGCTGGCCGGCATCGGCACCCTCGCGTCGGCACCCATCGACGAGAACGGCGTGCAGCAAATCTTCGGCGTCCCCTACTCGCAATACATACGCCTGGGCGGCGAATGGACCCGCTACCGCTATGTCGGCAGTAAAAGCACCCTCGTGGCCCGTCTCCTTATCGGCGCCGGACTGCCTTATGGCAACTCCATCTCCATGCCCTACGAGAAAAGCTTCTTCGGCGGCGGCCCCACCACCATGCGCGCCTGGCAGCTGCGGCGCCTCGGACCTGGCAGCTACACCGCCGGTGGCGACCTGCTCGAGCGCGTGGGCGACCTGCAGCTCATCCTCAACCTCGAAAGCCGCTTCCCCATCGTCAGCATCTTTGAAGGCGCTCTCTTTACCGACATCGGCAACGTATGGCTCTTCAACGCCTCGGAAGAGTACCGCGATGGTGAAATCAAATGGAACAGCCTCCCCTCCGAACTCGCCGTCGGCGTAGGTCTCGGACTCCGCGTCAACGTCTCCATCGCCACCCTCCGCGTCGACTTCGCCATACCGCTCTACGACCCAGGCTACTCCGACGACCTCCGCTGGCGTCCGGCCCATTGGGGCTTCAACCAAATCGTTACCAACTTCGGCATCAACTACCCCTTCTAAAAGCGAAAAGTGAAAAGTGAAAAGCGAAAAGTGAAAAGCGAAAAGTGAAAAGCGAAAAGTGAAAAAGCCACTCATCTACATAGTGCTGGTGCTCAGCACCATCTTCTGGGGCATCAGTTTCATCATGACCAAGGAGCTCTTCCTCAGCGAAGAGCACATCACCGTCACCATCCTCATCACCCTGCGCCTGGCCATCGCCTCGCTGGTGATGGTGCCCGTGCTGCTGTTGACGGGCCACATGGAGCGTGTGCGCAAAGAAGACCTCAAGTGGTTCCTCCTGCTGGCGCTCTGCGAGCCCTTCATCTACAACCTATGCGAAACCAGCGGCGTGCAACTCGTCAGCGGCTCGCTGGCCTCGGTCATCGTGGCCACCATTCCCCTCTTCGTCCCCTTCGGCATGTGGCTGGGCTACCGCAAACGGATACACCTGCCGCTACTCATCGGCGTAGTGCTTTCACTCGTGGGCGTGGGCGTGATGCTCATCGGCGGCGACGGCCTGACAGGCAACGCCAAAGGACTGCTGTTCCTCAGCGGCGCCGTCTTCATCGCTGTGGTCTACACGCTTATCCTGGTGAAGATTGTAGACCACTACAATCCCGTCACCATCACCACCTATCAAAACCTTATCGGACTTGTATACTACCTGCCGCTGATGCTGCTCACCGACGGCAGCCGCCTGCCGCTCCTCTCGTGGAGCCCCAAGATGCTCCTCCTGCTGCTCACCCTCGGCATCTGCTGCTCCACCCTCGCCTACGTCTTCTACAACATCGGCGTGCGCCGCCTCGGCGCCTCCGAGGCCTGCATCTTCAACAACGCCATCCCTGTCTTCTCGCTCCTGGCCGCCGTACTCATCGGACAGGAGACCTTCAGCTGGCTCAAGGTGGCCGGCATCGTCATCGTCATCTCCGGCGTCGCTATCGCGCAGTATCAGCCTCGGGAAACTTAGGAAAGTCCATGATTTCCAGCTCACAGGGCTGCGGATTGAGGGCAAAGCGCACCAGCGTGCAGCTCTTGTGGAACCCCGACCGGCCAGCGGCCCCGGGATTGATGTGCAGGAAGTTGTAGTCCTTGTCGTACATCACTTTCAGTATGTGGCTGTGACCGCAGACGAAGAGGTCGGGCCGCGACAACTCCAGCGTGCGGCGCAGCGCCACAGGATAGTGACCTGGCCAGCCGCCGATGTGCATCATCAGCACCCGCAGCCCCTCCACCTCGAAAAACAGTTGTTCCTCAAGCTCATAGTGCAGCGCGAAGCTGTCGCAGTTGCCATAGACGGCGCGCACCGTTTTCCAGGCGCGCAACTCCTCCAGCACCCCGGGCCCCAGGTCGCCGGCATGCCACAGCTCGTCGCAGTCCTTGAAGAAAGTATACACCTGCGGCGCCACCACCCCATGCGTATCGCTCAAAACACCAATGCGTTTCATTCGTTGGCGTGGATTTCCTTCAGGTTCTCGGCAATCATCTCCTTGAGGTAGTTGATGATGTGTATGTCGTTCATCGACATGCCGTCCAGCGCCTCCTTCAACTCGTCGGTGTCGAGCACAAACTCGTCCTCGTCGGTGCGGTAGGTAATAATGAAATGGATGTCCTCGTGAGCCGACAGCAGCATCACCAGCGTACCCGGCAGGTCGCCCATCGGCGGACGGTCCCAATTGTTGTGCTCGAACCAGAACTCGAGACGAGTGCCCACACCCACCTCGCTGGTCAGCTTCATGCCACCGCCGCACTTCTCGGTGTTCATCTTGATCAGCGGCAGGCCCAGGCCCACCTTGCGGGTCGTGCGACTCGTGGTGTAGGGGTCAGTCACCTTGGCCAGGAACTCGGGGCTCATGCCCTTGCCGTTGTCCTCGATAGCGAAGTGGAAGTCATTGTTTTTCAGACTGTCCACAATAGTCAGTTTAATATCCTTTGCATTGGCCGCCGTGGAGTTCTCCATCAGGTCGTAGACGTGCATCGCAAGTTCCTTCATAGCAATATCGTTTTTTTAAACTTCGCGGTGCAAAGATACGAAAAAAATCGGTAACCGCTAATCGGCCGTCGGCGCACCCCCTTCCCGACCACCGGCCACCAACCACCGGCCACCCATTTACATCGTGCACGACCTATTCGTATCGGCACCGTATCTGCACCATATCAACACCGCCTTTTGTCCGACTGCAGTCGGACTTCAGTCGGACCATACTCGGACTTGAGTCGGACCACAGTCGGAGTTGGTGCGGGACGACCTACCCGTTAACATGTTTATAACATGATTATTAACACTATCAATTGCCATCAACACCCGTTTTTGTCCAACAGAAGGCCGTTTTAGGGGCTATTCAGAGGTCGAACTGACCACCGACTACCGGCCACCGACCACCCATTTACATCGTGCACGACCTATTTTTCAACTCCACATTATCCATAAATAATTTTCAACCAAATGGCAATTTGCATAAAATATTTTCCCCTTTTTTATATAATACATACTTTTTATTGCATTTTGGCGTTAAGAGTTTTATTATTTTAAAAAGGAAAACAATACGTGAAAAAACATCTGATACTACCCCTGCTGGCCATCGCGGCGTTGCTGGCCAACAGCTGCCAGAAAGACGAGTTCACCGAGCCGTCGTTCATCCACTTGGAGTCCATCATACTGCAGCCCAACGACAACCACCTGCTGTTCAACGACCCGGGCATGCTCACCAGCGACATTGTGGCGGCCTATGTGGTGGCCCACCGGCCAGGGGCGTCGAAGGTGGACACCATCGGTCTGTTCGAGCTGCCGTTCACGGTGCCCATCCTTTACCAGGGCGAGCTGGACTATATCGAGTTCTACCCAGCCGTACAGCAGAGCGGCAGCTCGCTGGCGTTGCCGTTCTACACGTTCTATCACCGCATACGCCACGAGGGCGGCACCCTCGTGAAAGACGCCACGCTGGACTTCGGCACCGACACCACCACCTACAACCTGACGCGCGAGGACATGCGCCTGTTTGTGCCCTTCGAGCCGCCGGCAAGCGACATCTACTTCGACTCGGTGATGCAGTGGGCCACCGGCGCCACGGCCGACGCCTGCACGGGTCAGGGCTACGGCTATGTGCATGTGACGGCGGACCGCAGCTATGTGGACTTCGCGCTGGAGCCCACGATTACCGTCACCGACCCCACCAAGCTGGTGTACCTGGAGCTGGACACCCGCAGCGACATGGATTTCGAGGTGTATATGAACTCGCGCTACGACTCGGGCAGCGCCATCGACAAACAGTCGGTGATGGTGGTGCGCAAGTCGTCGACTTGGAAGCACCTGTACATCAACCTGGGCAAGACCTGGGCCTATTTCAATCATTACAAAGACTTCACGCTGTCGTTCTCGGCCCTGAACGAGGACGGCATCGAGGGCGACATACGGCTCGACAATGTGCGTGTGTTGACCACGAGCGTGGTGCTATAGAAACTGACAACTGATAACTGACAACTGATGGAAAAGAGACAAACAGCCAAATATATTGTCTGCGACACCCTGTCGGCCATGCTGGCGTGGGCGGCGCTTTTCGTCTTCCGCAAGACGGTGCTCGAAGCCGACGGATGGGAGGGACTGCGACAGGTGTTCAACGACTCGCACTTCTGGATAGGCCTGCTGGTGGTCACCGCAGGCTGGCTGGCGCTCTACACGATACAGGGCATGTACCGCAACGTGCTGCGGCGGGCCCGACTGAAAGAGCTGCTCGAGACGCTGATTGCCACCGTGCTGGGCGTGGTGGTGATTTTCTTCGTGCTGCTCATCGACGACGAGATGCCCTCCTACCGCAACCACTACGCCTCGTTTCTCTTCCTGCTGGCGGTGCATTTCACGCTGACCTACATTCCCCGCCTGCTCATCACCACGCAAACCGTGGGGCGCGTGCACAACCGCAGCATAGGTTTCCCGACGCTGATGGTCGGCACCGGCCGCAAGGCGCTGCAGACCTACCTCGACCTTGAGAACCAGGAGACCTACTCGGGCGAATTGTTTGTGGGTTGCATCGACGTGGCGGAGGGCGCGCGGAAAGCGGAGAGCGAAGAGCAAGGGGTGGAGAAGGTGATGCCCTGCCTGGGCAAGCTGGACAACCTGCGCGAGGTGGTGGAGCGCCACAACGTGGAGGAGGTGATTATCGCCGTTGAGGACGAGGATCGTAGCCGCGTGAACGAGCTGCTACGGGCTGTGGACGAGGCAGGCGACATGATTATCAAAATCACCCCCGACGCCCGCGACCTGATGGTGGGCTCCATCAAGCAGGAGAGCATCTTCCACTCGCCGCTGATAGTGATCAACAACCGTCTGATGGACGAGTGGCAGTACTCGCTGAAGCGCATCTTCGACATCTTCATCTCGCTGGTGGCGCTGGTGGTGCTGTCGCCTGTCTTCCTCGTAACGGCGCTGATAGTGAAACTCACCACCCCTGGGCCCGTGTTCTACGCCCAGGAGCGCATAGGCTACCACGGCAAGCCGTTCAAGATGCACAAGTTCCGCTCGATGTATGTCGACGCCGAAGAGAGCGGCCCCGCGCTGAGCAAGGACAACGACCCCCGCATCACCCCCTTTGGACGCTTCATGCGCAAGGTGAGGCTGGACGAGATACCGCAGTTCTACAATGTGCTGAAAGGCACGATGAGCCTGGTGGGGCCCCGCCCCGAGCGGCAATTCTACATTGACCAGATTGTGAAGCGCGCACCCGAATACCTGTTGCTGCAGCGCGTGAAACCCGGCATCACTTCGTGGGGCCAGGTAAAATACGGCTATGCGTCGACGGTGGACGAGATGGTGGAGCGCCTGCGCTACGACCTGCTGTACCTCGACAACATGTCGCTCAGCACCGACCTGAAGATACTCCTCTACACGGTGATTATCATCATACAAGGACGGGGTAAATGAAAAGTGAAAAGCGAAAAGTGAAAAATGAAAAATGAAAAGTGAAAAATATATGAAACAGAGATTACTGATTGGGGCGCTGGCGCTACTGTTGCTGGCTGCCTGCGGAGAGAAGAGCAAGGCTCCACGGCTGGAGAACATGAACGACACCCTCTCGTGGGTTATGGGCGAGAACCTGGGCCTGGCGCTGGACCAAATGGAGAGCTTCCAACTCGACTACAACCTGGTGATGCAGGCCATGAAGCACACCCTCGACGACAAAGAGCAGCCCCTCAGCGACAGCGCCTTCCACGACATGATGAACTACATCATCTTCATGCAGCAGCAAGAGGCGCTGCGCAAGGCCGAGGGCAACAAGACGATGGTGGACCGTCAGCAGGAGGCCTATTTCGCCAACCTGGAAAAGGAGAACCCCAACGTCAAGAAGCATCCTGCAGGCTTCTACTATGAAGTGTTGAAACAGGGCAAGGGACGCACGGCGGAAGTGGGCCTGCGCGTCAGTTTCGACTACCGCAGCTTCCTGATGTTCAGCGGCGAGGCCTACGACCAGACCTACGGCAAGCGCGACCCCATACTGCATGTGGTGGGCAAGCCGATGTTCCCGGGCCTGATTGCCGGCATGCAGTTGATGAACGAGGGCAGCATCTACCGCTTCTACTTCCCTTATCAGCTGGCTTTCGGCGAACGCGGCTCGGACCCGATACCCGGCTTCACCCCTTTTATCTACGAGGTGGAACTGCACAAGATTTACAACGACTAACATAAAAGCTACAACATCATGGTATCATTCATTATTGCTGTCATATTGCTGGTACTCGGCTACCTGCTTTATTCCAAGGTGGTGGAACGCATCCTCGGCGTTGACACGCAACGCACCACGCCCGCCGTGGCGCACCCCGACGGAGTGGACTATGTGCCCATGAAACCGTGGCGCATCTTCCTCATCCAATTCCTCAACATTGCCGGCGTGGGCCCCATCTGCGGCGCCATCATGGGCGCACAGTTCGGCACCGCCTCGTTCCTCTGGATTGTCTTCGGCTGCATCTTCGCCGGTGCGGTGCATGACTTCATCGCCGGCTTCATCAGCATCCGTCAAGACGGCGCCTCGCTGCCCGAGATACACGGCAAGTACCTGGGCAACGGCATGAAGCAGTTTATGCGTGGCTTCACGGTGCTGCTGATGATTTTGGTGGGCGCCGTGTTTGTGAACACGCCCGCCGTGCTGCTCAACCAAAACTTCACTCCCGATTGGAATATCTTCATCTGGGTGGGCATCATTTTCGCCTACTACCTGCTGGCCACCCTGCTGCCCATCGACAAGGTGATTGGCAAGATTTACCCCATCTTCGGCATCCTGCTGCTGGCTATGGCCGTGGCCATTGTGGTAGCCTTCGTGGTCTACCGTGTGCCGATACCCGAGTTGTGGCAGGGAATGGAAAACCGCCACCCGCAGGCCGCCACCAACCCCATCTTCCCCATGATGTTCATCTCCATTGCCTGCGGCGCCATCAGCGGCTTCCACGCCACACAAAGCCCCCTTATGGCCCGCTGCATGGTCAACGAGAAGCAGGCACGCCCCATCTTCTACGGCGCCATGATTACCGAAGGCGTGGTGGCCTTGATTTGGGCTGCTGCCGCCGCCTATTTCTTCCACGACAAGCCCGAGCTATGCATGGGCAAGAGCGGTAACGACATGGTGGGCGTCATCGCCAACGAGTGGTTCCCCAAGGTCATCGCCGTCATCTGCATCCTCGGTGTCATCAGCGCGGCAGTCACCAGCGGCGACACCGCCCTGCGCTCGGCGCGCCTCATCGTGGCAGACTTCATGCATGTGGACCAGAAACCTGTGCCCAAGCGCTTGCTGGTGGCCCTGCCGGTATTCCTGCTGGCCGCCGCCCTGCTGGTCTTTTCGCTGGTCGACAAAGAGGGCTTCCAGGTCATCTGGCGCTACTTCTCCTGGGCCAACCAATTCCTGGCTATGGTCACCCTGTGGGCCGTCACCGTGTTCCTCTCGCGCCATCTGCCTGGCAAAGCCTGGTATTGGATCACCCTCATCCCTGCCCTCTTCATGAGCATGGTGACCATCAGTTTCCTTCTGGTGGCTCAAAAGGAAGGGCTCGGCAGCGTGTTGCCGCGTCCACTCGGCTACGCCATCGCCGCCGTCATCACGCTGGCACTCGGCACCCTCTTCTTTGTCCGTAAAAACAGAACAAAATAACCCATGCGTAGGCTCCTCATATTGCTGCTGCTGACGGTGTTCGCCACCGCCGCCGTTGCCCAACAGCCCGACAAAACAAGGCTGCTGCTCATCATGGACTGCTCCAACAGCATGTGGGACCATTGGCAGAGCAACAGCAAAATCAAGGTCACCCAGCAGGTGCTGCTGTCGTTCCTGGATTCTATTTCCAAGCAGCACGATGTGGATGTGGCCCTGCGCGTCTTCGGCCACCTCAACAAGGAACAGTTCGGCACACGCCTCGAGGTACCTTTCGGCGAAGACAATATCTACCGCCTGCAGAGCAAGATAAAGACCCTTGTGCCGCAGGGCGGATGCACGGCGGCAGCGGCACTCACCGATGCGCTCAGCGACTTCCCCGCCACGGGCTCCAGCCGCAACCTGATACTTATCATCACCGACGGCATGGACGACTGCGACGCCGAGATATGCGACGTGGCGCGTCAGGTGCAGCTCAGCGGCGTGGTGGTGCAAACCTTCGTGCTCTGCATCGGCAATGGCTCGGCCTCCTACGCCTCCTGCGCCGGCAGCGTCTTCCCTGTGCCTCGCGAGGAAGAGTTCTCAAAAACACTCTACGACATCTTCCGTCTCAGCGGCAAGAAGGCCAAGGTGGTCCTCAATGTGCTGGGGACCGACGGCAGCCTCTACGAGGCCGAGCACCCTGTAGCCTTCTACGACCACCGCACCGGCGTCATCCGCCAGAGCACCATCTACAGCGTCGACGGCAAGTTGAAGCCCGACACCCTGCTGATGGACCCGCTGATGACCTACGACATGAGCGTTTTCACCCACCCGCCACTACGCCGCGAGGCCATGCAGTTCAGCATTGACCGCGTGAACAACATCGACATCACCGTCAGCGAAGGCACCCTCAAGGTGCAGTACAGCGGCCAGCGCCCGCAATGGACGCAGACGTCGGTAGACGTCATCGTGCGCCGTGCCGGTAGCGGCGAACGAGTGGCAGCGCAAGAGGTCGGCGAGGTGGGACAATATCTCGCCGGCCGCTATGACGTGGAGGTGCAGACCTTACCCGTCACCATCCTGCGCAATGTAGAGGTGCGCGGCAATGCCGCCACCGAGCTCTCGGTGCCCATGCCCGGCATGCTGGTGCTCAGCAAGCCCAAGGGCATCACCACCGGCGCTATCTTCAAGCTCAACGACGGCAACGTAGAATTTACCACTGACCTCAACCCCAGCACCGCCGGCGAACGCCTCCTGCTCCAGCCCGGCCAGTACGAGGTCGTCCTCCACCCCCAGAACGCCACCAAATACGACAAAGTGCAGACCAAACGTTTTGTGATAGAAAGCAGCCAGACCACGAAGATACAATTCTAAGATGAAAAAAGCACTCCTGACAACAGCACTCCTCTGTGCGGTAGCGATGACGGCTGCGGCACAGACCAATATCCGTGTGGAGGAAATGGATAGTATTCGTGTGGAGTACTATAACGACAGCCGCTCGTTCGACTTTTTGATTCTTCATGAGGGAACTTCCATGCAGGGCATGGAATACATTGACGACAAATGGGAAGAGGCTCTTGACGATACAACTGCTGCCCATCTCCTGCAACTGGTAAAAGCCGCTTATTTCGACAAAGGACCGATAGATAGAACCATCGGCGAGGGTTATACCGACGGTGACGTTGTTCGCATTAAGGCGTATTCCAAGGACAAACTGATATATGAGAGTTTCATCACTTCCGAAACCGAGTATGAATTCACGCCCGAGTATGAGGCTATGCTCAAATGGATGAAATCGCTATTCAATCATTTCCAAATCCGACACACACGGTATCCGTCCGAGATAATAATGCTTGCCGAGGACTTGGATTTGGAGACAATCATTAGAGTCTCACCAGAGCTGTTTGACGAATGGCAACTTGACACAGTAAGGCTTGATGATATTGAATATTATAGACTCCGAGTGGATTTGGAAAAGGAAACCGCAAAATACACGCCGTGCAACGGGTGCGGTATCGATGTCCGAGGAAAGCTTATTCTGAAATACTACAACCACACAGAGACGATATATTACAACGAGACTGCTATGTACCGGAATGGTGAGTATTACAAAATCCAAACAGGCTTCCCCAGAAGATTGAAAAGATACAAAGAACAATAAATAAAAACAAATAACAATGACCCACTACGAAAACAAATCAAGCAAAGAGTTGCGCGCCGGCATGGGCGAGGGCCTGGTAGAGGCTGGCCGCAAGAATGAGAATGTCGTCGCCCTGAGCGCCGACGTGAAAGGCAGCGTCAAGATGGACGGCTTCGCCAAGGAGTTCCCCGAGCGCTTCATCCAGTGTGGCATCGCCGAGGCCAACATGGTCGGCATCGCCGCCGGCCTCTCGCTCTGCGGCAAGGTGCCCTTCATCGGAGGCTTCGCCGAGTTCGTCACCGGCCGCGTCTACGACCAGATACGCCAGGTGGTGTGCTACTCGAACAAGAACGTGAAAATCTGCGGCTCCCACGCCGGCATCTCCCTCGGCGAGGACGGCGCCACCCACCAGACCATGGAGGACATCGCCCTCATGAAGGTGCTGCCCAACATGACCGTGCTCGTGCCCGCCGACTTTAACCAGGCCAAGGCCGCCACTCTGGCCGCCGCCGAGCACGTCGGCCCCGTCTACCTCCGCCTCGGCCGATCCAAGATGCCCTGCTTCCTGCCGGAAGGACAAAAATTCGAAATCGGCAAGGCCCAGCTGCTGAGCGAGGGCAAGGACGTGACCCTCTTCGCCTGCGGTCACCTCGTATGGGAAGCCCTGCAGGCCGCCGAGATGCTCGAGAAGGTCGGCATCAGCTGCGAAGTCATCAACATCCACACCATCAAGCCGCTCGACGTGGAGGCCGTCGTGGCCAGCGCCCACAAGACCGGTGCCGTCGTCACCTGCGAGGAGCACCTCTTCAACGGCGGCCTCGGCGACAGCATCGCCCAGACGCTCGCCCTCCGCTGCCCCACGCCCATGGAGTACGTCGCCGTGGACGATAAGTTCGGCGAGAGCGGCACCCCCGACGAGATGCTCACCAACTACCACCTCCGCGCCGCCGACATCATGGCCAAGGTCTACGCCGTCCTGCAGCGCAAGCCCGACGCCCCCAAGCAGCGCTATTGCCAGAGCTGCGGCATGCCGCTGACCGACGAGGTGGTGAGCGACAACCCCGACTACTGCAAGTACTGCTTTGCCGACGGCCACTTCACCCAGGAGTGCACCATGGAGCAGATGGTCGACTTCTGCGTCCAGTTCGTCGACGAGTTCAACAAGAACACGGGCAATCACCTCACCGCCGACGAGTACCGCCAGCAGCTCCTGCAATACTTCCCGCTGCTCAAGCGCTGGCAGAAGCAGTAACCAACTCATACCTTTCAACGGCACTTCTCGGGTCGTTCTTTGGTCGTTCTTTGGAAAAAAGCAAAGAACGACCAAAGAACGACCATACATCAACCAAAGAAAAACAGGAACCACCATATTAATACCCGGACAGACAATGAAGAAGATATTGCTCCTCTGCGCCGCCCTCCTCGTCTTCACCGCTATGACTGGCTGCAAGAGAGGAAACCCCACTGATGGGACAATGGTCATTTATCCAAAATGCGGACTCCAGACCGACACAATAGCAATTGACTCGACATATCTCCCATGGTGTGCAATTGTGACGCTCAAAGGATACACACAAGACTCTCTTTTTCTCTCGTTTGGGGACGGCAGTTTCTGGAAGTTTAAACTAATCGGGAACATTGATACAACCTATCAAAACGACTGGTACGATGAATTATTACCTGTCACATATCATACCAAAACAACAAACGATGGTGACAGTCTGATTATCAAATATAGTTTTGGTGTATAATAGAACATGAACATAGCAGTCTTCTGCGGCTCCGGATTGCCGGGCGACAGCCGCATCACCAAAGCCGCCGAGACCCTCGGCCGCCGCCTCGCCGAGGACGGGCATACGCTCATCTATGGCGGCAGCAATCTTGGCCTGATGGGTGTCGTGAGCGGCGCCGCCCTCGCCCAAGGCGGCCACGTCGTGGGCGTCATCCCCACGCTCTTCAGCGAGGAGATAATCCGCTCGCAGCCCGTCACCGAGCTCGTCCGCGTCCGCAGCATGGCTGAGCGCAAGGAATACATCATCGCCTGCAGCGACGCCTTCGTCGCCCTCCCCGGCGGCATCGGCACCCTCGACGAGGTGCTGGAGGTTATGGTGGCCAACCAGCTGGGGCTGGTGCGCGACCGAAGTGGAGCGAACCTGCCCCAGGGCAAGCCGATGTACCTCTTGAACCTCGACGGCTTCTTCAACCCCTTCCTCGAGCAGCTCCGCCAGATGCACCAGATGGGCTTCGTCCGCGCCGGCGGCGAGGCATCGCTGCACGCGGTAGCCTCCACAGAAGAACTGTTTTTAAGACTCAATCAGAATAAACAATAATCTCAATCAGAACGAAAAGAACAAAAAGAATTAGACGAATAGGTTCTGATAGTTCTTTTAGTTCTGATTGAAATAAAAAAATGATAGTTCTGTTGAGATAAAAACTGAGAGAATGAGCCATCTGCTGAGCAAGAGCAAGTACATCCGGGGGCTGCAGTGCGACCGCGCATTGTGGCTCGACGTGCACAACCCCCGCCTGGCGAAATACACCCGCGAGCAGATGCAGCGCTTCGACCGTGGCCGCGAGTTCGAATACGCCTTCAAGGCCACCTTCCCCCAAGGCATCGACATCAGCGACGAGCTGAAGAGGAATGTGGATGCCTATCCTGAACTGACAGCGCAGTTGCTTGACAGATTACACACTCCCTCCCCCCTGCGGGGTACTCCCCCTAACTTAGGGGGAGAGCAAAGGGATACCATTGCAGATAACAATTTTGGCTCCTCCCCTAAGTTAGGGGAGGGGGACCGCCGCGAAGCGGTGGTGGAGGAGTGTGCCACACCTGTCGTCCTCTTCGAGGCGGGATTCATATTTGACGACGTGCTGGTGCTGGCCGACGTGGTGAAGCAGAACCCTGATGGCACCTTAGACATCTACGAGGTGAAGAGTGGCAACACCCTCAGCGAGACATACAAGCGTGACGCCGCCCTGCAGCATTACGTCATCTCCCACTGCCGCGAGGTGCATACATTTAATATTGTATATAGCGGCATTGATGATTTCGTCACCACAGACCTAACGGAGGAGTTGGCCGCCTGCCACGATGAGATAGAGAAGAACATCGCCACCATGAAAGAGATCATCCGCGGCGGCGAGCCCGCCACACCCACAGGGCAGCACTGCATAGAACCCTACGCCTGCCCCTACCAGCACTACTGCGCCCAAGGCGTCAGGCAGATGTCGTTGTTCGGATAAAAAAGAAAGGGCCGCGCAATTGCGCGGCCCTTTCTTTTTATGTCGGTTTTATCTATCCACCGGGAAGGCAATCTCGCGCTCGATGACCTGATAGGGCACGTTGTTGCGGTAGATGGTCTGGCGCACCCAGTTATCGTCTTCGTCGTACTCGTAGACGTAGCTGTGCTTCCAATTGAGGTGCTCGTCATAGTTGAACGAGCTGACCTCGATGAGGTTGTCGTGGTCGTCGTAGTAGTAGGTGGTCAGGGCAGAGAGGAACTCGTCGGCGTCATAGAAGCGCCATTCCACACGGTTGCCACGGGCGTCGTACTTATACAGGTAGTGCTGCATCAACTCGCCGTCGCGGTTGTAGAACTCCATCTCGGTGCAGTTGCCCTTCTGGTCGTACTTGTAGGTACGCTTCTCGGTCATCTCGCCGTCCTGGTCGAAGCTCTGTTCCTCCACCTTGAGGCCGTTCTTGAAGGTGCTGCTCTCCTTCTTGGTCATCTGGTTGCCGAGGAAGACGGTGCGCTCGATGCGGTTGCCGTCACGGTCGTTGAGGTAGGCGGTGCGGCCGGTGAGCATCTTCTCGCGGTTGTATTCGTTCCAGCCGAGGCTGTATCCGTTGACGTCGAAATAATAGCTGTACCACGTATAGTCGTCGGCCTTGGTGCGGAACTTGTCGGCGAAGTTGCCACGCTTGTCGAAGGTGATGCTGTCGATGCAGACGAGCTGACGGCCACCGTCGCGTCCACCACGGAGGTTGTAGGTGTACTCGATGACATAGATGGCGTTGCCGTGGATGCCCATTTCGGTGCGCGAATTCTTGCGGGGCTTGGGGCCGGCAAAGGCTGTGCCGACCATCAGCAGAGCCATAATAAGAGCGATATTTTTCTTCATTTTATACTATTTTTGCGGTGCAAAGATACAACTTTTTCGCGATACTAACGCAAAAAAAGCGAAAATATTGCATTTATCATCAGAAGTCGCCGAGGGTCTCGGGCAGCTGTGCAAGGGCCTTGGGCAGGTCGTCGGCGCTGAGCACCGAGCCGTGGTACTTATTGGTATCCTGCATGAAGTCAACGCCGTAGCCCATCTTGGTGGTGAGGATGACGCACACGGGGCCACCCTGGCCGCTCATCTGCTTGGCCTTGGCCATGCCGTCAAGCACTTGCTGCATGTCGTTGCCGTTCTCTATGATCACCACTTTCCACATAAAGCTCTCGAACTTGGCCTTCAGGTCGCCGAGGCTCATCACCTCGTCCACCGTGGCGTCGATCTGCTGGTTGTTGTAGTCAATGGTGCTGATGAGGTTGTCCACCTTCTTGGCACCGGCAAACATGGCGGCCTCCCATATCTGGCCCTCTTCAAGTTCGCCGTCGCCGTGCATGGTGTAGACCAGGTGCTTGTCGCCCGTCATCTTCTTGCCGAGGGCGGCACCCACGCCAACGCTGAGGCCCTGGCCAAGGGAACCGGAAGCCATGCGGATGCCCGGCAGGTTGTATGCCGTCGAGGGGTGACCTTGCAGGCGGGTGCCGAATTTGCGGAAGGTAGCCAACTCGCTAACGGGGAAATAGCCGCGGCGCGCCATAGTGCTGTAGATGACCGGCGTAATGTGGCCTTGCGAGACAAAGAGCATATCCTCACCCTCGCCGCTCATGGTGAACTTCTGCGGGTCGAAGTCCATGATATTGAAGTTCATGGCCACGAACCAATCGGTGGTGCCGAGCGAGCCGCCCGGGTGACCGCTCTTGGCGGCAGTGGTCATACGGAGAATGTCGCGGCGCACCTGCGTCGCAATCTGCTGGAGTTCTGCTGTGGTTTTCATTATTCTTGTGTTTTATTTTGTTTCAGTTTGAATACATAGAGGC
>JAFZKV010000089.1 GCA_017551765.1 Bacteroidales bacterium
AGTGAAAAGTGAGGAAACGAAAAGTGAAACGAAGACAGACGCAAACTAATTTTCACTTTTCACTTTTCACTTTTCACATTTCGTGACTTTTTGGGAGCATCTTGACGAGTTGCGGCGGCGCATCTGGTATGTGCTGGTGGCGGCTTTTGCGGCTGCGGTGGCTTGCTTCTGCTTCAAGGAGCAGCTCTTCGCCGTGGTGATGTATCCCAAACCGGAAGGGATGCGGCTTATCAATGTGGAACTCACGCAACAGTTTCTCACCCACATGCGGGTGGCCCTCTGGGCTGGTCTATTGGTGGTGTCGCCGTATATTCTGTATCAGATGTTTGCTTTTGTGGCACCAGGGTTGTATGCCGTCGAACGGCGGCTGGCTCTGCGGGCTGTAGGCGGTGGTTACTTGCTGTTTCTGGCTGGTGTAGCACTCAACTACTTTATCATCTTTCCCTTTGCCGTACGCTTCCTGGGTGAATACCAGGTAAGCGACGAGGTGCAGAACACCATCACACTCAGCTCCTACATCTCCATGCTCGGTGTTATGAGCTTGTTGATGGGGCTGCTGTTTGAGTTGCCGGTGGTCTGCTGGCTGTTGGCGAAGATAGGGGTGCTCAAGGCTTCGTTTATGAAACGCTACCGCCGTCACGCCATTGTCGTCATCGTCATCCTCGGCGCCGTCATCACGCCCACAGGCGACCCCTTCACGTTGGCGCTGGTCAGCGTGCCCATCTACCTGCTGTGGGAACTGAGTATATTAATCGTTAAGCATGTAGAGAAATGAAAAGGATTGTACTATTAGCGTTAATTTCAATTTTCGATTTTCAATTTTCAGTTTCTCTCGCACAGTGCCCCGAGGCCCTGATGCGGTATGCCAAGCGCTATCCTGCAGCCCAGGAGCAGGACCTTCAAAAGCTATTGTTCCAGGATACCTATGGTCCTGGCCACCTTATCAAGGACTCAGCCTCATGTGCCCGCTATATCCAGGATGAGGCGATGATTATGGAACTCCCCGGAGTATCTGATTTCCCACTCTATGAGTACACGCTGTGCGATAGCAACTTCGTGAGGGTCAACCTGCGAGTGATTAAGGACGGTGGCATCAGTCTGCGACAGCTGGTGTCGGCGGTGCTGCGTAGCGCCGAGGGGATGCCGCAACCCGACCCCAGCCAGGTGAAGCACCACAGCCCGGCCTTCAACGAAGCCTACCATCCGCACTATCGCATTGTGCGGCGCGATATATTCGAAAAAGAAATATTACCGTTAATCAATAGATAAACTATATGAAACGTATCGTTATTCCGTTCCTCGCAGCTGCCATGCTACTTTTCGGCGGTTGCTGCAACAAACAAGAGAAAGCACCCAAGAACGTCATCCTCATTGTCGGCGACGGCATGGGTGTGGCACAGGTCTACTCCTCTGTGGTGGCTGAGAAAGGCGACAACAGCGCCTTCTTGCGCTTCCCCATCACGGGCTTCTCGCGCACCTATTCGCTCAACAAGTACCGCACCGACTCGTCGGCAGGCGGCACCGCGCTGACTACCGGCCACAAGGTGGAGAACTACCACGTGAATTGTGCCCCCGACTCGACGCGCTACAACACCATCTTCGACGATGCCATCGCCGCCGGCAAGAGCACCGGCTTTGTGGTCGTCAGCGACTGCATGGACGCCACGCCTGCCGCGACGTATGGCAGTGTGCCTTACCGCAAGATGTACGACACGCTGAGCCTGCAACTTGCGCAGTGCCAGCACAGCGTGATGGTGGGTGGTGGATATAAGTACTTCCTGCCCGAGAACCGCAAGGACGGCCTTTCGCCCCTCGATACGCTGGCCGCCCGCGGATATGCGGTAGTGCGTACGCTCGAAGAGTTGACCGCCTTCGATGGCGACAAGGTGGTAGGCTTGCTCTACGAGGGCGACCCCTTGACCGAGCCTGAACGTGGCGATGTACTGCGTCCTGCCTCGATAAAAGCCATCGAGATGCTCAGTCGCAACCCCAAAGGATTTACTATGTTGATAGAAGGTTCGCAGATTGATTGGGCCTGCCACAACAACGACTCGGCCTACCTGCGTGCCGAGCTGGCCGACTTTGAACTGATGCTGCATGCCGTACTCGATTGGGCCGAGAAGGACGGCAACACCCTTGTGGTGGTCACCGCCGACCACGAGACCAGCGGCCTCGCGCTGCCCAGCGGCGACATTGAGGAGGGCATTAATAACTATCGCTTCCATTGGGGCAGCCACACCGGCTGCATGGTGCCCGTCTTTGCCTACGGCCCTGGTGCCGAGCGCTTCAGCGGCATACAACAAAACACCGACATCCCCAACAAGATTCGCGCCCTGATGGGCTGGTAAAGACCTTAAACCTTAAACTTTAAACCTTAAACTCTTGATAAAGTTCTGCGTCCGTTTAGTACAACGCTGGCTCCCCGAGCCATTCATCTTCGCCATCCTGCTCACCTTCGTGGCGGCGCTGATCGCCATGCCTGTCTGCCACCAGACTTCCATCGAGGTGGTCGAGCATTGGGGTGGGGGAGTGTGGAACCTGCTGGCTTTCGCTATGCAGATGGCCTTGGTGCTTGTCTGTGGTTCTGCTCTGGCGGCGGCTCCTGCCGTCAAGCGCAGCATATCAGCTTTGGCGCGTGTGCCAAAGACTCCGGCCGGTGCCATTGCGTTGGTTACCGTCGTCTCTGCGCTGGCCTGCTGGCTCAATTGGGGTTTCGGCCTCATCGTGGGCGTCATCTTCGCCAAGGAGATGGCCCGTCAACTGCAGGGCATTGACTACCGTCTGCTTATCGCCTCGGCCTACAGCGGCTTCGTGGTCTGGCATGCAGGCCTGTCGGGTTCCATCCCGCTGACTATGGCCACCCCGGGTGAGGCTTTGGTTAAGGCCACCAACGGTGCTCTGACGGCTCCTGTGCCTGTCGGTCAGACCATCCTCGACCCTCACAACCTCGTCATGGTGTTGCTGGTCATCGTTGGCATCACCTTGGCCAATACCTTGATGCACCCCAAGCAAGGCGCCGTGACGGTGGACCCCGCGCTCCTCGAAGAGGATGCCATAACTCATCATTCATCACTCATCACTAAACCTACTCCCGCCCAGCGCATGGAGCAGAGCCCTGTGCTGTCGTGGTTGATAGGTCTGTTGCTGGTGGCCTATCTGGTTCTTAAGCTGGGCTTCCGCGGCGGTCAGCTCGACCTCGGCACCGTTATCATGATTTTCCTTGCCCTCGGCCTATTGCTGCACGGCACGCCGGTGGCCTATGTGCGTGCTTTCGGCAAGGCCGCCACAGGTGCCGCAGGCATCATCCTGCAATTCCCCTTCTATGCCGGCATCATGGGCATTATCACCGGTGTGGGCGCCAGCGGCATCGGCTTGGGTAACGTGTTGGCCGACGCCTGCATCCGCATCAGCAACCCCACCACCTATCCGCTGCTTACCTTCCTCTGTGCCGCCATTCTCAACATGTTTGTCCCTTCGGGGGGCGGCCATTGGGCCATCCAGGCCCCCATCATGTTCACCGCCGGTGCCGACCTCGGTGTGGATCCGGGCCTCACGGGTACCGCCATCGCCTGGGGCGACGCGTGGACCAACCTGATACAGCCCTTCTGGGCCCTACCGGCGTTGGCCATCGCCAAGCTCAGTGCCAAGGACATTATGGGCTATTGCCTTATCGACTTGCTCATCACCGGTGCCATCATCTGCGGCGGCCTGCTGGTGTGGGCATTATAGCAATAACACAATTACGCAATAACACAATCAAAAGATATGTTCGAAGAAGTTATCAAGCACTACCCCGATTTTCCCAAGCCCGGGATTGATTTCATTGATGTGCTGCCGTTCCTGCAGGACAAAAAGGCCTTCGCCGAGGCCATTCGCGAGATTGACCGCTGCTGCACCGCGCCCAACGTGGCTACCGTCGAGGCTCGCGGATTTCTGTTCTCGGCACCGCTGCTCTCGGTTTCAGAACATGTGCAGACCATCGTCCCCATCCGCAAGAAGGGCAAACTGCCTCATGCCGAAGGCGACATACAACGCGTATGCATAGAGAAAGAGTATGGCAGCGACGAGGTCTTCTATCGCCGCAGCGACCTGGCTGCCTGTGCGGTCAAAGAGGATATGATTGAGTTGACCTTGCTCGACGACCTGCTGGCCACCGGTGGCACGGCCCAAGGCATCGCCGAAGCACTCAACCGTGAGGTCATCGACGGTCGCCGTGTGGTAATCAAAGAGTTTGTCTTCCTCGTCGAACTGCCCGCCCTCGGAGGACGCAAACTATTGGAGCCTATCGCCCCCGTCCGCACCCTGATGTCGCTCGAAGGGGTGGAGTAGACCTAAAACAGTTTGATAACGGTTATCACTATCAGTACCAAGGAATAGAGCACCTTGGCGAGGGAGCCTGTCATGATGCCGATGAAGGAGCCGAAGGCGGCCTTGAAGGCTGGAAACAGGTCCTGTTGCTTGATGAACTCGCCGGCGAAGGCACCCACAAAAGGCCAGAAGAAGACACCCGCCAAGCCCGTGGGGCCGAAGGGCAGGCCCACGACGGCCAGCACCAACCCTATGGTGCACCCCCAGACACCCCATTTGGTGCCGCCGAACTGCTTGGTTGTCAGTAGCGGTATCACATAGTCGAGCACCATCAGCAGCACGCCGACGACGGCGGCCCACACCAGCAAGGGGGTGCTGATGGCGGCACCGCCAAGGCGCGCCAGCAGCAGGCCGACCCACGCCACAGGCACGGCCGGCGGCACAGGGGTGAAAACGCACACAATGCTCGCCAGCAGGCAGACAAAGGCCAGGATAATCAGCAGGGTGTTCATGGGGTGGTTTAAGGTTTAAAGTTTAAGGTTTAAAGTTTAGGGTTTTAGCTTTTAGCTTTTAGTTTTTAGCTTATAAAGTATTGTTCAAATAGTTGTCGGAGACGGGGCTCGTCGTGTATCAGGGTGCGTAGTTCGGCCAACGGGGCCGCGTTGGGCGAGTCCTTAAGCCACAGCTTGATGTAGCCGCCCTCGGCGTATTTCTCGTGCAAATGCTCCAGCGTGCGGCGCCAATGTCCCTCGCGATCCAACTCGGGGTAGTGGCTCAGGCCGTATTCCACGGTGCGGCGCACGATGGTTTCAGGCTCCACGTCGCGGTCGGCTTCGGCGATGATCATGCCCAGCGGCGAGCGCGGTGGGGTGGTGGCCGAGGCACGGTGGTCTTCGGCGGCTTGTGCCATCAGCTCAACCTCGTCTTCGGTAAACCACTGCCGCAGTTCACGGCAGGCGCGGATGATACGACCCGAGGCCAGGTTATGCTCCTCGCGCCCTTCGGCGAGGCCGAGGTCGTGCATGGCAGCTGCGGCAAACGCCAACGGCGTTTGCCGCAGCTGCATCGCGCGGGCGATAACGCGCCGTGCGTGGTCGCGTCGGTGGGCGGCATCGAAGTGGTCGTATTGCGGCAGCACCACCTCCTCGACATATTGCTTCAGTTCGGCTGGCACCTCGTCGTAGCGCCACCACTCGTAGGCGTCGCGCGGCGAGCCGTCGGGCATGTAGATGATGCCGCAGTAGACGAAGCCCTCCTTCTCCAGCAGGTGGCGCATGGGACGGTTGCTGTGGTGCGTGTCGACGCGCAGGTGCGCGTAGCGCTCCTTGGCGACGGCGAAGCCCGTCTCGGCAATGCCCTGGGCCCCAGGCAGCTTGGCCATGCGGTGCAGGGTGGTGTAGGGCGTCGTGGGGTCAATCCAGCGGCCGTGGTCGATGTAGGCGTAGGTGGGTTCGTCGCCCGGCACCATAGCGAAGGTGCCCTGCTCGCCGATGATGTAGGAGACCCCGCGAGCGATGTCGTCCAGAATGTCCTCACGGGTGGGGTAGCCCACCCACTGCGTCATGTTGCCGTCGGCGCGCATCAGGCTGCGCGAGTGCTCCAACATACGCATAATCAGCGGCAGGTCGGCCTCGGTGCTCGGACGGATTGGGCGTTCTTTCATTC
>JAFZKV010000090.1 GCA_017551765.1 Bacteroidales bacterium
CCGTCGGCCAGCCTGTGCTGCACGGTGGCGGTCCAGCGCACGGGCGAGGTGAGCTGCATGAGCAGGTTCTGCTTGATTTCGGCGGGGTCACTATGCGGCAGTGCGTCGACGTTCTGGTAGCAGGGGCAGACGGGGCGGCTGAAGGCGGTGCGCTCGATGGCCTCGGCCAACTCGACGCGAGCAGGCTCCATCAGGGGGCTGTGGAAGGCGCCACCCACTGCCAGCGGCAAGGCCTTGCCTTTGACCTCTTTGACCAATTCACAGACACGGGCCACGCCCTCGTTGGTGCCGCTGATGACCAGCTGGCCCGGGCAGTTGTAGTTGGCGGGCACCACCACCTCGCCGCTCACGCTGGCGCAGATGTCCTCGACGGTCTTGTCGTCGAGCTTCAGCACGGCGGCCATGGTCGACGGGGTCTTTTCGCAGCACTTCTGCATGGCATTGGCGCGGGCGATGACCAGGCGCAGGCCGTCCTCGAAGCTCATGGCGCCAGCGGCCACCAGAGCCGAGAACTCGCCCAGCGAGTGGCCACCCACCATGTCGGGCCTGAAGGCCTCACCCATGTACTTGGCCAGGATGACGCTGTGGAGGAAGATGGCGGGCTGCGTCACCTTGGTCTGCTTCAGGTCCTCCGGCGTGCCGGCAAACATGAGGTCGGTGATGCGGAAGCCGATGATGTCATTGGCTTTCTCAAACATGGCGCGGCACTCGTCGTTGCCGTCATAGAGGTTTTTACCCATGCCCACAAATTGGGCTCCCTGTCCGGGGAATACGTATGCTTTCATTGTCTGTGGTTTGTTGTCTTATATATTTTATTAATAACGTGAATATTGCTCTCTTATTGCTTGGCTAACGGACTATCACATTCACCCCCTGCACCTCGGAGTGGAACCCGCTGCCGCCTATTTCTATGCGGGGGTATGGGTCACTTTCTATTACCATGCCTAATAGTGTTGCCGACGCTTCCAGCTTGACGGTCGGCAGTGTGCGGCTCTCGGTATAGTGGTCCTCCAGCAGCACGTACTTGTAATAGCCTACCGTCTTGAACTCGAGGGTGTAGTCGCCCTTGGGCACCTCGATGTGGTAAAGGCCGTCGAAATCGGTATACGCTACCGTAACCGTGTCTTTATTGCTGTCAATGACGGTGATATAAACAAACGGTATCGGCTCGGCAGTCTTGGCGTCCACGACTTCGCCTTTGATCTTGACGCGGTCGTCCTTGTGCACGGCCTCCTTGACCGCTGGCGGCACCTCGGGCAGCAGAGCGGGACTCGCTTCGGCGGCCGCAGTAGTGGCCAACCCCAGCGCGAGGCCGGCAACAGTGGCCACCTTGCCCACGCGCAGGCGGTCGGCGAGGGCGTTCTCCAGGTAGCGCACCTCGGCCTCGCACCGCGGACAGGTGCCTCGGCACTCGCCCTTGTAGGTGCACTCCTCTATCTTCATCGGTATCTGGTTCTCCTCCGCAATGCGCTTGCGGACCTCCTTGAGCTGGTTGCAGATGTTCTTGCCGTTTGTCATGCCTGTATAACGCTGTTATTCATTGTTTATTGTTCGGTAGGTGAAGCGGTCGATGTGTGTAACTCCCATGTCGGCGAGGCGCGCGGCGGTGCGGTCGGTGGCGGCCTCGTCGTTGTAATGCTCGATGAGGGGCACACGGACGGTGACATGCTTGGGGCCGACGAGGGCAAGCAGCCGCTCGAGGTTGCTCCAGGCAATCTCGGCGTCGCCGCCGGTGTAGGCGCGATACACCTCGGGGTCGCTTTCCTTGATGTCCACAATGAAGTCGCCCACCACCTGTGCGGCGGCCTCGACGGTGGAGGGCGGCACCTGCAGCGATGTCTCGGCCGTCAGGTTCCAGCTCTTGCCACAGAGGCTCTTGAATTCCTCGATGAAGTCTATCCGCAGCAGGGGTTCGCCGCCGCCGAAGCAAACGCCGCCGCCTGTGGCGATAAAGTAGAGGTTGTCCACACCCACATAGTCATACAGCTGCTGCGGGGTGTAGCACCTCAGTCCCTCGGGGCTCTCCAAACAACGATGGTTCAGACAGTAGCGGCACCGCAGCGGACAGCCGTGGAAGGCTGCCAGCGTGGTCACCCCCACGCCGTCGCCACCCAACCGGTGCCGGTCAATGCCTATGAACGGTACAGCTTCCACAATTCAGCGGGGTTAAGACTCGACAGGCGGGGCAGGCGGAAGGTGCTCAACGGTAGGTGGAAGAGGCGTATGGCCAGGATGAACTGAGCCAGGGCCATGAAGGTCTGGGCCGTCAGCGAGGCCCAGGCGGAGCCCACGGCACCGAGGCGGGGGATGAGCAACAGGTTGACCACCACATTGAGCGCCAGCGTAATCAAGGCAAAGAGGTTGAGCTGCCGCAGGTAGCCGCCGGCAGTGAGCAGGGTGCCGAAGATATAGGTGAAGCTGATGGGGACAAAGCCAAAGATGACCACACGGAACACCGGCGCGTACAGCATGCCGCGGCCCGGGAAAAGCAAGTCCATCAGCGGCAGTGCCAGCAGAGAGCAGACGACAGCGCAGCCTGTGGCAAAGAGTATCAAGGGCCAGAAGACCAGGCGGATGGAGTCTGACAATTGGCCACCTGTGTTTTCGCGGCAGAGGCGTGAAAACACAGGCAGCAAGACGACGCTGACGAGGTAGGCAATCATGGTGAGAGCGTCGAGGATGCGGAAGGCACCGGCGTAGATGCCCGCATCGGCATCCGACGCCAGGCGACGCAGCAGAATGGGGTCGATGCGGTTGTAGGAAGCCATCAGCAGCACCAACAAGGCGAAGGGAGCGCTCTGCTTGAGGATAACCAGGAAGAAGCGCCAATTCCAACGCAGACGGCGCAACTTGGTCTTGCGGGCGATGACCGCAAAGGCCAACGCGGCGGTGACACTGTAGGCAATCACCTGCGCATAGACGAACCAATAGATATTAAACCGCTGCCGCAAGGGACTCCACAGCAGGCAGCTGCAGATGAGGATCATCAGCAGGCGGTCGAGCACAGAGAAGAGGCTGTCCCAACGGAAGAGCAGCAGTCCCTCGAAGTTGCTGCGCAGATAGAGTATCAACGAGTTGAGGAACTGCGCCAGGGTGAGCCACGCCAGCATGCTGAACTCGCGGCTGCCATAGCCCATAAGCAGGCCCACGCTGAAAGTCACCACCAGATAGAGCCCCAGCAGGCACAACTTGATGCCGAGGATGCCGCTGAGATGCTTTTGTATCAGTTGGGGATGCTGCGCAATATTGCGCGTATTGAAGTTGGTGATGCCCAGGTCGAGAAGGATATTGAAGATGTAACTGAAACTGAAGATGGCATAGTAGAAACCGTAAGCCTCGTTGCCCACAGTGTTCTGCACACCCACCTCGACGCCCAACAGCCACAGGGGCTTGACGATGAGGTTGGCCAGCAGTATCCAGAACAGGCCCGAGAGTAGCTTCTTCTGCATCAGTCGTTCTTTTTCTGTTCAATGGTTCCCATCGGCAGCATACCCATCTTGCCGCCTTCATGGGTGTGCAGTTTGCGCTTCTCGGCGGGCTTCTCTTTTGGGGCTCCCACGCTCCAGCGCTCCTCCAGCTCCCACTTCTCGCGCAGCTTGAGGGCCTTCTCGTAGAGGAGGCACTCCTCGGGCTGACGGTTCAGCCGGTAGTCGCCAGGGGTCCATCGCCCGTCGGCATTACGGTCTACCACGGCACGCAGACGGTATTCGGCTGCCGGCAGGTGGCTGAAGCGCAACGTGGCGTCATTTAAGGACTGCTGCGCCACCACGGTGTCTTTGCTGTCGAGCACCTCGATGACCAGCGCATGGCCTGTCTGGTTGTCGACATGCAGCGTCAGTATGCCGTAATCCTTGGGGGTGAGGGTGAAGGTGAGGCTGTCGGTGGCATGGCCATAGAGGTCGGCGAAGAGGCTGTCGGCGATGCGCACGCGATAGTTCTCCTCGGAGTGCAACGAGGTGGCCAGGCGCGCCTGAAGGCCGTTGCTGTCGAGCTCAATGTCGCAGTACTTGACCGTGCTGTCCTTGAGGCTCATAATCTCCGCTCGCAGACTGTCCTTGGCGGCATGCACAGGGGCCGAGAAGGCCAAGCGCAGGTCGTCATAGAAAGCGGCGTTACCGGAGCAGAGACTACGCATCAGCGGTTCGGCAGTGGGCTGCTGCTGTTGCATGTGGCCACGGCGCGGCTTCGGTGCACGATAGCGCAGGCGCAGCGTGTCGTTGAGTCCCTCGTCGGTGAGTATGAGCACGGTGGAGTCGCACAACTCGTTGCGGCACCAGATGTTCAGCGTGTCGCCCTTGGCGCCGAGGCGCCATTCCACGGGCTCGCCCTCAAGCACAGGGTGCTGCATGGGCAACAGGGTGCTGACCACAATGCGGCCCCTGCTCTTGAACTCGGCCTTAAGCACGCGCTGCGCACGGCGGTCGGGCGCCGAGATATGGAGCTGCGCCATGCGGCTGCTGTCCACACTGTCGGCGGCGGCATAGCGGAGCGTGTCCCAGGCCACAGCCTCATCGTCGCCCACGCGCAGGTCGCGGTTCTTGTCAACCAAGGCCACCAAGCGGTAGGAGCCCTCGGGGATATAATGGAAAGCGAAGTTGCCCTGCTTGTCGGTGCGTGTCACCAGGTCGGGCAACGTGTCGTCGCCGCGATAACCCATCACGGTCAGCACCTCGTCCCACGGCTTGCCGTTGCGCGCATTGAGCACACGGCCGGCCAGCATCAGGGTGTCCATAGCGTCGCCGGTGCTGAAGACATACTCATAACTCGGCAGCACATTGCCCTCGGTGAAGTCGGCGATGGCCTCCTTGAATTGGAAGAGGTAGGTGGTGTTCTCGCGCAGGGTGTCGCGCAGCTTCACCACCACACCCATGCCGCGGGTGCTGTATTCGGGCTTCTGCTTCATGGGCGGCGAGACCAGCACGTTGTTGTCGGCGTCCTTGAGCACCACATATTCGTCAAACTCGATGAAGAACTGCCGCGCCTTGAAGTTGCGCGTCTCGTTCTGTGGCTTGCTGACCACAGCCTTGGGCGCCTTCGTGTCCTTGGGGCCGCCCGAAGGGTAGCCCTGCTTGGCGCAACCCGAAACCGCCAATAGCAATACCCAAAAAGCCAATAAAGGTACTATGCGCTTCATCAACCAAAGAGTTCTTTCAGTTCCTTGTGCAGGGCGGCGAGGGCTTCGTCGGTCGGCATACGGTCGGCCGCCGAGGCGAAGATGGAGGCAGCCAGGCGCGTGGGGTCGTCGGTGTCGGTCAGGCTCACGGCCGACGAGTTGACGAGGTTCACCATTTCGTCCTTGGCCTCGCGCACACGAGCCCACAGCTCCTCGCTGACATAGACCTGCTGCGACAGGTTGTGCTCCCACTCATCGCGTATGTTCTTGGTCATCACCCCCTGCAGCAGCTTGAGGTCCATACCGGGCTGGTAGCAGCGCAGCACCAAGCTGTTGGGGCTGATGCGCTCCAGGAAGAGGGCCACGCGCTCATAGGCCTGCAGCCGGATGGGCGTCACTACCTTGAGGGTCTCGCGGCGCTCGTCTATTTTCATCTGCAGCAACTGCTCCTTCTGCCGGTTCTCGAAGTAGCGCTTGGCCAGCAGATAAAACATGCCTCCCATAGCGACCACAATGGCTATGACAACAAAAATGACTAAAACAAAAAACATTCCGGTTCCCATATAATCAATCTTTCATTAGTTGTTCTACCAGCCGGGTGACGCCTTTGGTGGCCACCTCCTTGATGAAGGTCACCTGACGGCTCACGGGCACCTCCTTGGGGTCCACCACATAGCAGTCGGCTGTGCGCGGCACATAATGAATCAGCCCTGCGGCCGGATAGACGGCCATCGACGTACCTATCACAATGAAAATGTCGGCCTCTTCACACAGGGCGGCGGCTGGCTCGATGTTGGGCACCGCTTCGCCGAACCACACAATGTGGGGCCTCAGCTGTGTACCGTCGGGAGCCTTGTCGCCCAGCACGATGTCCTTGTCGCCCACCTCCACGATGAGGTGGGGGTTGCGGTCCGAACGGCCCTTGGTCAGCTCGCCGTGCAAGTGCAGCACATTCGTGCTGCCGGCACGCTCGTGCAGGTCATCGATGTTCTGCGTAACAATCTGCACATCATACTTTTCTTCCAGCCGCACCAGCTGACGGTGCGCCTCGTTGGGTTGCGCCTTGAACAGCTGGCGACGACGCTCGTTATAGAAATTGAGCACCAGCTCGGGGTTGCGTTCATAGGCCTCATGGGTGGCCACATCCTCCACGCGGTAGTGCTCCCACAGGCCGTCCGAGTCGCGGAAGGTCGAGATGCCGCTCTCCGCCGAGATGCCGGCGCCGGTCAATACCACTATCTTTTTCATAATAAATAATAACGGCCCGTCACTTATTATATTGTGTGTGCGCGGAAATTCTTTAATAGGGATACTCACTGTATTACAGCATACAAAATCGAAGCCCAGCATCTCGAAAAACCTTTATTTTCGAGATGCTAGGCTTTAACTTATTTTATGTTTATGATAGACTCTATTCTACGCGTCCCTGAACAGACAACGTAGTCCTTTGTCCATCACTTAGAGTAACAACAATAGCGTTCTTGAAGGAGGACCCCTGACGGCCGTTAGGATTAAACGTAACTGTTATGCACCCCTCACCTCCATCCGAAATACCTGAAGAAGAATAGTCCACACTGAGTGCGGAGCTCGTTTTTGAGACATCCTCTATATACACCGTCTTCCCCGAATAATTTTTTAAGCAGAAGCGAGTTTTTACGTTGCCAGAGAGAACTTGCACCGTTCCAAAATTATGGGTAGTCTTATCAAAATATGGAGCCCTTGTCTGTCTCGGGGCCACAAAACTTGACATATCAACACTATTTGCCAACCTTCTGGCTATACGGTTCATCAGTTGTCGCTCGGTTCCGCTTCCTTGTTCATCGCCGACCGCAGCCGCAACTTCTCCTGTTTTTACATTAATCAATCGGACATCCACATTATATTCTCCTACATCCACCCTTGATTGGTAGTCTGAAGCCATTCTCCTATCGCGTACAATATAATTGATGGTTCCTGTAATGATGGCATCCACCCCAAGTATTCCACCTATCTTCTGACATTGTGCCGACGATAAGTTAGAATTCTGAAACCGTTGTTCACGGATAACCTTGTCCACCTGCATGCGTTCAACAACGGTGAACTTCCCCGAACTAAACAACTCAGCAATCAACATATCTTCCAAGCCGTTGATTTGAGTCTGCGTCCTATTGACACCGGGGCGCAAATCCACAATAGCCACCTTGATTTTCTGCCCGTAGGCAATACTGCTAATTGCTGTCAAAAACAGCAACATTAAGATCTTAATTGTTTTCATATTGTAAAATTTTAGAATAATTCAAGTATTGCATCCAAGCCCTCAAGATTGAAGGTTGACGTTTTAGTTGAACCATTTTTTGTTTTATATCTAACCGTAAGAGTTCTTTTGCTCGCCATTTGTTTTAGCATACTATTCGCATCACGGACGACGGTTTTTCTAAACCGATCAAATAGTACATATTGATACATATTGATGTACTGAGCGTTGTTATCGCCAAAACTCGTACCTTGTCTGAATGTGAAATATCCATATTCGCCATCATCAAAAGACATTTCTATCTCCACTATTTTTTTCCCTTCTTCATCGCTACCTACAACCGTGGGGGTAGCTTGTCCATTTATAGAAACATATAATTGTAATTTCCCTTGCCAGTAACCCACACATATATTATTATCATGAATTATATCCGCATTTGGACTGCTATTAGTTGAGAATAATCTAAGGCTATTTTCAACTCGTTTCCACTCACCATACTGGTCATGCTGAGCGAAAGCCACCGATGCAAACATCAATGCAACAAGTGCCAATAGTACTTTTTTTGTCATTTCTTTATACCCTAATACGTCGTCGGGCGCAACTTTTTATACCTATCCGTACCACAACAGGCAAACATCAAAGAAGCGTGGTACCGTATACCACTTCTTCTAGTAGAGGTCGTGAGAATTACCTAAGTCAGCAGATGTGAAAACAGCCCACGCTTAACACGCGAACCTTTACACCATCCTTGCTGACTAGTTGAAATTTCTCACGTTTCTACTAGCAAAGATGAGTATAACGCTCCGTGATTTCCTTTTGAAATCAAGTGCAAAGATACAAAAAAAATCACACATTGCACAAAAATCTTCAAAAATAACTTTTGCACTATCAAAAAAACGCTCTTTATCCGACCATAATCGAACTTCAGTCGGACAAAACTCGGACTTTGGTCGGACCTCTATCGGACAAAAGACGGTTTATCTAAGAGGCGTGAGGGTGGTGCGGCGGTTGGCGGCACGGCCTTCGGGGGTGTCGTTGGTGGCCACGGGGCGGCTCTCGCCATAGCCTCGGTAGGTGAGGCGCGAGGGGTCTACGCCACAAAGAATGAGGTAGTCGTAGACGGCCTTGGCGCGGCGCTCGCTGAGCACAAGGTTGTCCTCGTCGCTGCCTACGGCATCGGTGTGGCCGCCTACCTCCAGACGCAGGCTCGGGTGGCGCTTCAGGGCCTGGGCCAGGCGGTCGAGTTCGGCCAGCGAGGTCTCCACAAGGGTGGCGCTGGCGGTGTGGAAGAAGATGTTCTTCAGCGTCACCGTGTCGCCCAGGGTGAGCAGGTTCTCGGCCTGCCGCACGGGGTCAATGAAGGTGATGGCCTCGGGGCGCACCGGCGCCGGCATGACGAAACTGTAGAGGTCCTGCTTGCCGTAGCCGCCGTAGCGGTCGCTGGCGAAAAGGGCCGTGCGGCCGTCGGGAGCCACAATGAGGCTGGCCTCGTCGCCCGAGGTGTTGATGGGGTAGCCGAGGTTCTGCGGGGTTCCCCAGGAGCTGTCGTTCAGGCGCTTGACCATATAGAGGTCACTGCCGCCCATGCCCAAGTGGCCGTTGGAGGCAAAGTAGAGCGTTTGGTCGTCGAAGTGGATGTAGGGCGAGGTCTCGTCAGCCTTGGTGTTTACCAATGGCCCCATGTTCTTGGGCTCGCTCCAGCGCCCCTCCTCGAGGGTGCAATACCAGATGTCGGTGCCGCCATAGCCGCCGCGGCGGTTGCTGGCGAAGTAGAGTGTACGGCCGTCGATGCTGAGCGATGGGAAAGACTCCCAATAGGTCGAGTTGACCGGCGCGCCGAGGTTGCGCGGACGGCTCCAGCCCCTGGGGGTGCGCACGCTGAGGTAGAGGTCGCAGCCGGTGGGCTCGTTGTTGCGGCCACAGGCGGTGAAGATCACCACGCGGCCGTCGTGCGACAGAGTCTGCGCCCCCTCGTTGGCGTTGCTGTTCAGCGGTTCTGGCATGCGCTCGGCGGGGCCCCAATCGAGCTCCATCGTGTCGTAGAGCGAGATATAGAAGTCCTCCTCCTGCGGCAGGTCGCGGCGGGTGGTGGCGCGGCGCGGCACACGGCGCGTGAAGACCAGCGTGCGGTAGTCGGCCGTCAGGGCCGGCATATACTCGTCGGCCTCACTGTTCACGTTGGGCCCCAGGTTGATTGGGGTGAAGGGCACGGGGTGCTCCACGGCGTGCTGACGGAAGTCGGCGGTGCGGATGCCGTCGCGGGCCTCCTGCTGCCAACGCGTGCTTGTAGGGTTGAGGTCGAGGCAATGCTGATACTGCTCGCGGGCCACAGCATACTGCTCCAGCGCCATGTGCTGGTTGCCCAGCAGCAGGTAGGCTTCGGCATAGGTGGGGTCGATGTCGATGGCCTTGTGTAACAGTTTGATGGCCTCCTCATACTGCCCCACGACACTCTTCTCCACCGCTTGCTCAAACAGTGCCTCGCTCTTCGGCGTCTGCCCCGCCGCCACCAGCGGCAGCAACAACATTAGGATTGCCAAGTATCGTTTCATGATGAAATAATAACGTAACATTCCTATTTTTATTGTTTTGTAAGAACGTACACAGAAAGTGCCTCGCACATGGTGTGATTTTTGTCTTTTTCAATAGTGTTTATCCTCAAAAAAACGCAAAATTCATTTGAACAATGTATTTTTATTTGGCTAAATAACAAATCATTAAAAATATTTTCCAAATATCATTTGGTTTATTACATAAACTTGTTTATCTTTGCACCGTCAATTTGAAACAAAAAAAGTGCACTTGTTATCAAAATGGACAGCCATATGAAAAACATAAAAATGTAACAACAATGGAAGAAAATGCAAATCTCACTGCCGAGCGCAGTTTGGAAATTATCGCTGAACAAATAGAGCGCAGCCGGAATGTCGTAGCAAAGGATACCGGTCAATCGCTTTACCTGTCGGGGCTCGCCACTATGGGAACCGCCGTCATCGTAGCCCTCGCCAATGGCTTGTCTGCTTCGCCTAATGGTCATCTGCTATGGCTTGTCCTTCCCTTCATCATCTGGCTGATTATGCGCATCCACGACAGAAAGCAGGCACAGGTGCCGGTTTCACTTGTGGGCACACTTGTTGGCAGGACCTGGTGGACTTTCGGCAGTATCGTCATCGGTTTCTACCTCTTTGCACTTATTTGGAATTTCATGGCCTTAAGATTATTCGACGACCATACCACTGCAGCCCAGGCTATGGTGACAATCACGCCTGTCATCATTCTGCTGATGGGTATGGCGGTGGCCATTACCGGACATATACTGAAAAGACGCTGGCTGGTGCTGTTCGGTATCCTCGGCGGTCTGCTTGTGGCCTTTTGTGAATATTCGGGAGTCATCGGATCAATAATTGCCTACAGCGGTGCATCGGTCAAGACAATCATCGTTTTTCATGTAATCAAACCTTGCTTGTCAGTATTTCTCTTCTCACTCATCGGCCTTGTCATTCCCGGTTGGATGCTAAAAAAGCAGAACCCATGATGTTCCCTGCATTAGACCCATTGCTGCACTCCGAGTTGCGATTGGCAGTCATTTCTTTGCTAATGAGTGTCGACGAAGCCGACTTCACCTATATCAAGGAACAGACAGGCGCCACCTCGGGCAACCTTAGTGTGCAGATTGACAAACTCACCGCCGCGGGCTATATCACGGTGGAAAAGGGCTTCAAAGGCAAGATGCCCCGCACCACCTGCCGCATCACTCCCTCGGGAATGGAGGCCTTCAAGAATTATGTCAAGGCTTTGAAGAAATACATCTCAGCCGGGAAATAATCCTTGTGCAATTTTATCTTCCCAACCAGGTATGGATGTCCGGCAGGCTGTCGGGGTCGAGAGCGGGAGTAACAAACTCCCTTAGGCTCTTTTTTTTCTCGCCCACTATTTCCTCCGCCGATGTGTCATCTTTGTGTGCAAACTCCACCACCTCCTCTTCCGAGATGTCCATCAGTTTCATCATGAAT
Organism: Bacteroidales bacterium; assembly: GCA_017551765.1. Classification (GTDB taxonomy): domain Bacteria; phylum Bacteroidota; class Bacteroidia; order Bacteroidales; family P3; genus Colimorpha. Next base: position 11,360 of record JAFZKV010000090.1, read on the forward strand.
TTATTCACATATCTCATATGATAGGCCGCATAGAGGTACTGGTTGGCCCGAGTGTGGTATCGTTGCAGCAAAGAGCGATAGACCTTGTCTTGCAGGAGCTTCAAGTCTATTGTATTGCCAGGAAACTGGTCGGGGTTGTTTTTCACATACTTTATACGCTGCTGTATCTCATCGAAGAATTCCGTGTGCATTTTCTCGTAGGCATCCATCTGCGCGAACATCTTCCCCACTCCGTTTATGAACATGAAGTTGCCCATGTTTTTCCAAGTCTCGATAGAATTCGAGAAAATGTTCTCTGCAGACTTGTCGTGCGTGAGAAGTGGCCACGATAACAACAGATTATGCAGGGCTTCACATTCCGGACTGTCGAGCGAGTCGACCGGCATGGCGAGCAGGTAGGTGGCTATGGTGTCGTACATAGCCATCTTCTGGCTCACATTCTCTATATTTGAGGCAAACTTCTCAATATTTCCCATCACCATCAGGGCCGTCAGTTTGCGTTCCTGTGCTCTGCGATGCTGCGCCACCATCTGGCTGGTGCCGAAGGTGAGGAGGATGGAGAGGGTGGTGCCAAGTATGGTATATAGTATATATTTCCAAGGCTTGGCAGGCTTGTTGCTCGGGGTTGAAGCTTCTGTGATTATAGGGATGTCGTCCATAGTAGCCTCTAATTCTTAATATAGTTTAAGGTTTAAGGAAGAAGTGTATTCCTTAAACCTTAAACTTTAAACCTTAAACCAGGTTATTTCACCAGGGCGTAGGTGTCGCTGGCAATGACGTATTCCTCGTCGGTGGTGACGACCACGACGGCCATCTTCGAGTCGGGGGTGCTGAGGATGATGTCCTCGCCCATCACGTTGTCGTTCTTGCTGAAGTCCACCTTGATGCCGAGGCACTCCATGTTCTCCAGGATGGGACGGCGCATGAACCAGGCGTTCTCGCCGATGCCGCCGGTGAAGAGCAGCAAGTCGCAGCCGCCCATCTCGGCCATGTAGCCGCCGATGTAGCGTTTCACGCGCTGGGCGAACATATCGAAGGCGTAGGTGCAACGCTCGTCGCCGGCGTCGCGGCCCGCGCGGATGTCGCGCATGTCCTGCTTGCCGCCGCTGATGCCCAGCAGACCGCTCTGCTTGTTGAGTATCTTGGTGATGTCCTTCCAATCCTTGCCGTTCTCGACAATCTCTTTCTTGATGATGAACTCGACCACGCCGGCGTCCACGTCGCCCGGACGCGAACCCATCAGCAGGCCCTCCAGCGGGGTCATGCCCATCGTGGTGTCGAAGCTCTTGCCGTGGTCGATGGCGCAGATGGAGGCGCCGCTGCCGAGGTGGCAGCTGATAATCTTCAGGTCGTTCCAATCCTTGCCAATCATCTTGGCGGCCTTCTCTGCGACGAACTTGTGGCTGGTGCCGTGGAAACCATAGCGGCGCACGCCGTACTTCTCATAGTACTCATAGGGCACGCCGTAGAGGTAGCTCTTCGGCGGCAGGGTGCTGTGGAAGGCGGTGTCGAACACCACAGCCTGCGGCACATTGGGCAGCACCTCGCGCATGGCGTAGATGCCGGCCAGGTTGCCGGGGGTGTGCAGCGGGGCCAGCGGCGTGAGGGCCTTGATTTTCTCTATCACCTCGTCAGTCACCAGCACGCTACGGTCGAAACTCTCGCCACCGTGGGCCACACGGTTGCCGACGGCGCCAATCTCGTTGAAGTCCTTGATGACGCCCATCTGGGGGTCGATCAGCGCGTTGAGCACAATCTTGATGCCCGCCGTATGGTCGGGGATGGGCACCTGCTCGTAGTGCTTCTGGCCATTCCACTTGTGGGTGAACTCACCCATTTCCAATCCGATGCGCTCCAGCAGGCCCTTGGCCATCACCTGGGCGTTGTTCGCCATGTCGACCAGCTGATACTTGATCGACGAGCTTCCGCAGTTCAAAACTAATATCTTCATATAATAAGTATTGTTATTTTCGAGGTGCAAAGATACGAAAAAAAACCAAACCGGCGGCAACTTATTTCAAAAAAAACACCTTTCTGCTCCGACTGTGGTCCGACTGTGGTCCGTGTTTGGTCCGACTGAGGTCCGACTCGGGGCGGAGGTTGGACGGGCGGTGGGCGATTTTGAGTGGGCGATTTCTGGGTTTTGGCGGGGCGGATGTGTAAAGCGGGAAGTGTAACATTTCGTACCATTGGGGGCTTTGTTGTACCACAAGGTAACGATTTTTGCCTTTTGGCGAAAACACCCTTATTTTAGAGGGCAGAATTATCAACCGAAAAATACTTATCGTTATGGCAAGATGCAACAATGGTTTTCTGGGGGCCTTCAGCGGACGGCTGGGGCCGGCAGTGGGTTATCTGTGGATGGGGCGGCAGTGCGTGCGCAGCCTGCCCACCGAGG
>JAFZKV010000091.1 GCA_017551765.1 Bacteroidales bacterium
CTGTAAATCTTTTTAGGATTGTTGGATTACCGCCGCAGGCGGGGAGGCCAGGACACACTCCTCAGTCACTGCGTGACAGCTCCCCTAACTTAGGGGAGCAGCAGGGAGGGTACTTGGGGAGAAGCATAGAGGGGGCATTTGCTATCTGGCTCCTCCCCTTAGTTAGGGGAGGGGGACCGCCGCGAAGCGGTGGTGGAGGAGTGTGTTAAAAATAGGATTTATGTCGTGCACGATATATTTTTGGGCGGTCGGTAACCGGTGGTCGGTGGCCGGTGATTGGGGGCGACAACGGCGACAACATGGACAACTTCGCCGGTGGCATTTACAGCGGCGCTAATATCAGAACAGGAAATGTGAAGTTCAGTACGCAATAAATTGGTTATAAGTACCGTATAAAGCCCAGATAACTCCGAGGTGACTCCGACTGATGTCCGTTTGTTGTCCGCTTGTTGTCCGTTTGTTGTTCGATTAAAAAACGGACAACAAACGGACAACAAGTGGACAACAAGTGGACAACAGTGGGCGTTAGGGCGGTGTTAGTAGGTAGGCATCGGGGCCGGAAACCGACCACCGGCTACCGGCCACCGACTACCATTTATGTCGTGCACGACCTATTTTTTTAGTGATGAGTGATAAGTGATAAGTGATGAGTGATACGTGGTGTGTGATGAGATGTTTTTATTTGTTTTATACAATAAAATAATGGGGTGTGCGTTGTTTTGGAAGTAAGTTTTATGAATATGAAGAAGCACAGTTTGTTTTTCATGGCGGCGCTGGCGCTGCTGACCACAGGGTGCAGCGTGTATCAGCCGCAGGTGGTTGACATTCCGCTGATTGACCACGCCGGCGAGACGTCGGTGAACGCTTCGGCGGGCATCTCGATGTGGTATACGCCCACGGTGGGCGTTACGGCGAGCCACGGCTTCAACGATTGGCTGGCGGGCCAGGCTTTTGTGAGCTACAGTTTTTCGAGTGCCCACACCCACGTGGCCGCAGGCTACTACAAGCGGCTGGGCGAGAAGGCCCGGCTGGAGTGCTATGGAGGCATGGGCTTTGGCGGCTATTGGCCCGACAAGACGACCGACGACCTGGCGCAGGACACGACGGAGCACTATGATTTTACGTTGAAGGGTCACTATCTGCTGCCGTTCGTGCAGGTGAATTTCGGCTGGCGCGACCTGGCCAACAAGCACATAGACATTGGCTTCGGCCTGAAGACGGGCGCCTACCTGCCCGACTTCGTCTACCATCGTTTCAGCTATGAAGGGGCCTGGTTGCCGGAGTACGACGAGCACTATACGACGCCCAACCTGCTGATGGAGCCGCAGTTGCAGATTGGTCTCGGCAACGAGAGGTTCAAGTACACCCTGCGCCTCGGGGTAGCCTTCTTGAGCGACATGCTGCGCAACGACGGCACTAAATTCACATACGACATATTCACGATTAGCAATGGTCTTGTTTTCAGGTTCTAAAATGGCGCGGCTGCTGGCTGCCGCTGTGTTGTTGCTGCCGCTCACGGCGGGGGCACAGGTGAAGAAGACTTACGCCTTTGTGGAGCGCGATTCGACGCTCTGGCTCGATGTGTGGAGCCCCGAGGTGCCGCGCAGCGACAAGGCCTGCGTGGTGGCGCTGTTCGGTGGCGGTTTTGTGATTGGCGAACGCGACAACAAACTGCAAACCGAGATTGCGCAGCTGCTGACGGCGCGCGGCTACACGGTGGTGAGCCCCGACTATCGTCTGGGCCTGAAGGACAGCGTGAAGATGAAGACCTACAAAGGCCTCACGGATATGAACGACATGTTCCAATGGGTGATAGACATTGCCACAGAGGATTGCGCCGCCGCCCTTGCCTGGGTGGTGGCCCATGCCGGCGAGCTGAATATCAATCCCGAGCGTGTGGTGCTGACGGGCTGCTCGGCGGGAGCCATCACGGTGCTGCAGCTCGACTACTGTCGTGCCAATTCGCTGCCGCAGGCCGCTGTGTTGCCCGAGGGGTGGAAGCCCGCCGCCGTGGTGCCCTATTCGGGCGGAGTGATGTGCAAGGGCAAGCCCAAGTGGCAGACGCCGCCGGCACCCACGATGCTGATGCACGGCACGAAGGACAAGATAGTGTCCTACAAACAGTTTCCGCCGGTGCTGAGCCATGCGCTCTATGGCTCGGCAACGGTTTTCAAACGCATGAAGAAGGAGGGCTACCCCGTGTGGATGATGCGCTACGAGGGCATCGGCCATGAGGTGGCCAGCTTCCTGCCTGGGAGCGTGGACCTCTTCTGCGGCTTTGTGGAGCAGGTGTTCTCTGGCCGTCGCACCACCCTCGACGCCACGCTGAAGGACGAGAAGTTGGTGCCCACCAAGTGGACCAAGATGAACGTGTTTGATATTTATAAATAAGCTGTGAGCTGTAAGCTGTAAGTTTTTAGTAAAGCTGACGCAGTTTATCGACATTTTTACTTAAAACTTAAAGCTTAAAACTTAAAACTATGAATAAGGTTGAGATTATGGCGCCGGTGGGTTCGTGGGAGAGCCTGCAGGCGGCCTTGCAGGGCGGTGCCGACGCGGTCTATTTCGGTGTGGGCAAGCTGAATATGCGGTCGCGCTCGGCGGCCAATTTCACGGTCGACGACCTGCCGCGCATCGTGCAGACGGCGTCGGCCAACGGGGTGCGCACCTACCTCACCGTCAATACGATTATCTACAACCACGAGATTGAGGAGATGCACCGCTTGCTGGAGGCCGCCAAGGCAGCCGGCGTGAGCGCCATCATTGCCAGCGACATGGCGGTCATCGGCTATGCCAATCGGATTGGCCTCGAGGTGCATATCAGCACGCAATGCAATGTGAGCAACGTGGAGGCGGTGCGCTGGTACGCGCAGTTCGCCGATGTTATCGTTACCGCCCGTGAGTTGCCGCTCAGCCAGGTGGCCGAGATTACCAGGTTTATTCAGGACAACGATATACGAGGCCCCAAAGGAGAGTTGGTACAGGTGGAGGTGTTTGCCCACGGAGCCCTCTGCATGAGTGTGAGCGGCAAGTGCTACCTGAGCCTGGACAACTACAACTACAGCGCCAACCGCGGTGCCTGCCTGCAGCTCTGCCGTCGCGGCTACATCGTCAAGGACAAGGAGAGCGACCTGGAGCTGGAGATTGACAATGAATATATTATGTCGCCCAAGGACCTGTGTACCATAGGCTTCCTGGACAAGATAGTGAAGGCCGGCGTGCGGGTGCTGAAGATAGAGGGGCGCGGACGCTCGGCCGACTATGTGCGTACAGTCACCGAGTGCTACCGCGAGGCGGTGGCGGCCATTGCCGACGGCACCTATACGCAGGAGCGCATAGAGGAGTGGACGGCGCGGCTGGCCACGGTGTTCAACCGCGGTTTCTGGGACGGCTACTACCTGGGTCGCCGCATGGGCGAGTGGAGCGACCGCTACGGCAGTCAAGCTACGGAGAATAAGGTCTATCTGGGGTTGGTGCGCAACTACTTCGGCCGCATCAATGTGGCCGAGGTGCAGCTGCAGACCGCCGAGACGCTGCGTGTGGGTGACGAGGTGATGGTCATCGGCGAGACCACAGGCGTCTACCGTGCCACCGTTGGCGAGATGCGCCTCGACCGCGACCCCGTGCCCGAGGTGCACCAGGGCGACCACTTCAGTTTCGCCACCACGGTGCCGCTGCGCCGTGGCGACAAAGTGTACCGTATAGACAAAGTGACAGATGAGTTCTAATTGGAATCCGAATAAGCAGGGAAAGTGGTGCAATAGTCTCGGCGAAGAGGGAAAGCGCCCGACGCCGCAGGAGCGCAACACCTTCAGCACCGATGTGGTGCCCGAGAAGGCGTTGCTGGTGGCTGTGTGTCCAAGTGGGCAGACAATGGAGCGCACCGAAGAGTATCTGGCTGAGTTGGCGTTCCTGCTGGAGACCGCCGGCGGTGTGGCGATGAAGCAGGTGATACAGAAGCTCGAACGTCCCGACACGCGTACCTATGTGGGCAGTGGCAAGCTGGAGGAAATCAAAGAATATAAACAGGCCCTGGAGGTGGATTTTGTGGTGTTCGACGATGAACTGAGCCCCGCGCAGTTGCGCAATCTGGAGAAGGAGTTGGAGTGCCGCATCTTGGACCGTACCACCCTCATCCTCGACATCTTTGCCAAGCGGGCACGCACCTCAACGGCCAAGACACAGGTGGAATTGGCGCAGTTGCAGTATATGTTGCCGCGCCTGACCCGCATGTGGACACACCTGGAGCGCCAACGCGGCGGTATCGGCATGCGTGGCCCTGGTGAGACGCAGATTGAGACCGACCGTCGCCTGATCAAGGAAAAGATAAGCCTGTTGAAGGAGCAATTGGCATCCATCGACAAGCAGAAGACACTGCAGCGCAAGAACCGCGAAAGCCTGGTGCGTGTGGCGCTGGTGGGCTATACCAATGTGGGCAAGAGCACGTTGATGAATGTGCTGAGCAAGAGCGATGTGTTGGCGGAGAACAAACTCTTTGCCACCCTCGACACCACTGTGCGCAAGGTGGTGGTGGGCAACCTGCCTTTCCTGCTCACCGACACGGTGGGTTTCATCCGTAAGTTGCCCACGCAGTTGGTGGAGAGTTTCAAGAGCACGCTCGACGAGGTGGTGGAGGCTGACCTGCTGCTTCACGTCGTCGATATTTCGCATCCTGACCATGAGGCACAGATGGACTCGGTCAACAAGACGTTGGAGGAGATAGGGGCTGCCGACAAGCCTGTCATTATGGTGTATAACAAGGTGGATTGTCTGGGAGAGGGGTGTGAAGAGGGAGTGACAGGGAGTGAGAGGGGAGTGAAGGGGGAGGATGTATTGTTTGTCTCTGCAGTAAACAAGCTGAATATTGATGTTTTGCGTCAGCGGCTCTACGACGAGGTGAGCCGTATCCATGCCATCCGATACCCGTATAACAACTTCCTGTATTAACCCAGGCTCCTGCATTTCAACGGCAGTTTAATGGTAGTTTAACGGTATTTCAACGCTTTTTTCCGTTGAAATACCGTTAAACTGTCACTGAACAACCGTCGAAGGGTGGTAGGCAGTCAGTCGTTTTGGTGTAGGAAGGAGTAGACCGTGTGTGCCTTGGCGGGGCCGATGGCGGCGCTGAGGTCGTCGAGCGTCTGTAGTTGTATTTGTTTGACGCTACCGAAGCGCAGCAGCAGGTCGTGGGCCGTCTTCTCGCCGATGCCTGGAATGTCGGTCAGCACGGTGCGGAAGGTGCCTTTGCTGCGCTTGTCCTTGTGGAAGGTGATGGCATAGCGGTGCACTTCGTCCTGTATGCGTTTCAGCAGGTGGAAGACGGGGTCTGTGGGCTTGAGTCCCACCACGGCGATGTCGCCTTGGTCGTTGTAGCGCAGCAACTCATTGGTTCGGTGCCGGTCGTCCTTGGCCAATCCCGCTATGGGTATGTTGAGGCCGAGGCGTTCCTGTATGACCTGGCGGGCCACTTCCATCTGGCCCGCGCCGCCGTCGACCAACAGCAGGTCGGGGGCTTTGTTTTTGCTGTACCGCCGCTCGATAACCTCGGCCATCGAGGCGTAGTCGTCTGGCCCCTCCACTGTCTTGATGTTGAACTTGCGGTATTCCTTGCGGTTGGGCTTTCCGCCGCTGAAGCGCACCATGCCGGCCACGGGGTAGGCTCCCTGGATGTTCGAGTTGTCAAAGCACTCTATCTCCATCGGCAGGGTGGGCAGGTTGAGGGCTTTCTGCAGACGCTCCAGGAGCTTCACCGCTTGCGGTGCCGCATCGCCCTGGGTGAGGGCACGCTGGTGGAGACATTGTTTCCGGTAGCTCTCCACGTTGCGCATCGACAGTTCGAGCAGTTTGCGGCGGTCGCCCTTGGGGTTGACGGTTTGTTTGAGGTATTCCTCCGGCAGGTCGGGCACGGCGAAGGGCAGGATGACCTCGGCGGCGGAGCTCTGCGACTGCTCGTGGAGGGTGGGGATGACGGTGGCGAGTATCTCGGCGTCGCTTTCGTCGAGTTGCTTGCGGATTTCGTTGCTGATGGTGTAGATGACGGCGCCGTGCTTGATGCGCATGAAGTTGACCCAGGCGTGGCGTTCGTCGCTGAGGAGGGTGGCCACATCGACGTCGCGCACGTTGGTGTCCACCACGGTGGAGCGTGATTGGTATTCTTCCAGCAGGTGTATTTTGTGCTTGATGGTTTCGGCCTCCTCGAAACGCAGCTCTTCGGCGGCGGCATACATCTGGCTTTTCATCTCGTCGAGGATGTCGCCGAAGTCGCCTTTCAGCAGGCGGCGTATGCTCTCGACGGTGGCCTGGTAGTCCTCCTTCGGCTGCTTGCCTGCACAGGGGGCTCCGCAGAGGCCTATCTGGTGCTTGATGCAGGGGCGCTTGCCCATGATGTTGCAGGTGCGGTATTGGAAGAGTTGGCAGATGACCTCCTGCAGTTCGCGCAGGATGCGCCCGTTGGGGTAGGGGCCGAAGTACTGTCCCCGGATGTTGCGGCGGCGCGTGTAGAGCAGGCGCGGATACTCCTCGTCGGTGATACAGAGGTAGGGGTAGCTCTTGTCGTCCTTGAGCATCGAGTTGTAGCGCGGCTGGAAGCGCTTGATGAGGCTGTTTTCCAGCAGCAGGGCGTCGACCTCGGTGGCCACCACGGTGACGCGGATGTCGTGGATGTTGCGCACCAGCATCTTGATTTTGGCGCTCTTGTCGTCGTAATGCGAGAAGTAGGAGGCCACGCGATTGTGCAGGTTGCGTGCCTTGCCCACGTAGATGACTTTCCCGTCGGCATCGAGGTGCTGGTAGACTCCCGGACTTTCGGGGATGGTCTTCAGCCGCAGCGCGATGCGCTCGATGTTGGGGTTGATGGAGGCGTCAATCAAAATTGGAATAATCTATCTTGCCTTTGTAGATGTTGAGGCCGATGCTGTGTATGCCTTCCAGGTTGTATTGGCTGGTGTTCTGCAGGATGTCCATGTGCTGCACCCCCTTGCTGTTGAAGCTGAAGTAGCTGCGTACACGGCCGGTGACAACGCGGTAGCCGTCCTGCATCTCGCCACGCCAGCGGCCTTTGTCGTTGAGGGCTATGGAGGTGCGGAAGCTACGCTCTTCTCCGCCAGGGGTCACGAGTGTAATGGCGCAGGGGAACTCATGGTAGCGGTAGATGGTGGTGTCGACAGCCACAGTGACATCGATGTGGTAGTAGTCGTCGATGTTCTGTATGTTGAACTCGAAGCGTTCGGGAGAGAAGCGGTTCCAGACGTTTCGGTCGAATGTGTGTTCCTCGTCGATGACGTGCTTGTTGCCGCAGGAAGAGAGCAGTAAAAGCAGAAGGATTGAAAGGGAAGTGAGAGGGGAGTGAAAGGGGAGTGGATGTGACAAATGTTTCATAGTTTTATCAGTTTTTCCATGATTTGTATGGCGTTGGTGGCGGCGCCCTTGCGGATGTTGTCGGCCACGACCCACAGGTTGAGGCTGTTGGGCTGCGAGAAGTCGCGGCGCAGACGGCCCACCCACACCTCGTCGCGGTGGTGTGCCAGGATGGGCATGGGGTACTTGTTGCTGGCGGGTTCGTCGTAGAGGATGACGCCTGGTGTATTGGCAATCAGGGTGCGCACCTCGTCGAGATCATAGTCGCGACGCAGCTCGACATTCACCGCCTCGCTGTGGCCACCCACTACGGGCACGCGCACCACGGTGGCGGTAATCTGTATTGACGGGTCGGCAAATATCTTGCGGGTTTCGTCTACCAGCTTCTGCTCTTCGGTGGTATAGCCGTCGGGTTGGAAGTCGCCGCCGTGGGGGAAGAGGTTGCGGTGGATGGGGTAGACATAAGCCTTCTCCGTGGGCGTTAATCCCTGCTCTTCGGCCTCCAGCTGTCGCACGGCCTTGATGCCGGTGCCGGTGATGCTCTGGTAGGTGGCTATCACCAGGCGGCGGATGCCGTATTCGCGTTGCAGGGCCGAGAGGGCCAGCACCATCTGGATGGTCGAGCAGTTGGGGTTGGCGATAATGATTGCTTGATTGCTTGATTGCTTGATTGCGTGAGTGGCCGTGTCTATGTTTATCTCCGGCACTACCAGGGGCACGGTGGGGTCTTTGCGCCAGGCCGAACTGTTGTCAATCACTGTTGTGCCTGCGGCGGCGAACAGGGGTGCATACTGCCGTGAGGCGGCGGCACCGGCCGAGAAGATGGCGTAGCGCGGACAGGCGGCGATGGCTTCCTCAACGCTGACTACCGTCAGACGGCGGCCTGCAAAGTCTATCTCTTTGCCGATTGACTTCGGCGAGGCGGCGGCGATAATCTCCTCTTGGGCAAATCCGCGCTCAGCAAGCACGGTGAGCATCTCACGGCCCACAAGACCGGTGGCTCCTACAACGGCTATCTTCATGGTGCTTAGCGTATCAGTGTCACGGTGCCCTTCAGCAGGTGTTCGCGGTCGGGCTCAAAGGTCGAAACATAGCGGATGATGTAGACGTAGGTCCCCTGCGGGCAAGCATTGCCGTTGAGGTCCTTGCCGTCCCAGGTGCAGTCCACCTTGTCGCATTTGTACACCAACTCGCCGTGGCGGTTGAATATCATCATCTCCTCGGAGAGGGTGTTCTTGCTGATGGAGCCGAAAAGGTTGTTGCCAACGTTGTTGTCGGGGGTGAAGGCGTTGGGAATCCAGATGTTCTCGCGCTGCAGGGGGATGACCACATTTGTGGTGTCGTAGCAGTCGCCATAGGCGCTATGGGCAATCAAGAATATTTCGGCCGAGTCAAGTTCGGCGGGCATGGTGTAGTAGGCTGTGGCCTCGGTCTGCATGCCGCCGTCGGGGAAGACCCATGTGCGGGCGTTGCTGCCGGTCGAGGCGTCGGTCAGCGTCACATCGAGGCTGCTCAGCGTGAAGTGATCCACATTGGTGCGGATGATGGCCGTGACGGGCTGCAATTGGAAGTCGAGGTGCACCACGCTGTCACAACCCCATTGGTTCTGCAGCACGATGGTGTCCTGAAGGGCTGTGGCGGTGTTGGTCTCATAGTAGGTGGTGTCGTTGATCCAAGTGTAGGGCTCGCAGTCGAAGACGTGGTCGGTGTAGTGGGTCCTGCCATAAACGGTGAGGGCAAGGCGCACGGTAGAGTCGCAGCCAGGCTCGGAATGTAGTTGCACGAAGGTGGTGTTAGGGTCGGTGTTCTCGGCGTGGTAGGCGCTGTCAGCGGTCCAATAGTAGCGCTGACCTTCACAGATACCCTTCACGATGGTGGTGTCGAAGTTGGGGTAGACCTGTATCAGCAACTTGGAGTTGCTGTCGGTGCAGTTGGCGAAGTCGGCGTTGATGAGCAGGTAGATGGAGTCAATCTTGTTGTTCACGCCGATGGCGGGCAGGGCTGCGCTGTTGAGGGTGACGGGCATCCTGATTGTTGAGTCGACCAAGTTGCCGCGAGTGATGTGGATAAGGCTGTTTTGCAGTTGTATTGTATCGCCGTTGAGAATACGCCAAATATTCCACGAGGTATGTGCTGTGTCTTGCAGTGCGGGCCACTCCACCACGAGGTTGGCCGTCTGGCCGGCGCAGATGCTGTGCGTGCGCTCGGTTGCGGGGCGCCCTACGGCGTGGAGGTTGATGTCGTGGCCACGGTCGACGCCCACATAGACGGTGTCTGCCAAGTTATAAATTGTGTCGAGTGCATTGTGGAAGCGAAGGAAGAAAACGAATTTGGTGGGTTCATCAATGCGGACATGAAGCTTGGTGAGCGAAGGGCAGGGGGCGTCATTCCAATTAGTGTAGAGGTCTTGGTTATCGCCCTGCATGACTTCCCAATAGCTGTCAATGCCGTTGTCTTCGTTTCCGAGGGTGTCGTTCACTCCGTTAGAAACAATACGATACCAGCCATAGTTCTTCAAGACATCGCCCTGCGGAGTGAAGCGGTAGGCAGTATTGGTGATGGTGGTTGTTCCCACATTTCCGAAGTTCGTGCTGGCAGGATAGTAGGCTGCATGGGCACCGGCATGGACATTCCATGTAGGGGTACCAGGTGCGGTGCGCACTTGTCCTTCACCTGTCTCATTCTGTACGCCGATAACGCCGTTGAAACACCAGCTACTGCTTGAATTACTTACGGTGCGGCGTGAAATGTGAACTTCTATGATGTTAGAACCTTCGTAGCATATAATTTGGTATTTCTGTCTGTTGTTAGCGTTTGAGCTACAACTGAACCAAGGCAGGTCGTTAAAGGAGGCGATGATTTTGCGGCAGGGGAATTCGTCGATAACATTGTACCAGATACCTTGCGGAGAGGTAGTGTTGCACGACGGGTCGGTATCTTGAAGCACACCGTAGATGGCGTTGCGGTGGCGTACAACGCCATCGCTAATGCCTTGGCCACCATTTGTACCAAAACTGCTTGTACCTGTCCAAGGCAGGGGGTTGTAAATGCCATAAGCACAGCCTTGTTGTGCTGCAGCGGTGTTGAAGGTTATGATGCCGTTACCGCCTGTGACGAAAGCAGTGTATTTTTTGCCGAAGAAGAAGAAGGGGAAGTCGCTGGGCAGGTTGGTTACCGCGCTGAACTGATCATCGGCACTATTGGGAATTTGGCTACCCGAGTGGAATGTGGTGTCGGCGGGGGCGTAGGGTATCTGATCCACGGTGTACTGCCCGTTGAAGAACTGCACAGGAATATAAGGCGTGCAGGTGAGTGTAATCTCTGAGATACAGTTGGTGACCACGGTGTCGAAGTGATATAATTGGTATCGCTGCAAAGGGGTATGGTCATGTTTTTGCTTGACCTGTACCTCGGGGCAAGGTTCCATCACACCCTCGGGCCATTGGTATTCTCCGCAGTTCAGCACGGGGCTGGGGTCGCTGGGCCCCCACTCGGTAAATGTTGACTGTGCCTGAGCCATATTGAGCGAGAGCAGCAGGGCTGCAACAAGGAATAAGATGTGTTTGTGCATATTCGTATTGTTTATTTGTTTCATATCCATGTTATCTAAGCAGTGTGACCGAGCCCTTGAGCAACTGCGTGGTGCGTGGGTCATACTCGGTGATGTAGCGTATTACGTATACATAGCTGCCCTGTGGGCAGGGGGCTCCGCTGAGGTCGGTGCCGTCCCATGTGCAGTCAATCTCGTTGCACTTGAAGACAAGTTCGCCGCGGCGGTTATATATGAGTGTCTCTTCCTTGATCAGGTGGTTGCTGATTGAACCGAAGAGGCTGTTGTTTTCGTTGGAGGGGCTGCCTGGGGTGAAGACGTTGGGCACCCAGACCACGTCCTTGCGGAAGGGGAGGGTGATATAGGCGGTGTCGATGCAGCCGTAGGGGCTGAGTTCGACGAGGGCGATGGTGGCCGAGTCGAGGTGGTAGGGGATGGTGTAGTAGGCGGTGGCGGCGGTCTGTGGGTTGCCGGTGGGGAAATACCAAGTGCGGCTGATGCCGCCGGTGGAGACGTCGTTGAGCACCACATCGAGGTGGTTAAGGTCGAAGAATTCGCGGTCGGCCTCGATGCGAGGCGTCATGGGCTTGATGGTGAAGTCGAGCTGCACAATGCTGTCGCAGTCGGCCACGTTCTTCAGCACCACGGTGTCGGTGGCGGCGGTGGCGGTGTTGTCCTCGCTGTAGGTGTGGCCGTTCTGCCAGGTGATGGGTTTGCAGTCGAAGATGTGGTCGACGGTGTAGCTGAGGTCATAGACCTTGAGGTTGAGATGCACTACCGAGTCGCAGTTCGCCACGGTAGGCAGCACTACCTTGGGCGAGGTGGTGCTGTTGGTGTAGTTGACGCCGTCGAGGTGCCAGGTGAGGGTGTCGCCGCGGCAGATGCCATAGTGTTCGGTGGTGTCGTAGGAGGGGAAGGTGCGAAGCAGGAAGGTGACGGTGGCGGGACAATCGCCGCCGCTGGTAAAGTCGGCACTGAGGGTGATGAGTATCGAATCAATCTGTCCTGGGCTGAGGTTGGCGGCGGTGCTGTCGGGCAGCACGATGGCGGGTATGCGTTTGAGGGTGGTAATCTCGTCCTCATAGAGCTCTCCAAAGACAAGCATACTGTCGGGCAGCGGCACGGTGTCGCCGTCAATGATGCGCTCGATGCTGCGAATGGTGTGCACGGTGTCCTGCTGCGGCGGATACTCGACGATGAGGTTGGCGTGCAGGCCCGAGCAGATGTCCATCTGGTGGTCGGCGGGGGTGCCGCTGGCGGGGCGCAGGGTGAGGGCGTGCGAGGTGTCCATACCGATGACGATGGTGTCGCGCAGGTCATAAACGTGGTTTGAAGCGTCGGTGAAGATAAGTTGGAAGACGTAGCGCGAGGTCTCGGTGGGAGTGACCATAGCGGTGGTGAGGTTGGGACAGGTGTAGAGCTCTTCGCCCATCGGGGTAAAGAAACCATTGGGGTCGTTGGGGTCGGTGGTGAGCTCGACCGAGGGGCGCCCGTCGTCGAAGACGCGCCACCAGCGGTAGTTCTTCGGGGTTTCGCCTTGGGGGGTGAAGCGCACGGCGAAAGAGTCGAGGGTGGTGGTGAGCAGGTTGGCCCCAGCGGGATAGAAGGCGGCCGGAGCGCCGGTTGAGGGGACATACATGTTGGGTTCACCCGGGTTGCCTCTTACTTGGTCCGTGCCGGTGGCGTTCTGTATGCCTATCAGCCCGCGACCGTTCTGCCAGGCGGTATTGATGCCGCGGCGTTTGACGTGCACCTCGATGATGTTCGAGCCTTCGTAGCAGACAATCTGGTAGGTGCAGCGGTTGTTCTGGTTGCGGGTGCCCGGGAAGGTGGGGATGCCGTTCCAGGAGCAGATAATCTTGCGGCAGGGGTATTCGCCCTGGATGCCGTAATAGATGCCCTGGTTGCCGTGCAGGTAGGCGGCAATGGGGTGGGTGTCCTCATAGACGCCGTAGATGGCGTCGCGCATATTGGCGATGGTGCAACCCATAGCGTTGGGGGCGCCGGTGGTGTTGTTGGGCCACGGCAGGACGTGGCTGAAACTCCAGGGGCAGTATTTGCCCACAGCGGTGGTGTCGAAGGTAATCAAGCCGTTGGCACCGAGGACAAAGGCCGTCTTGAGGATGCCGAAGAAGTAGAAGGGGAAAGGAATGTGCGTCACTTCGGTGGCGAAGTCGTCGTCGGTGGTGACGGGCATCTTGGTGCCGAGGGCGAAAGTGGGGTCAGGCGGGAAGTAGGGAATGGTGTCGACGGTGTACTGTCCATTGAAGTATTTCGCCGGCACATAGGGCATGCAGCTGAGGGTCAGGGTGTGCTGCGAACAGGTGACCACGGTGTCCCAGCCCTGGGCGCGATACTGCTTGAGTGGGGTGTGGTCGTGCTTCTGTTTAATCTGTACCTCGGGGCAGGGCTCCTGATGGACAGGCCATTGAAAGTCGGCACAGTCGACAGGGTCGCTGGGGTCGTGGGGCCCTATCTGCGCGCGCAGGCTTCCCGTGGTCAGCAACAGGCAGGCTGCTACCAATAGTCTGATTATGTGTGGTGTATGCTTCACGCCATATAAATCTTAAACTGCAAAGATACAAATTTTTTATCATATAGATCCCGAAAAGTGCATTTTTGTTGTCATGAGAGGTTAATTTTAACATATTTTTGCATCACATTCGGGCCGACTAAGGTCTGCCATTTCGACGGTATTTCGACGGGCGTTCTTTGGTCGTTCTTTGCTTTTTTCCAAAGAACGACCAAAGAACGGTAAAAGAAATGACGGAGTCAGGACGGTGCTGTCAGCGCTTGATGCCCTGTCGATTGAGGGCGGCGTGGTAGGCGGCGGCGTTGCGGTTGTGCTCGGCCAAGGTGGCGGCGAAGCGATGGGTGCCGTCCAATTTGTCGCTGGCGCAGAAGTAGAGGTAGTTGGTTCGCGGCGCGAAGACGACGGCCCGGATGGTTTCCTTCGACGGCAGGCAGATGGGGGCCGGCGGCAGGCCCGTGTGCATGTAGGTGTTGAAGGGGTTATCGGTCTGGAGGTGCTTGTTGAGGATGCGGCGCAGGGTGAAGTCGCCCACGGCATACTTCACCGTCGGGTCGGCCTGCAGCGGCAGGCCTTTCTCCATGCGGTTGATGTAAACGCTGGCTATCAGTGGTTTTTCGGATTTGTTATTGGTTTCTTCCTCTACGATGGAGGCGAGCACGACGATGTCGTGAAGCGAAAAGCGAAAAGCGAAAAGCGAAAGGCTGTCGTTGACAATGGTTGTTTTGTTTTTCCAAAAAGTATCGTATTCTCTCTTCATGCGCTGCATAAACTGCTCTGGCGTAATGGTCCAATAGACCTCGTAGGTGTCGGGCAGGATGAGGTGGAAGCTGTCGAGGGTGATGTTGAAGTCGTTGTGCATCAGCTTCGTGTTGAGGTAGTTGTTGAGGTCCTGCGGCAGGCGGAACTTGCCGATGGTGAGGCGGACGGGGTCCTGCTGGCCGTTGCGCAACTTGCGCACGAGGTCCAGGTTCTTCATGTGCGGCTCAATGACATAGCTGCCGGGTCTTATTCTCCCGCCTGCGGCGTAATCCATTAATCTGTGGAATATTTGGATTTGTGGATTACGCCCGCAGGGCGGGAGGTTATTGGTGAGGCTGTCACAGAGGGCGTCAACGGTGGTGCCTTCGGGCAGGTAGAGGCGTACCGGCTCAGGGTTGGCGGTGCGGGAGTTCAGGAGGGTCAGAGTGCATAATGCTCCTATAATGGCAAGGAGGGCTACTATAATTAGAATGATGGTCTTCTTCTTCATAGTATCTTTTGTAAGCGTATGGTGTCGATATAGGTGTCATCGATGTTGAGCCACTCTTTGAACCGGCCGCACTCCTCGTAGCCTGCCTTGCGGAAGAGGGCGATGCTGGCCGTGTTGGTGGCTGCGATGTCGGCGTAGAGGGTGTGCAGTTTGTAGTTGCTGGTGGCTATCTGTTGCAGTTCACGGAGCATGGCGAGGGCGTAGCCTTGGCGGCGGTATTCGTTGGCCACCATGATGCCCACGGCGGCGCGGCGGTTCAGTGGGTCGTAGCTGTAGAGGTCGATGGCACCACACACTCCCCCCCCTTTTGGGTCCCCCTCCCCTGACTTAGGTGAGGAACCAGAGAGTAAAGCGTAAAGGCGTAACGAACCGCTGGAGAGTGAAGCTCCCTCCTCGGCAATGAGACTGATGGGTATTATGGGTTTAATGGGCATTATGGGTTTAACGGGCTTTCCCTTTTCAATTTTCACTTTTCAATTTCAAGATATCTTCCCCCATAGCATCTTGTTCTTGGACTGTTGCAGGTGTTGCTGCAAGAGTGGGTAGCGGCTGAGGGTGGGGTCGGCGGCCAGCAGGTCGCGCACCTCGTTGCGGGTAGCGGCCACCAGGGGCTCGTCGTCGACGATGGAGGCCAGCTTGAGGTCGAGTGCGCCACTTTGCTGCAGGCCCTGCATGTCGCCCGGGCCGCGCAGCCGCAGGTCGGCTTCGGCGATGAGGAAACCGTCGGTGGTGCTCACCAGCGTGCCTATGCGTTCGCGCTCGGTACTGCTCAGTTTGTCCTTGGTCATGAGGATACAGTAGCTCTGCTCGGCGCC
>JAFZKV010000092.1 GCA_017551765.1 Bacteroidales bacterium
ATTCACAACTTCGACACTGTCTTCACATGGGACGGCCACAGCAACATCCTCCTCTCTGTGAAACGTGACAACGGTAGCTACAGCGGCAGCCAGACCTTCGTGGCTTATGCTGCCAGCGCTATCAAGAGTCGCTATATCTATCAGGACAGCGGTCCCTACGACATCAATACTGTCAACGGAGGTTCTACTACCACCACCGTTGGTAATGTACGTCTTATCAGCTGCGGTGCCGGTTGCGCTGCACCCTCTGCCATGACGACTACCGGCGTTACCTACAACGCTGCCACCGTCACTTGGAGTGGTTCCGACAGCACTGAGATTGGTATCCACCAAGGTCTGTGGGATGAGACGGGTGTTAACTTCGTTACCGTCACCAACCACACCTACACCTTCACCGGCCTGACGCCCAACACGCAGTACACCGTTGCCGCTCGCAACCTCTGTGAGGACAACATGACCAGCGGCTGGAATTATGTCACTTTCACCACCGAAGACCTGCCTTGCTTCGCTCCGACCAACATCCAGGTCAGCAACGAGACGCCTAACGGTGGTAAGATTACCTGGACGCCCGGTGGCAACGAGACCGAGTGGCTCGTCAACGTCTTCCGCACCGGTATCATCGACACCAACTACACCGTCATCAACACCCCGATGTGCAACGTCAGCGGCCTCTATGCCGACATGACCTACACTGTGAGAGTGGCCTCCGTCTGCGGCGGCATCGAGACCGTGTGGTGCGACTCTACCGCTACGCTGACCACCACCGCCTGTCTGCCTCCCACCAATGTGGAAGCTGTGGCCAACGGTCACAATGCTATGGTGACTTGGACCAGCTCCGGTGCCAACGAATACCACGTGCTGTGGTACCTCGAAGGCTTCACCACGGGTGCTGACTCGGTGGTCGTGACCAATGGCACCACCAATGCCACCATCACCGGCCTTGAGCAAGGCGAGACCTACGACATCTATGTCTATGCCTACTGCGACGGTCAGCGTTCGGCCCAGGCTGGTCAGACCCAGGTGACCATCACAGGCATTGACGACGTCAACAGCAGCCTGATCAACCTCTACCCGAACCCCGCCAACACGACGGTGACCGTCGACGGCATCCAGGGTGAGGCCCTCGTGACCATCGTGGACATGAACGGTCGCACGGTGTTCAGCGAGAAGGCTGTCGGCAAACTCACCATCGACCTTAACGGCATGGCCCAGGGTGCCTACTTCGTCCGCATCACGGGCGAGAACACCACCGCCATCCGCAAGCTGATTGTGAAGTAAGCTCGACGACTTTAGGGAGTCAAGTTCCCTAAAATGCACTTTAGGGAGTCAAGTTCCCTAAAGTCGACGACAAAAAAAGGCTCCCTGACGGGGGCCTTTTTTTGTTTGAGGGAGTGAGAGGGGAGTGAGAGGGAAGTGAGAAAGGAGTGAATGGGACAAATGTTTTTTGTTGCCATTGTTATCAACCAGACGTATCGTCCCTCTCACTCCCCTTTCACTCCTCTTTCACTCCCCTTTCACTCCCCTTTCACTCCACCTTCACTCCTCCCTCACTCCTCCCTCACTCCCCCCTCACTCCCCTCTCACTCCTTTGCACTCCCTGCACTCCCTGCACTCCCTGCACTCCCCAAAATGTTAATAACATTTTGACCCCGTATCGCTTTTTATTCGTATCTTTGCAAGTACGTTTTCTATAGGCATCAAGACAAAACATTGTTATTGTGAGCGAGTTATTGGCACAACTGAATGAGCCGCAGCGCGAGGCTGCCGAGTGCACCGAGGGGCCTGTGATGATTATCGCCGGCGCCGGCAGCGGCAAGACACGCACGCTGACCTACCGCATTGCGCACCTCGTGGAGCAGGGCGTGGATCCCTTCCATATCCTGGCGCTGACCTTCACCAACAAGGCCGCCGGCGAGATGAAAGAGAGGATAATAAATTTGGTGGGCAGCGAGGCGCGCAACCTGTGGATGGGCACCTTCCACTCGGTCTTCGCACGCCTGCTGCGCAGCGACGGCAACAAGTTGGGCTATACCAACAGCTTCACCATCTACGACACCGACGACAGCAAGGCCGCCATCAAGCAGATTGTCAAACAGCTGAACCTCGACCCCAAGGCCTACAAGCCCAGCTATGTGCTGGGCCGCATCTCGATGGCCAAGAGCAACCTGCTGGGGCCGAAGGAGTACATGGAGAACCCCGAGATTTACCAGACCGACATCGACGCCAAGCGTCCCGCCATAGGCACCATCTACCAGATGTATGACCAGCGCCTGCACAACAGCAACGCAATGGACTTCGACGACCTGCTGTTCAACATGAACATCCTGCTGCGCGACTTCCCCGACGTGCTGCTGAAGTACCAGCAAAGGTTCCAATACATTATGGTGGACGAGTATCAGGACACCAACTTCGCACAGTACCTCATCGTCAAGAAGTTGGCGGCCCGGCACCAGAACATCTGCGTGGTGGGCGACGATGCGCAGAGCATCTACGCCTTCCGCGGCGCCAACATACAGAACATCTTCAACTTCAAGCGCGACTACCCCCAGATGCAGCTCTTCAAGCTGGAGCAGAACTACCGCTCGACCAAGACCATTGTGGCGGCGGCCAACAGCATTATCGGCCACAACCGTGACCAGATAGAGAAGGAGCTGTGGAGCGACAATGCCGACGGGCGCCGCCTGCGCCTGCTGCGCTGCGACGACGAGAAGGACGAGGGCATGCGGGTGGCCGACTCGATACAGGACACTCGCCTGGGCGAGGAGGCCGACTATCGCGACTTCGCCGTGCTCTACCGACAGAACTCGCTCTCGCGTTCGGTGGAGGATGCCCTGCGCAAGATGAACATCCCCTACCGCGTCTACCAGGGCATCAGCTTCTACGGCCGCCGCGAGGTGAAGGACGTGCTGGCCTATATGCGTCTGGCCGTCAACCCACACGACGACGAGAGTCTGGTGCGCATCATCAACTACCCCGCCCGCGGCATCGGACAGACGACGATGGACAAGATACGCGTGGCGGCGGCCGACAACGACATCAGCATCTGGACGGTGCTGGAGAATATCGCCGATTTCGGCCTGGGCCTCACCAGCGGCACGGTGCAGAAGATTACCGACTTCGTCTTTATGGTTAAGCGCTTCGGGGCCCAGGTGGCCACCACCGACGCCTTTACGCTGGCCAAGCAGATTGTCTACGGCAGCGGCATCCTAAAAGCGCTGCGCGAGGAGAACGACGCCGAAAGCGCCGAACGCATAGAGAACATCGAAGAGCTGCTCAACGGCGTGCAGGAGTTCGTAGAAGAAAGTGATGAGTTTGGAGTGATGAGTGATGAACAGGCTGATGCATCCGAAAGTTCATCACTCATCACTCATCACTCATCGCTAAAAACTCTCGACGAGTTCCTGCAGCAGGTGCTGCTCTACACAAGCGAGGATAAAGACAAGGACAAGGATGCCAACAAGGTGAGCCTGATGACCATCCACGCCGCCAAGGGCTTGGAGTTCCCCTATGTCTACGTGGTCGGCATGGAGGAGCAGCTGTTCCCCTCGTTCCTGGCCGCCACCCGTGCCGAGCTGGAGGAAGAGCGCCGGCTGTTCTATGTGGCCGTGACAAGGGCCGAGCGGCAGGTGACCCTCAGCTATGCACAGACACGCTTCAACAACGGGCAGCGGCTGGGGGGCGAGGTGAGCCGTTTCGTGGAGGAGATAGACCCGAAGTATATCGAGATGCCGCGGAGGCAGTCGTTCCCGCAGGCCGGCACCCTGCCAAGCGCCTTCTTCAATGTTGGCAAGCACAACCAGAATACCCAGACTACTCGGAATACTCCGGTGACTCAGAAACCCCGCACCGCCACCATCCCCAACAGCCCTGCCCAAATAGGCAGCATCATGCCTGGCATGAAGGTGCAGCACGAGAAGTTCGGCGTGGGCAAAGTGCTGGGCATTGAGGGCGCAGGCGACTCGCGCAAGGCTACGGTCTTCTTCGAGGGTGTCGGCCAGAAACAACTGATGCTCAAGTTCGCCAAACTAAATATCATAGAAAACTAATATTTACGTTAATTATCGTAAATTGAGCCGTTAATTGCCATAAATAATAGTTATTATGGTTGACTATATGAAATACACAGACTTGGTATACGAAATTATAGGTGCTGCCATGTGTGTACACCGTACGTTGGGTAGTGGACTATTGGAAGCTGTGTACGCAGAAAGCCTACATTTTGAATTGCTTGACAATGGCATTGATAATGTGTTGGAAAAAGAGGTGAATTGTTACTATAAGAATCATCTATTGGAAAAGAAATACCGATTAGACATGGTAGTCGGAGATATTTGTATTGAACTGAAATCAGTAGATGAACTTGCCGCAGTACATCGCGCACAACTTTTTAATTACCTACGGTTAACAAAAATGCCTATGGGGCTTCTTATCAATTTTGGTGCCGAGAGTTTAGAAGGAGAACGCTACGCCTTCATTGAAAGAGACAACCTATGCTGCCGTCTTGACAGAAACATGCATTTTGTATACTAAATTTACGATAATTAACGAATCAATTCACGGTAATTAACGTTATAAAACAATGAGGATTGTCATTCAACGGGTACGCGAGGCGTCGGTCGCCATCGATGGCCAAGTGCACGGAGCTATCGGTCAGGGCTTGATGATACTTGTGGGCATCTGCGACGAGGACACCGACGAGGACATCGACTACCTTTGTCGCAAAGTGGTGCAGATGCGCATCTTCGACGACAGCGAGGGGGTGATGAATATTCCGATAACAGAGGTGCCCGACAGCGGTATCCTGGTGGTCAGCCAATTCACCCTGATGGCCTCGACCAAGAAGGGCAATCGGCCCAGCTATATCCACGCCTCCAAGCCCGACTTTGCGGTGCCGATGTACGAGAAGTTCGTGGCCAAACTACAGGAACTCTTCGGCAAAAAGATAGAGACCGGTGTCTTCGGCGCCAATATGCAGGTGGCGCTGGTCAATGACGGACCCGTGACCATCATCATGGATTCCAAACAGCGCTAATCCATCGCGATTTGCCTCGAAAGTCTTTATATACCATTGACTTAAGTCCTACTGCTGCAAAAACAGCACAAGTCTCGTCGGCCAATGCCTCGTTGATTTCCACCACCAGCAGTCCCTCTTTCTTCAGGCTTCTTTGTGCTATCGCCGCAATAGCCTTATAGAACCGTAGCGGGTCGTCATTGGGCACAAACAGCGCCAGCCCAGGTTCATAGACCAGCACATTGTCCTGCATGGCAGCCCGCTCACTCATGCGGACATACGGAGGGTTACTGACAATAAGGTCATATTTCTGCTGCTCCCCTAAGTTAGGAAGAGAAATGCCTGTGGCATTTCGGGCAGAGGATTGTGTGCAAAGAAGCGCCTGAGGAGTGTGTAAACCAAGAACATCTCCCAAAACAAAGTCCACC
>JAFZKV010000093.1 GCA_017551765.1 Bacteroidales bacterium
CCAACTTGCGCCCTGTATCATCCACACCCACCACTCGCCGTTGCCACGGTACTGCGTGGAACGCACATCGCCCTGGAAGTCCACATTGTCGTCGTCGAGATATACCACCACCACAGCGCAACGGTTGAGATTGTAGTCGAAACGCTCGTATTGCACTGCCTCCTGGCGCGAGGTGAGGCTGAGCGGTGCAGTCACCTCCAAGCCCTGCGCCGCCACCACCATCGGCAACAGCGCAAACAACACCCCAAAGAGGCATCCCGCAACAAGCAACCTACCGTTTTTCAACACATTGCAGTTCATACCACATACTATTAATAGATGCAAAGATAGCAAAATAATCCGAACGGCACAAGATTTTTTTTGTCACAGTCCTATTGACAAGGCACCAAAACCGATCTAACACCGGCTGTTCTTTGGTCGTTCTTTGGAAAAAAGCAAAGAACGACCAAAGAACGACCACCGAACGGTCGGTGTTGACTCCCACCTTTCAACAACTGTTCATCGACAGTTCTTCAACAGTTCTTCAATTTTTTCTTGAAGAACTGTTGAAGAACTACTGAAAAACAATTGAAGAAATGGCGGAGTCAGGGCAGTGCTGTTGATAAGATATTATTAACTTTTATATATAGGCGCGCGACGGTTGGATTATTTTGTGTACTTTTGCAGCCGAAAAAGTATCATTCTACTATGGAGAGAGAACACATTGAAATAGGGCCGCGGCACATCAATATCGAGAAGATATTGAGCGCAAAGCATGTAAAACTGCCGCGCTGGGCGGTGAGTGGCATGGAGCGGCTGCTGCACGTGCCCGACCTGAACAAGGGCATCTATCTCAACCGCGAGTATTTCGGATTGGACTTTGTGCACAAGTTCCTCGAGGGCAGCGACCCGCAGGACCTGAACATCACCATCCGCACCGTGGGCGAAGAGAATATACCCCTCGACGGCAACCCGCTGGTGGCGGGCAACCATCCGCTGGGCGGCCCCGACGGCCTGGCGCTGATGGCCGCCGTGGGCCGAGTGAGGAGCGACGTGCAGTTCCCCGTCAACGACTTCCTGCTCTACCTGCCAGGGTTGAAGGAGCTGTTTGTGCCTATCGACAAGGTGAACAAGAGCAAGGCGCTGGCGCAACTCGAAGACGCCTTCGCCGCCCAGAACGCGCTGCTCTACTTCCCGGCGGGCCTCTGCTCGCGCCTGCAGGGCGGCGAAATCAAGGACCTGGAGTGGAAGGCCACCTTCATCAAGAAGGCGGTGAGATACCAGCGCGACGTGGTGCCCGTCTACACCGACGCGCGCAACCGCAAGCGTTTCTACCGCCTGGCCAACCTGCGCAAGGGCTTGGGCATCAAGTTCAACTTCGAGATGGCGCTGCTGCCGGCCGAGATGTACGCCCAGCGCGGCAAGACCTTCACCATCACCTTCGGACGACCCATTCCGTGGCAGACCTTCGACAAGCGGCACACTGCAGCCGAGTGGGCCCAGATGGTGAAGGAGCACGTGTACAAACTGAGAGAGGACCCGAAGGCAGAGTTTAAGGTTTTACGTTTAAAGTTTTACGTTTAAGGTTTTACGTTTAAAGTTTTACGTTTAAGATGGATTTAAGTTACATTGCACCGCCGGTGGACCGCGAACTGATCAAGAAAGAACTCAAGCAGAAGCATTTCCTGCGCAAGACCAACCGCGGCAAGAAAGAGATATACATCACCACGGCGCACCTCTCGCCCAACATCATGCGCGAGATCGGACGCCTGCGCGAACTGAGCTTCGCCACCGACGGCGGCGGCACCGGCAAGGAGGTGGACATCGACGAATACGACACCCTGCCCGACCCCTACTGCTGCAAGCAGCTCTTCGTGTGGGACACCGAAAACGAGGAGATTGTGGGCGGCTACCGCTACAACCACGGCAGCACCATGCTGCAGCGCGAAGACGGCACCATCGCCACCCCCACCGCCGAGCACTACCATTTCAGCCAGGATTTCCTCGACAACTACCTGCCCTACACCGTCGAGCTGGGGCGCGCCTTCGTGCAGCCGGCCTACCAGCCGGGCAACAACCTCAGCAAGGGGCTCTACTCGCTCGACAACCTATGGGACGGCATCGGCGCCCTGGTGCTGGAAATGGTCGAAACACGCTACTTCCTCGGCAAAATCACCATCTACGACTCGATGGACACCGAGGCGCGCGACATGATGCTCTACTTCTACCAGAAGTACTTCCCCGACCCCGACGGGTTGATGTGGCCCTTCCACCCCACCCGCATTGAGATGGATTACAACCAGCTGGTGAAGCTCTTCAACGGGCGCAACTACAAGGAAGACTACCAGATACTGCTGCACGCCGTGCGGTCGCGCGGCTGCACGGTGCCCCCGCTGGTGAACGCCTACATGAACCTCAGCTCGACGATGCGCTACTTCGGCACCTGCCCCGACCACGGCCTGCCGGGCACCAACGGCATCGGCATCCTCATCACCCTCAAGGACATCAACGCCGACAAGCGGGTGCGCCACATTGACAGCTACTCGGAGAAGAACCTCAAACTCGACCGCAAACGGCTGTTCCGCATCAACATGAAACGCCTGCCCTGGTGGCGCAACACCACCGATGAAGAGAAGGCCAACATGCAGGAGCTCAGCGAGCTGAAGGCCTTGCAACTTCAACGTGAGGCCCTGCGCGAGAAGAGCCGCGAACTGCGCAACGAAATCAACGACATCAAACGCGGACGCCGCACCAAAAAGTAGCACAGCGATGATTATCAAGAGCGCCACCTTCAGCATCAGCAGCCCCAACTACCGCAAGTGCCCGCAGGACGGACGTCCCGAGTATGCCTTCATCGGGCGCAGCAACGTGGGCAAGTCGTCGCTCATCAACATGCTTACCGGCGTCAAAGGCTTGGCCAAAACCAGCGGTCGCCCGGGCAAGACGCAGCTGATAAATCACTTCCTCATCAACAATGAGTGGTATCTGGTGGACCTGCCGGGTTACGGCTACGCACGCACCAGCAAGTCGTCGCGCGCGCAATGGAGCACCATGATGCGCGACTACTTCCTGCACCGCGAGCAGCTGACCAACACCTATGTGCTGGTCGACAGCCGCATACCGCCGCAGCGTATCGACCTCGAGTTTCTCGAGTTCCTGGGCAGTCACGGTGTGCCGCTGACCATCGTCTTCACCAAGAGCGACAAGGAAAAGCAGCGCGAGGTGATGGGCAACATCAAACTGATGAAGCAGGCCTTGTCCGAGCAGTGGGACCCGCTGCCGCCAATGGTGCTCACCTCGTCGCTCACCGGCTACGGACGCGACACGCTGCTCGACCAAATAGAACAGATTAATGAGGAATTAAGAATTAAAAATTAAGAATTGAGAATTAAAAATTAAGAATTATGAATATTAAGCCTCTTGGATTGCTACGGATATTTCTTTGCGCAAGCATAATTCTTCATTCTTCATTTTTAATTCCCAATTCGCTTCAGGCACAAAACACCGCCGAGCTGGACAAGTTGGTGAAACAGGTGCAGCAGGAGGAGTCGATGAAGCACGGCACGCTGAGCGTATGCGTGTACAACGTCACCACCGGCAAGCACCTCTACAGCTACAACGCCGAGCGGTCGATGGTGCCGGCCTCGGTGGAAAAACTCTTCACCACGGGTGTGGGCTTCGCACGGCTGGGCAGCGAATTCCGCTTCACCACCAAGGTGGCGGTGCGCGGCGACATTGACCGCGACGGCATCCTGCACGGCAACATCTACCTCATCGGCGGCGGCGACCCTCTGTTGGGCTCCTACCGTTACCGACAGACCTCGCCCGACTCGCTTTTCAACGGGTGGGCCAGCGCGCTGAAAAAGAAAGGCATCAGACGTGTGGACGGACGCGTGTGCTACAACGTCACCGTCTTCGACGAGCAGCCGCTGCACGACAGCTGGCAGTGGGGCGACGTGGGCAACTACTACGGTGCCGGCGTCAGCGGCTTGAACTTCCACGAGAATATGTATTTCGTCTACTTCAACCCCGCCAAACGCCTCGGGCATCCCGCCACAGCGGTACGCACCCAGCCCAAGAATATTGACATACACGGGGTGTGCGAAGTGACCACCGCAGCCGAGAACACGGGCGACCAAGTGATTATCTACGGCAGTCCCACCTCGAAGGAGCGCCTCTATCGCGGCACCGTGCCGATGGGCAAGAACGACTTCGCCGTGCGAGGGGCCTTGCCCAATCCTGCCCGCACCTGCGCCGACCTCTTCGCCTCGCATCTGCGCACTCTCGGCATCGGTATCTCGTCGGGCTCGCTTCAGGTCTACTCCATCCCCGACAGCTTGCGTCCCGTGCTCGACTACTACAGCCCTCACTACTACACCATTGCGCAGTATACCAACCTCACCTCCAACAACATCTACGCCGAAAGTATCTTCAAGTACCTGGGATATGTCAAGTATGGCAGCGGCAG
The DNA here is from genome assembly GCA_017551765.1 of Bacteroidales bacterium. Taxonomy (GTDB): domain Bacteria; phylum Bacteroidota; class Bacteroidia; order Bacteroidales; family P3; genus Colimorpha. The sequence goes on from JAFZKV010000093.1 coordinate 4,448, forward strand.
CTTCGAGAACGGTGCCAAAGCGGTGACCGACTACTTCCGCGAGCGAGGGCTCGACGCCTCGGGTGTGCGCATCGTCGACGGCAGCGGCCTGTCGCGCCTCAACCGCACCACCGCCGACTTCCTCTGCCGCTACCTTATGATACTCAGCCGCGAACAATTCCACGAGAAGTTCCTCAACTCGCTGGCCGTCGCAGGTCAGAGCGGCACCGCCAAGAACCTGCTGCCGTCGCTGCCCAAGGACATCACCGTTCACGTCAAGACCGGCAGCATGGAGGGCGTGAAGTCCTATGCCGGCTACATCACCACGCGCAGCGGCGAGACGCTGGCCTTCGCCATCATGGCCAACGACTACACCTGTACAGCCAAGGAGGCAGCCGACAAACTGAACAAAATATTGCTAAAGATAGCCACCAGCTACTAAACGAGAAGGCCCCGCATCGTTGATGCGGG
>JAFZKV010000094.1 GCA_017551765.1 Bacteroidales bacterium
AAATCGGGATAGTCGCAGCTCTCGGTCGAGTGGGTGCCAAAGTCTTTCACCTCCAAGTCGCGTGCCTTGAGGTGCTCTATCACTTTCAGTTTCAGTTCGTAACCCGCGTGGTCGCAGGCAATAGGGATGATTTCCTTCATAGTACGGAATATTTTTTGCAAAGATACGACAATTATTTCACTCCCACCCACTTCCCCCTTTTCAACTTTTCAACATCTTATGACCACACCCCGTTCTCAACACCTGCTGTTAGTCCTTATGTTAATTCCTTTTCATACCTCGGTTGATAAGTTTTCCATGTTGAAAAACACCCTTTTTTTCAGCCCCTTTTCAACAAAACCATCCCTTCGTAACTGCTGTTTCGGGATATAAACTTTTAACTGTTTGCACACCTAATTAACAACTCGTTGATAAAAAACACAAATTATTGAATTCAAAGGAATAGAAGTGCTGATAACTGTGTGGATAGTGCTCTGATAACTTTATCTGCCAAGATGCAGTTAGCACAGTTATCAACCAAATTAACACCCATAAGAAATAAACAAAAAATAAAATCATTTTAAAGAATATTATTGATGGAGTGCGGATAAGTGAGTTTTTTTTAGTACTTTTGCACTTTGAAATTAATACAGTTGATATGACCAACGAAGAATTGAAACAGGAAATACTGCGGCTGAAACGGGAAAAGAACGCCGTCATACTTGGACACTACTACCAGCGTCATGAGATACAGGAGCTGTCCGACTATGTAGGCGACAGTTTGGCGTTGGCTCAGAAGGCCCAGGAGGCTACGGCCGACATTATTGTTTTCTGCGGCGTGCATTTCATGGCCGAAACAGCCAAAATTCTCAATCCTCAACGCAAGGTGTTGCTGCCCGACATGGAAGCTAGCTGCTCGTTGGCCGAAAGTTGCAAGGCCGAAGACTTCGCCAAGTTCAAAGCCGAGCACCCCGACCACATGGTCATCAGCTACGTCAACTGTTCGGCCGAGATAAAAGCCCTCAGCGACCTTATCTGCACCAGCGGCAACGCCGAGAAGCTGGTGCGCGCGTTGCCCGAAGAGCAGAAAATCATCTTCGCCCCCGACCGCAACCTGGGTGGCTATATCAACCAGGTCACCGGTCGCCATATGCTGCTCTGGAACGGTGTCTGCACCGTGCACGACGCCATGCAGGCCGAAGCGGTGCTGCAGCTCAAGGCCGAGCATCCCGATGCACCCGTCATCGCCCATCCCGAGTGCAACCCCGCCCTGCTGAAGGTGGCCGACTTTATAGGTTCCACCAAGGCCATGCTCAACTACATCAAAGCCTCCGCGGCCAAACAGTTCATCGTGGCCACCGAGACGGGCATCCTCTACGAGATGAAGCGCGAAAACCCCGACAAAGAATTCATCACCCTGCGCGACAACAAGAGCTGTGCCTGCGACGACTGCGCCTACATGAAGCTCAACACGCTGGAGAAGCTCTATAAGTGCTTGCGCGACGAGCAACCCGAAATACTGATGAGCCCCGAGATGATCGAGGCCGCCAAGCGTCCCATCGTCCGCATGCTCGACATGTCGAAGCAACTCGGCATCATCAAATGATAGGACAACCCCAAGTATACGATGCCCTCAACCGCATGGGCATCCCCTTCGACTACTACGAGCACCCCGAGGCGCCCACCATCGAGATTGCCGCGCAGTTCTATCGTGGCGAGGGCACCACGCTCTGCAAGAACCTCTTCTTCCGCAACCACAAAGGCAACCGCCACTACCTCGTCATCATGGACAGCCGTTTCCCGATGGACATCCACGACATGGAGCACCGCCTGCACCAGGGGAAACTCAGCTTCGCCAGCCCTGAGCGCATGATGCGCTACCTCGGTGTGCGGCCGGGCAGCGTGTCGTTGTTTACACTTGTAAACGATGCGAACCACGAGGTGACCCTCTTCGTGGACAGGAACCTCCTCCACGCCGAGAAGGTCAGCTTCCACCCCAACGACAACCGCGCCTCGCTGGTGATAACCCGCGACGACATGTTGAAGTTCATCCACGAGATTGGCAACCCCTACGAGATTGTTGATTTGTACGACCCGAATTGTTGAAAACCCAACAAAAACCAATGTTTCACGTGGAACAATACGGCCGCCCCGATGTTGTCCCGATGTTATCCCGAAGTCATCCCGAGGTTACCCCGAAGTTAGTTTTATACGATCTGGAATGAAAGACATAAAAGGATACAATGCGTTGGTTACCGGCGGCACGTCGGGCATGGGGTGGGAGTACTGTCGGCAGTTGGCCGCCAAAGGCTGCAATGTGCTGATGGTGTCTGTGCAGAAAGAGTTGTTGGAGACACTCCCGCAGATGCTGACGGAGCAGTACGGTGTGCAGTCGTGGGGCCTCTATATGGACCTCTCGCAGGAGTCGGCGGCCGACGAGGTGTGGAACTATTGCCAGGAGCGGCACCTCGAGGTGGACATTTTGGTCAACAATGCTGGCATGTTCTTCTTCCACGAGCTCGACACAGCCACGCAGGAAAAAGCCCTCACGATGCTGCGCCTGCATGTCGTCACTCCCACGCGGCTGATGATGCTCTTCGGCGAGGCCATGAAGGAGCGGCGCCGTGGGTATATCGTCAATATGTCGTCGATGACGGCAAAGCTGCCGACGCCCGGCATAACGATGTATTCGGCCACGAAAGCCTATCTGAAGAGTTTTTCCAAGTCGTTGTATTTCGAGCTGGCGCCCTATGGTGTCGGGGTGACCACCGTGTTGCCTGCCGCAGTGGCCACACCGCTCTACCGCATAAAGCCGCGCATGATGCGGCTGGGAGTCGCCGTAGGGCTCATCCGCACGCCGCAATGGCTGGTGAAACGGGCCCTGCGAGGCATGTTGCACAAACGCCATGTGGTGAAGCCCGGCGTGATGAACTATTGCCTGCCGGTGCTGATTAAACTGTTGCCCAACCAGCTGGAACTGAAGATTTGGGACGGGTTCAACGACAAGAACAAATAAGAAGTTTCGCCAAATGAGAAAAAGTTTGTATTTTTGCAGCCGAAATGAAACAGAATGAATACATCGTCAGTGAGCCGAAGGAGTTGCTCACGTTCTTACAGGAAATCATGCCCGACAGCAGCCGTACGAAGGTGAAGGAGCTGCTGGCGCACAATGTCTATGTCGACGGGCGGCGCACGTCGCAGTTCAACTTCCCCCTGCAAAAGGGCATGAAGGTGAGCATCGAAAAGGCTACCGGCAAGGACCGCCTGCGGCCACGCGACCTCGACATCGTCTACGAGGACCAGCACCTCTTCGTCGTCAACAAGCACGAAGGGCTGCTGAGCTACAGCAAATTCCCCAACGACAAAACGGTCATCACGGTGCTGAACCAATACCTGGAGGCGTCGCACCAGCGCTGCCACGCCCACATCGTGCATCGCCTCGACCGCGACACCAGCGGCCTGATGGTGGTGAGCAAGAGCAAGGAGGTGAGCCAGAAGTTCGAGGAGGATTGGAAGGGGATGGTGTTCGACCGTCGCTATGTGGCGGTGGCGTGGGGCAAGATTGAGCCGCCGAAGGGCGAGGTGAAGAGCTGGTTCACCGACGGCGAGTACTGTGTGCTGTCGTCGCCCGTGGACAATGGAGGCAAGTTGGCGGTGACGCACTACGAGGTGAAGCAGACGAGCCGCCGCTACTCGTTGGTGGAATTGAAACTCGATACAGGAAGAAGGAACCAGATACGTGTGCACCTGCGCGACTTGCAGCACCCTGTGGTGCACGACCCGATGTATGGATATAAGGAAGACCTCTCGCCGGTCAACCGGCTTTGTCTGCACGCCTTCCGTCTCTGCTTCACGCACCCCGTTACCGGCCGGCGGCTGCGGTTCGAGACTCCCGTCCCTGCGGCTTTCCTGAAATTAATGGAGCTTTAGAGGGTCTCTTTGAGGGCCACGAGGGTGCGGCGCAGCTCGGTGAGGTTGTTGATGACCGTCTGCTTGGGGTCGTCGAGCGGACGGGTGCGCATCTGTTCGCGGGCGCCTTCAAGGGTGTAGCCGCATTGGCGGGTGAGGTATTGTATGCGGCGTAGCAGGTCGATGTCGTGCTCGGTGTAGTTGCGCACGCCGCGGCGGTTTTTGACGGGCTTCAGGCAGTCGAACTCCGTCTCCCAGAAGCGGAGCACCGAGGCGGGTTCGCCGAGTTCGTCGGAGACTTCGCGGATGCTGTAGTAGAGTTTCTTGTTTTCCATATACTTGTGGTTTCGTTTAATACGAATAATAGCTCTGGTTCTCAAGGTAGGTCTTGCGCTTCTCGTACTTGACGTCACGCAGGGCGTCGGCCTTGATGTTGATTTGGAAGAACCAGCTCTGGTAGTAGCCGAAGGGGACCCAGCTGAAGCGCATCTCCCAGCAGTGCAGGTCGCGATAGATGTCGACGGTGGTGTAGCTCATGCCGTGGTTGGCGATGTCGTAGCCGGTACTCATGGCAAGGCGCCAATTCTTGGTGAGGCTGACGTTGGCCGAGAGGGTGATGCTCTGGATGGTCTCGCTCTTGAAGTTCATCTCGCGCGCCACGTAGCGGTCAACATGGCTGAAGGTATAGCTGAAACTGACATTCCAGGGGACGCTGAAGTCGACATAGCCGCCCGTGAGGAGCGAGCTGTTGTATCCTATCGGGGTTTGGATGATGGTGCGGGTGGGGCGTCCCTCGCTCTTGCTGTCTTTGTCGCCACTGAAGGTTTTGTTGTTGAGGCTGTAGGAGAGCTGGGCGCTCCAGGTGGAGTTGTCCATGCGGAAAAGGCGACCCTCCTCGTTGATGAGCAGCTTGTTGTGAACAAGTCCGAGGGTGTCGATGACATAGGGGCTGAAGGAACCGCTGTAGTTGAGCACCAGGGCCTTGAAGAGGGTGGTGCGGCCGCTGACAGCGAGGTTGGAGAGGCGCAGCGAGTCTTTGGCCATATCGTAGCTCATGCTGAGGTTAAGACTCTCGATGAGGGGCACCTTGATGACTTCAGCGGTGGTGTCGAAGGGGTTCTGGACTTTGATTTCGAGGTTGTTGCCAAGACCGAGCCGGAGGCTGCCGCTCTTGCCGTCGGGCGGGCCGCCGTAGAGGCTCTGCTGGAAGATGGAGTAGCGGTGGACGTAACCTGTGGTGTCGGTGTACTGCTGCCACCAGCCGTAGCGCTCGTCGCCGAAGTCGGGGTGGTAGCTGAAACCGATGCTGGGGTTGATGACGTGGCGCAGGGCCTTCAGCGGGCCGGCCTTGAATTGGAACATGCCGTAGATGCGAGTGGAGAGCGAGGAGGTGAGGGTGAAGTCGCGGTTGCTCTTGAAACCGAAGACGGTGTCGGTGGTGGTGACGCCGGTTTGGTCGTCATAGTTCTGGCGGATGGTGCTCCAATGCCAGCGTTCGTTGTAGCTGACGGAGTTGGTCCAATTGAAGAATTTGAGCACTTTGACGGTGCTGGAGAGGGGTATCTGGTGCTGGATGCCGTACTGCATCAGGCCTAAAGTCTGTGTCTTGAAGAGGTCGGTGTCCTGGGTGGTGAGGTTGTTTTCGGCATTGAGGACATAGGAGAGCGAGATGTTTTCCCACCAGCGGTAGGCACCCGAGGGGTTGCGGCGGCGCAAGGGGTAGACGGTGATGGAGGATAGTGAGATAGATGGCAACTTGATGTTCATCACACCGGTTTGGGCGTTGAACGACTCGCGGGCCGAAGCGGTGAGGTTGAGGTAGGAGCCGAGCTTGGTGGTGTAGCTGATGGAAGAGGTGGTGGTGGAGTTGAAGTAGTCGTTGCGGTTGGTGGTGTTTTTGTTGTAGTTGCGGCTCTGCAGGTTGACGTTGGCCGAGAAGCGGCTGTAGGGATTGGCCTTGGGGTCTTGGTCGTGGCGCCAAGTGAACTTGAAGTCGTCAAAGGCGCTGAAGGTATTGCTGTCGCCGCGAATACCCTCAAAGGTCTGTCCGAAACGCAGGTCGACGGCACCCTTGTATTTGTAGCGCCGGTAGTAGTTGCTTTTGGCCTCAAGGGCCCAACTGAGGTTGGTGTAGAGCTCGGCGGTGAGGGCCAGGTCGATGAAGTCGTTGAAGGCGAAATAATAGCCGCCGTCCTTGAGGTAGTAGCCGCGATAGTTCATCCAGCCATAGGAGGGGATAAGCACGCCGCTTTGGCGGTTTTTATTGAGCGGGAAGAAGGCGAAGGGGAGCGCCACAGGGGTGGGGGCGTCCTCGACGGTGAGCCAGGCAGGGCCGGTGACAATCTTGTCGTTGGTGATGAGCTTGGACTTGGTGAAGTTGATGGCGAAGTGGGGGTGGGCGTAGTTGCAGGTGGTATAGCTGCCGCCGCTGAGGTACATAACGCTGTCGTTGAGTTTCTTCACTTTGTTGCCGTGCAGAAATCCGTCGCCCTCCTGGGTGATGACGCTCTGGATGATGCCCTTCTGGGTGTTGTAGTTGAAGGTGATGGTGTCGGCGTGATATTCGGCATCGTCCTGCTTGAAGTAGGGGCGTCCGGCGATGTTGCCGGCGGTGTCGGTGGTGCCGTGGGCATGGAGAATCTGGTTCTCAAAATCCACATACACGCGGTCGGCTTGCAGGATCATCTTGTCGTAGTCGATGCTGCCGTCGGTGTATAGGAAAGCGTGCCGTGTGTCGAGGTTGATGGCCACCGAGTCCTTGGCCTTGTATTTGATGGTGCTTTTGATGGCGTTGGAGGAGACACGGGCCAGAGTGTCAATGTCGCGCTGCGCCGACGCCGACAAGCCCACCGCCACCATCAGCGGCAGCAGCAGCGCCCTCAGCAAGTGTCCTCCGTTTACCCTCAAATTATTAAATTTTCAATATTCAAAAAATGTTCGTATCTTTGCATTTCAGTTTGCAAAGATAAAACTATTTATGCAAACTGTAAAACAAAAAAGTTATTGTTTTGGCTATGAAACGATTATTTGCGATAATTATTGTGTTGCTTTTACCCTGCGGGGCTGTTTTTTCGCAAAAAAAAGACACCTATCACGTGCGTACGGTGGTCGTTGACCCGGGTCACGGTGGCGCCAAACCAGGGGCCCAGGGCAGCCGCTCGTGGGAAAAGGACATCACCCTTTCGGTGGCCAAGAAGTTTGGCAAACTCATCGAGGACAACTACCCCGACGTGAAGGTCATCTACACTCGCACCACCGATGTGGACATCTCGCTGGCCGAGCGCGCCCACATAGCCAACCGCAACAAGGCCGACCTCTTCATTTCGGTGCACGCCAACTCGCACCCCACCAGCTCGCCCACAGGCGTGGAGACCTTTGTGATGGGCCTCTCCGAGAGCCGCGCCAATCTGGAAGTGGCCAAGAAAGAGAACGCCGACATACTGCTCGAAGCCGGCTATAAGGACAATGCCGACTACAGTGGCTTCGACCCCAATGCGCCCGAGACCTACGTGATGCTCACCATGTTCCAGAACGCCTTTATCGACAAGAGCCTCAACTTCGCTCAAGCTATACAGAACCAATACCGCCAGAACCTGCGCACCATCAACCGCGGTGTGAAGCAGGCCGAGCTCTATGTGCTCTACAAGACCACCTGCCCCTCGGTGCTCACCGAGATAGGCTTCATCAGCAACCCCACCGAGGAGTCCTTCATGCTCAGCGACGAAGGACAGGCCAAGATTGCTGTGTGTCTCTTCAACGCCTTTATGAACTACAAGTCAGCCGAAGAAGGCACCAACCGCATCGCCAACCCCGTCATCAACCTCAAGGGCTGGAACGTGCCCACCAAGGCCGAGGAGACGAAGAAAGAGGCCCCCAAACCCGAACCGGAGCCCGTAGCCGAAAAGCAGCAGCCTGCACCGCAACCCGAACCTGTTCCCGAGCCGCAACAGGTGGCTGCCCCCGATACGGTGGTGGCCGAAGTGGTGGAGCCGGTGGCGGCACCCACGGAGAAACCCACTCCTGCCGTGCAGTTGCCCGCCGTGCAGCAGCCCCAGCAACCTGCACCTAAGCAGGAGGCTCAGCCTGCCCCCAAACCCCAACCCGAGACCAAGCCTGCACAACAGCAACCCAAGCAGGAGTCCAAGCCCGCCACCAAGACGCAAAGCGATGCCGGCGTTACCTACCGTGTGCAGTTCTGCACAGCCCAGCGCCAGATGAAAGCAGGCGACCCCGACCTGCAGGGTGTCAGGGACATCCACGTTGTGCAGAACGGCAAATACTACGTCTACTCCGCTGGCGATTACCCCTCGGTGCAGGAAGCCCGCCAGCGCTGCAAGAAGATTAAGGAAACCACCTCGTTCCGCGACGCTTTCGTTATCGCCATCTACCGCGGCGAACGCATCCCCCTCGACCAGGCGGCACAGATAGAAAAAAACAAGAAATGATAGAAATCAAGGATATCTCCAAGCTCTACGGTGAACAACGAGCCGTGGACCACGTCACCTTCACGGTGCAGCAGGGCGAAATAGTGGGCCTGCTGGGCCCCAACGGCGCCGGCAAGTCGACGCTGATGAAAATTCTCACCTGCTTCATCCCGCCTACCGAAGGCGAAGCCACTGTCTGCGGACACAGCATCTACGACGACACCCTCGCCGTGCGCCGCTGCATAGGCTATCTGCCTGAACACAACCCGCTCTACCTCGACATGTATGTGCGCGAGTATCTGCGCTTCGCCGCCGGCCTCAGCGGGGTGAAGGACATCAAGCAGCGCGCCGACGAGATGATCGAGCTCACCGGCCTGCAGCCCGAAGCCAACAAGCGCATCGCACAGCTCTCCAAGGGCTACCGCCAGCGTGTGGGACTCGCACAGGCCCTCATCCACGACCCCCAGGTGCTCATCCTCGACGAGCCCACCACCGGCCTCGACCCCAACCAGTTGGAGTTCATCCGCGACGTCATCCGCCGCAGCGGCAAGGACAAGGCCGTGCTGCTCTCCACCCACATCATGCAGGAAGTGGAGGCCATGTGCAGCCGCGCCATCATCATCAACTATGGCCGCATCGTCGCCGACGAGAGCATGAACGGCCTCAACGCCAAGAAACTGACCGAACAATTCCATAAATTGACTTTATCATGACCCGCCAAGAGTTAATCAGCCTCATCCGTGAGCGCCGTTCGTTCCTTTGTGTCGGCCTCGACACCGACCCCGCCAAGATGCCCGCCCACCTGCGCGACCGACAGGACGGCGTCTTCCTCTTCAACCGCGCCATCATCGACGCCACCATCGACCACTGTGTGGCCTACAAGCCCAATCTGGCCTTCTACGAAGCCCTCGGAATCGAAGGTCTGCGTCAGCTGAAGCTCACTATGGATTACATCCACGGGCTCGGCAAGCCCGTCTTCACCATCGCCGACGCCAAGCGAGGCGACATCGGCAACACCAGTGAACGCTACGCACGCGCCTTCCTCGACCCCCAGGGCGACTTCAACTTCGACGCCATCACCGTGGCCCCCTACATGGGCGCCGACAGCGTGCAGCCCTTCACCGTCTACGACGGCAAATGGGTCATCCTCCTGGCCCTCACCTCCAATAAGGGTGCCTTCGACTTCCAGCTCCTTCCCACCTATTCCTCCCCTAAGTTAGGGGAGGGGGACCGCCGCGAAGCGGTGGGGGAGGGGTGTGTACCCCTCTATCAGCGCGTGCTCGAGACCTCCAAGCAGTGGGGCAACGAAGAGAACATGATGTATGTGGTGGGCGCCACCAAGGCCGAGATGCTCACCGACGTGCGCCGCATCGTCCCGGGCAGCTTCCTGCTGGTGCCCGGCGTGGGCGCCCAGGGCGGCAGCCTCGAGGAGGTGTGCCGTTACGGCCTCACCAAAGACTGCGGCCTGCTGGTCAACTCGTCGCGCGGCATCATCTATGCCTCCAACGGCGAGGACTTCGCCGAAGCCGCCGGCCGCGAAGCGCAGAAACTGCAACAGCAAATGGCCGCCGTACTATGAGCAACCGCACATTCCTGCATGTCCTGCTGGTCCTCACCCTGGTGTGGGCCGGCCTCAGTTGCTTTGCCTACCTGATGATGGGACTGCTGATGCCCTCCATGCAGACCATCTATGAGCAGAGCCCCTCACTCCTCCCCGAGGAGTTTACCGTCATGATCCATCGCCTTTTCGAGATACCGCGCGGCTACTATGTCGGCGCCGGACTGCTCTACGGCCTCGAGGTGCTCGGTGCAGCCTTCATGTGGCGCCTCCGGTGGATGGGCTTCCACTGCTACGCGTTGGCCCGCCTGCTGCTTCTATTGCTCCCCGTGCTCTTCATCGGCAAGGGCTTCGTGGGCGTCGGCGACATCATGTTTGCCCTCCTCTTCATCGTCGTCTACTACCTCCTCCTGCGCCAACTCAACGCCGCTACCGACAACCAGGACAAGCCCACCCTTCCACCCGACGAGGACGTAAGGTAAACTCCTATTTATGTCGTGCACGACATATCCGTGTCGGCACCGTGACAACACCGTATGTGCACCGTGTTTTGTCCGATTGCGGTCGGACTTCAGTCGGAGTTGACTCGGACTTGAGTCGGACCAGAGTCGGAGGGGATGCGGGGTCAAGGTGGGTTATTGTGCGTAGAAACAGTGGTTTTTAGGGTGTTTGTGGCTGGTAATAGGTGGTCGGTGGCCGGAAAAGATGCGGTTTCGAGCCGGTTGTGGGTCATTACCGACTACCTACCACCAGCCACCGATTACTTATTTATGTCGTGCACGATATAATTAGCCCTCCGACTGCCAAGGGCGGTCGGAGGGCTTGATTTGTTGTCGGACCCGGTGCTGTTTTACAGCAGTTTTTTCTTCAGGTTGAGGATCATGTCCTCGGTCATGCGGTCGAGGTCATACTGCGGGTTCCAACCCCACTCGTTGCGGGCGCAGCTGTCGTCCATCTTGTCGGGCCAGCTGTCGGCGATGGCCTGCTTGATGGGCTCGGGCTCGTAGACCATCTCGAACTGCGGGTAGTGCTTCTTGATGGCGGCATAGATAATCTCGGGGTCGAAGCTCATGCTGGTGACGTTGAACGAGTTGCGGTGCACCAGCTTGCTGGGGTCGGCCTCCATGATGTCAATCATGGCTTTCTGGGCGTCGGGCATGTACATCATGTCCATGTAGGTGCCTTTCTTCAGGGGGCAGACGAATTTCTCGCCCTTGACGGCAGCGTAGTAGATTTCGACGGCATAGTCGGTAGTGCCGCCGCCGGGGAGGGTCTGCCAGCTGATGAGGCCGGGGAAGCGCACGCTGCGGGTGTCAACGCCAAAGCGGGTGAAGTAGTAGTCGCTCAGCAGTTCGCCGGTCACCTTGGTGACGCCGTAGATGGTGTTGGGGCGCTGGATGGTGTCCTGCGGCGTGTTGTCGTGCGGCGTGCTGGGGCCGAAGGCGCCGATGCTCGAGGGGGTGAAGACGGCGCAGCCGAAGAGGCGGGCCACCTCGAGGCAGTTCACCAGCGAGCCGATGCCGACGTTCCAACCCAGCATGGGGTTGAGCTCGGCGGTGGCGCTGAGGATGGCCGCCAGGTTGTAGATGGTGTCGATGTTGTACTGCTTCACGGCGGTGGCAATCTGCATGATCTGCGTGCTGTCGATGCGCTCCACGGGGCCACGCTCGTAGGGGTCGCCCTTCAGCGGACGCAGGTCGCTGCACACCACGTTGTTGTCACCATAGATGTCTCTCAAATTACGTGTCAGCTCACTGCCAATCTGGCCGCCGGCACCGACGATAAGAATTTTTTTCATTGTTATTAGCCTTTTTTATTACTTCTCTGTATTATATAATGCACAATGAATCATGCTCTTGTGCGGGTGGTTTTCATTGTGTGACGGTTACAAAAATACAAAATAATTCCAAAAAAGAGCAAGTTATTTTATTTTCAGGTGCAAAATAAACGAGGGCGCCGGTGGGGCGCCCTCGGAGGGTGTAGACGATGTGCGGTTTTAGTGGAAGTAGGAACCGATGGTGAGCAGGGCCACGATGCGCGGACGGTCGTTGTCGGAGCATTGCATGCTCGAGCCGATGGTATTGGGCGTCTCGTCGATGGAGCAGTGGAGCAGCGCGGCATCGTAGCGAGCCTGCAGGCCGATGTAGAGGTTCTCGTTGAAGAAATAGTTGATGTCGAAGCGTGTCTCGATGCCCACATGCACGGGGTTGGCCACGGCGGTACTCTCCAGAATGAAGGGCGCCGCGTCGTGGTAGTCCACCTCGTCGCCGGTGGCGTGGAGGTAGGTGTTGGAGGTGTAGGTGGTGCCGAGGGCGTGCGTCAGGAAGAAGCCGGCGCCGAGTCCGAGCTCGAGTTGGTCGCCGAAGTGGTAGTAGGCCGCCGCGCCGAAGGTGCCGCCGATGTAGCTGCAGGTCATGATGTACTCATAGTCGTTCAGGTGGCTATAGGTATGGCCTGTGACGAAGGGGTCGTCGCTCGGCAGCTCGCTGTTGAAGCGGGCCGTCCAGCCGTCGGTGAAGTAGTCGAGGTGGGCGTAGGGACCGAAGGCGAAGCCCGTCTCGCTTGTCTCGAGGTCGACGCCCAAAGAGGCCATGAAGCCCGGGGCTGCGGTGAATTGGTCGGGTTTGAGCGCGTCGCCTGCATACTCCTTGAAGCTGGGCACGCCCGGGCGCTGCACATAGCCGCCGGCGATGTAGCCGCGCGTGGGACCCTGCCACAAGGGCACGTAGTAGTATTGCGCAAAGGTGCTGCCGCCAAGGAGCAGCAGCACTATGATCAAGAGCAATTTCTTCATGACTTACTTCTCAATTTCGGCGCGGACTTTCTTGAAGGCCTCAATGCACTTGTCGAGGTGCTCGTGCTCGTGGGCGGCGCTGATCTGCACGCGGATACGGGCCTGGCCCTTCGGCACCACGGGATAGTAGAAGCCGGTGACGAAGATGCCCTCTTCCTGCATCTTGGCGGCATACTGCTGGCTCTTGGCGGCGTCGTAGATCATCACGGCGCAGATGGCGCTCTCCGAGGGCTTGCAG
>JAFZKV010000095.1 GCA_017551765.1 Bacteroidales bacterium
AAAGGGAAAAGTGAAAAGGGAAATGTGAAATGTGAAAAGTGAAAAGTGAAAAGTGAAAACTATGAACGACCTGCAGCGGACCAACAACTTGGAACAGATGAAGTCCTTCCGGCGAGAGCTGCGCAAGCACAGCACCGTGGCCGAGATGGGGCTGTGGAACCGTCTGAAAGGCCGTCAGGTGGAAGGGCTACAGTTCCGTCGCCAATTCAGCGTAGGCAACTATATCCTCGACTTCTACTGCCCCCAGCTGCATCTGGCCATAGAACTCGACGGCGAGGTGCACAACTACTCCATAGAAGAAGACCGGCACCGCAGCCAAGTGCTGCTGGAACAATACGGCATCAAGGTGATACGCTTTGAGAACAGGTATGTCTTTGAGCATCTGGAGTCGATACTCGGGGAGATACGGGATGAGATGAGGAGGCAGGGGGAGAAGACACAGGGTTGACACACGCGTCAGTCACAAGACACACTCCTCCACCACCGCTTCGCGGCGGTCCCCCTCCCCTAACTTAGGGGAGAGAGATAGAAGAACTTAGGGGAGGAGCAGGAAAGGATGGTAGTTAGGGGAGGAGCGGAGTTACTATCTGGCTCCCCCTCTAAGTTAGAGGGGGTGGCCGAGCGATAGCTCGGACGGGGGCGTGTGTGCGGGGAGGAGCGGGACACACGCCTCAGGGTTGACACACGCGTCAGGGATACACACTCCTCCACCACCCTGCGGGCGGTCCCCCTCCCCTAACTTAGGGGAGGAGCAGAAGATAGAAGAACTTAGGGGAGGAGCAGAGATAGAAGAACTTAGGGGAGGAGCGGAGATAGGTCTGGCTGTTCGACGGTCGTTCTTTGGTCGTTCTTCGGTCGTTCTTTGCTTTTTTCCAAAGAACGACCGTTGAACTACCGTTGAAATGACGGAGTCAGGAGGGAGTGGGGGCACACTCCTCAGGGTTGACACACTCCTCAGGGATACACACTCCTCCACCACCGCTTCGCGGCGGTCCCCCTCCCCTAACTTAGGGGAGGAGCAGAAGATAGAAGAACTTAGGGGAGCAGCTGGAAAGGTGGGTACTTAGGGGAGGAGCAGGAAAGGAAGGTACTTAGGGGAGGAGTTAAGTGTGTTAAAGTTACTTAAAATATTCGCGCGGGGGCGGGTATTTTTTGTCGTTTTCGGTTTATTTCGTATATTTGCAGATTGGATAAATCTACCCGTTCTGGTGCATATTATTATGTTCCAGGGGTTTGGGGTGGATTGTATCCGCATCGCGTGTATAATAAAAACGCACAAAGGAAATGAAACAAACGAAACAAGATATGAACAAACGACTCATGGTACTGCTTCTGTCGGCCGTGGCGGCGCTGTTGCCGCTGCACGTGTCGGCTCAGACTTACTACACCCTCACCAACGGCCACGTCTATTGGTATGACTATCCGACCTGGTTGGGCGAGAGCCACGAAAGCCGCCAGACCGAACTGACCTTTGTGGGCACCCACGAAAGCTACACCGAGGTATACGAATACGGCGGCAACTACCTGAAGAACAACACCGAGCACGGCGACATCTATGCGGCGCTCGACATCACCGACGTGAACGACCCGAAGGTGGTGCCCACCACGGAGTTCAGCCCCAAGTGCCTGTGGCAGCGCTCAAGCGTGACGGGCTACTACTTCCAGGTGTGGGACGGCAACCGCTACTACCTGATTGGCGGCCGCACAGGGCTGAAGGTGGTGAAGGTGGCTGCGGGCCAGCCCACCGAGGAGCTGACGCTGTGGTACAACTGGGACTTCGGCGCCGCCGTAAAGGAGGTGACCTACCGCGACCTGGCCCGTGTGGAGTCGTACTATTGGCTGATGTACGACACCACCGGCACGGCCTACAACGAGGGCCAATGGACCATGTCGTGCAACAGCTATGAGCGTCCCGACGCCCTCCTCTATTCGGCGTGGGACAACAACGCCACGCAGGAGGTGAACGACCTGAACAAGGGCTGGTTCTGCTCGCGCACGCTGAGCAACGGCAACAAGGTGAAGAGCGGTGCCGGCGCGGTGGTGCTGCCTGTGGAGGCCACCACATACGGCCGCGAGAACACCACGATGCCCGACGACTTGGGCTTCAAGGGCCTGAGCGTGGTGGAGACGAGCGACCACACCACGCTTGTGAATAGCATGAAATTCCTCGACGTAAAGGAGCTGAAGCTGGACGTGAGGACCACCAACGAGAACCGCGTGGGTGTCACCCCGCCCTACACGCAATACCATGAGGAGCTGGACCGCTACGGCATCCACACCTATTGGAGGATGCGCGTAGATGACGAATTCGGCAGCGCCGGTGTGCCGAGCTATGCCGACCATTACTACTATCCCGACGAGGAGGACGGTCCCGATGTGTGGCACGCCAATCCTCCGGCTGAGGTGTTCGGACCGCTGAGTGTGGACAGCGTCATCTACTCGCTGTCGCGCACGGCGCAGCGCTACTTCTCGCTGAGTGTGACCCGTACCGTCGGGGCACCCGACCCTGAGCACCCCGTCACCATCCATTGCTACAATGTGCCGTCCAACGGCATGAGCGTGGAGATAGCCGCCATCGTCTACTTCAACAACGGCACGGCCGCGCGGCAGACCTGCACCATCACCGCCTCGCAGGAGGTGGCGCATGCCGACTTCCCGACGCCCACCAAGGGTCCGGTCATCCGCGGCTATTTGGTCGGCGGCGGCCGAGTGGCCAATGTGGGCTATGACGCGGGCAACTACACCAACAACATCATCTCGGGCGGCAACACCAGCATCACGGTGCACAGCTGCGACTCGATCTATGCCATCTATGGCGGCAACGACATTGCGGGCTGGGTGCAGGGCCATGCCACCCTGCAGCTGGGCACCGCGTTCACCAGCGCGGCGCACCCTGTGCACATAGGCTATGCCTACGGTGGCGGCTGCGGCTACTATGCCTACCAGAACCCCTTCGACGCCTTGGCGTATGCCGCTGGCGACGAGCCGTGGGCCGGCAGCGACGTGCTGTCGAACAACCTCAACTACGGACAGTACTGCTTCCGTGGCGACGTCTATCCCTGGCACACGCCCAGCAGCGCCATCGGCAGCGTCACCCCCGTGGCGACGGGCTTTGACTATCACCCCTACGACGGCACCGGCGGCTACGACTTCAACTTCGCCGAGAAGGGCCAGAGCGGCAGCGGCAGCATCCCCTACATCAAGTCGAGCCACATCATTGTGGGTGTCGAGGGCCATGCCGGCAATGACTATATCCTTATCGACTCGCTCTTCGGCGGTGCCGAGAACGCCTTTATCGGCGTGACCAGCAACGAGCTGGCGAACCCCGCCAACGGTGTCACCATCGACATCAACGGCGGCACCATTTACTCGGTCTTCGGCGGCAACAACTACGGCGGCTCGGTGGCCGCCACGGCCACGGTGTTTGTGCACGTGCACAACACCAAGCTGCCCACGGGCTACAATGTGCCCTTCGTGCCCTCGCTGGAAGACGGCGAGGTGGTCTTCACCGAAGACACGGGTTACTATGAGGCCACCGACTCGTCGTACTTCAACGGCTACGGACGCGAGTATGGCATCCGCTACCTGTTCGGCGGCGGCAACCTGGTGGACGGCACGCACGCCAACGTGCAGATCACCGGCGGCATGATCGACACCTGCTACCTGGGTGGCAACCGCGCCACGGTGACGCGTCCCATCGGCGTGGTGAACTGCACGGGCGACAATTTCATCTGCACCAACCCGAGCTACGACACAACGCTGCTCAGGACCAGCTTAGGTTCGGACGAATACTTCGGCCCCAAGAGCTGGACGGGTGAATTGGGCAACTACAACATACGATGCCTCTTCGGCGGCAACAACAAAGCCAAGATGGAGACCCTGGCGGTCATCCAGCTGACGTCGGGCGGCGTGAGCTGCGTCTATGGCGGCGGCAACGCTGGCGACATGGTCCACCGTGGCGGCTTGACGCTGCCGCAGTTTGTGCCCATCATGAACCAGACCATGCAGAACACCGACGGCAACGTGCCCTGGCCCACCAATATCGGTTCCATTGTCTACACGCCCCAGGATTCGCGGATCAAGTGCGACTACATCTTCGGCGGCTGCCGCATGGCCAACGTGTGGGGTTCGTGCGGTGTGGTGCTGAAGGGCGGCATGTTCGGCTATGTGAACGGCGGCAACGACGTGAGCGGCGACGTGGGCTCGACGAGCTGGAAGGTGGACGCCAGCGGCGACTCCATCGGTGATGCCAGCGTCGGCATGCGCGACGGCGCCTATGTGCACCTCGACAACAATGTCATCGTTGTAGGCGACTTGGTGGGTGGCTCGGACGGCTACTACCACTGCGACAACGGCAAGGGCTACTATGAGGACTCGCCCCTCTACGACACCTACTCGGGCGAGAACTACGACCCCTACGACGAGCATGTGGGCCGCCTGTTGCCCACGCACAACAACACCTACGTGAGCATCAAGGGCGGCGTGGTGAAGGGCAACGTCATTGCTGGCGGCGTGCACGCCAACGTGGGCTTCGACGAGGACGTCTCGCGCAACCATATCCTGCTTGACGGCGTGGTGAGTCCGCTGAATCCCCAGGGCGGCACCAAGAACGGCAGCATCCACCTGAACATGAACGGCGGCGTGGTGGAGGGCGATGTCTTCGGCGGCGGCTACATGTCGACCGTCTACGGTTTGAGTTACATCCATATAGGCGGCACGGCGGTCATCAAGGGGTCGCTCTTCGCGGGCAACGACCTGGTGGGCGCCATCGAGGGCTTCGGGGCCTATACCGACAGCCTGCCCAATGCTGCGAGCTACGAGGCCTACAAGGCCAGCAACAACATACCGCTGAACATGAACGACGGTTCGTGGAGCGCCGTCTTCTCGTCCTACGCCCTGATTGACGGCACGCCGCGCATCGGCTGCGTCTATGGCGGCGGCAACGGTGCCTACAACTACGACGGCAACCGTCCGGAATACGGCGACCAGATGGTGAGCATCTGCGACGACGGTCGTGCGGTGACCATCCCGCTGCAGTCCAGCTCCTTTGTGGACATCAACTTAGCTGGCGACTCCCATGAGGATTATCCGGGTGAGCCCTGTATCGACACCGTCTTCGGCGGCGGCAACGGCGCCGGCGTGCGCGAGCGCGTCATCGTGCTGCTCAACTGCGCGACCAACACCAACCGGATGGTGGGCACCATCTTCGGCGGCAACAACCGCGACGACATGGCGTCGTGCGTGCCCAACATCATGCTGAACAAAGGGCGCGTGGGCGATGTGTTCGGCGGCGGCAACATGGGTGCCATGAATGGCAGCGGCACCTTCTCCGACACCTGCGGCAACGAGGTGACCGGTGTGTCGACCCACATCCGCATCGACAATGACAACGCCATCATCGACGGCACCGTCTACGGCGGCTGCCGCATGGCCGAGGTGGGCGGCATGGCATACGTGGAGATCCGCGGCGGCACGGTGAACAACGTCTTTGGCGGCAACGACATCAGCGGCACCGTCAGCGGCAACACGCGTATCGACATCAGCGGCGGCACGGTGCGCAACATCCACGGCGGCTCGAACGGCAAATACGACTACGACTATGTCGATGGCGCGTGGGATGTCTACACCTTCCAATCGCCCACCCATAACGCCGCCACCCTGCAGGTCAAAGGCACCTCGGGACGTCCCTTTGTGGACTCCACCACGGTCAACCTCTACGGCGGCACCATCACCACCGACGTCTTCGGCGGCGGTGCCTTGGGTGACTGCCGCGCCACCAACGTGATTGTGAACGACAAGATATGCCCTGCCAAAATCACCAATCCCGACCTGACCATCACCGGCACCCTCTATGCCGGTGGCGAGGGCTACTGGCAGGACCTGAACCAGCCGCGCTACGGCAATGTGCTGACCACCGACGACAACACGGCAGCCTGCTACCTGCACCTGCACCACGCCACCGATTTGCGCGACGCCTCGGGCTTCGCCAAAGCCTATGGCGGCGGCAAGGGCGGCGACGTGGAGAACACCTACGTCTACTCCTACCCCACGTGGGACATCCCCTTCCAGGCCATCTACGGCGGCTGCTGGGGTTCGGATGTGTTCATGAGCACCCACATGGACCTGCAGGGCGGTGACGTGGGCGAGGCCCAGACTGCCAACAACGTCTATGGCGGCAACGACTTCACGGGCAGCGTCGGCAAGACCGAAATCACCGTGCGCAACGGCAAGTACGGCTTCATCTACGGCGGCGGCAACGGCGACTATCCCGAGGGCTACTACACCGGTGCCGCAGGCACGGTGGGCGGCGTGGACTACAGTGTCTATGCCGGCAACTACAGCGTTGCTGACGCCCAACACGGCTTTACGGAGGGCGTTGCGAAGCGCCTCTATGAGCCCAACAACGAATATGCGGAGATCAACTTCCTTGACGGCACGGTGGACAGCAACATGTTCGGTGGCGGCAAGATGGGCACCACCATGCGCTACAAGCGCGACGCCCAGGGTGCCTGGCTCACCCACGGAGGCGGTGCCAGCAAGGTGCCCGACACCTTCCGCTCGCTGACCGACGGCGAGGGCCACCCCATCGCCCACACGCCGGCCAATGCGGCCCTGGTGCCCGACACCTCCGAAGCCTATTCCTATATCATCATCAACGTGCACGGCGGCACCTTCGAGCACAACATCTATGCCGGCGGCGCCGGTAAGGCGGGCGGCAATTGGATTGTCTACGGCCTCAAGGAGCTGAACATCGACGGCGGCCTGGTCAAGGAGTCGGTCTATGGCGGCTCGGAGAACGTCAACGACGGCTATGCCCGCGAGTGCCAGACGACCACCAACACCAACCTGCGCCCCTCGTCGATTATCAACCTGACGGGCGGCACCATCAAGAACCACGTCTACGGCGGCGGCTATCTGGGCGACGTGCACGGCTCGGTGTATGTCAACGTGGGCCTCGAGGCTGTGAACAACTGCCCCGTGTGGACGCGCGACATCTTCCTGGGCAAGGACGGCAGCGGCAACGACGTGGTGGATGAAGACGGCTACGCCAAATTCAAGCCTGGCAACAGCGTGTGGGGCAAGGTGCGTGTGCCGGCCCTGACGGCCGCCGAGTTGCAGTTGCAGGCCTCCATCTACGGCGGTGCCAACTGGGGTAACAACGTGGGCAACGCCGACTTCTCGAAAGCGGGCTTCTATGGCGGCGAGAGCCGCATCTGTGTGGACGGCGAGGGCTACAACACCTATATGGACGACGCCCACGGCAGCCTGCCGCTGATGAACATCGTGAACTCGATTATCGGTGCCGGCACCTCGGCCGACGGCGGCGACGTGTACAACCGCATCGACGTGCGCAACTATGGCGCCGTCAACAACCTGTGCCAGGCCACGCGCCAGCTGCGTGCCATCCAGAGGGCCGATGCCGTGTGGTTGGAGAACACGGCCATCGACTACACAGGTTCGACCGACGCCATCTCGGCCTACCTCTCGGAGCAGTACACCATCAACCGTGTGGACACGCTGAACTGCGTGGGCTACAACGTGGTCGACGTGGACGCCACCATGACCAATATCGGCTGTGTGAACTTCCTGTACACCAAAGAGTACTCGGACTACCTGCTCAGTTACTATGGGGACGAAAATGATCCTTCCACCCCAATGCTTGAAAGGAATACCACCTGGTTTGAGCCGAGCCTGCAGTATATGTATGTGCCCAAAGGAATGATGCTTCAAGCATCTGCGTGCGCTGACAACGCCACCACATGCGACAAGCTACATGATTTCAACCGTGAACTTGACGAATATTCCTTCTCCGCCATTGTGGCCAACAACGGTATCAATATCGACTTTATCGGCGAGAATGGAGAGTATTCTGCCATCAAGGGTTATGGTTACCTGATTTCTGAACAGGGCACCAACGCCGTGGTCACGGCCCGGTCAAAATATCATGATCACAACGAGGACGACGGCGGCTTCTATTCCAGCTGCACCAAAGACATGATGGCCGTCAAGGACAACTCCACCGAGGTAATCGAGTGGTGCGAAGAGTGCTTCCTTGAAGACGGAAGCCGAAACACCTCTTCACCGGACTATCCCCTCTATTGCTACAACGGCGACCCCGATTGGCTCAACGACCTGTTCGAGTATCGCTACGACAACTACGGCACGCAGTACCGCATGTGGACCATCGGTAACGGTATCCGTCGCCGCTATGCCGTTATCCAGGCGCACTCCAACCCCGACTCGCTCTACACGGTGGTGGGCCTGAACGACACGGTGCGCCAGAACAAGAAAATCACCCTGTGGGACACCACCTCTACCGTCGACTCACTCTTCAACCTGAGCATCGCCAAGGCCACCCTGCGCCTGCCGCCCACCGTTCCGGGTCACTACTACAAGATATCGAACGCGGGCGTGGAAATCAACGACGAGAACGCCGAGATGCACATGACCGACGTCAGCTACCTGCCCAAGAATTGGGACAACCTGAGCAACAAATGGAAAGTCAGCTCGTCGAGAGAGCACAGAACCGACCCCACCGATGTGCAAGGAACCAACTATGAAGCCGATGCCAATGGCACGCTGCAGCGGCTGAGACTCGAAGGCCTCTCGGGAAGCCTCACCGGCATCAACATGATTGAACAGAGCACCGGCAACCAGCAGTACTTCGGCCTGATGATGTCGTCGGGTGCCAACTTTGCCGTCGACGGCAGCGGCAACCTGGAGCGTCCTGCCACCATAGCCACTGGCGGCACCTGGACGGGCGGCACCACCCTGTCGGGCAACAAGAACACCAACATCCTGACCAACTTCACCACGGCCCAGGTGGGTGCGGAGCGAAACACCATGCCCGAGCTCGACCTCTATCTGCTCTACAACAACGAATTCTCGCACACCCTGCTGGGCACCGTCACCTTCACCCTCGAGGAGTATGAGTCGGTGCACCTGCGTGAGAACTACAATCCCGAGGTAGGTATCTCGTCGAATACCGGCGAGGAGATTACCGCAGCGGCATGGTATGCTGCAAACCACGAGGCTAATCCCACATGGGTGCAACCTGCCACCGACTACTTGGACAACAATATCCATGCCCCCATCGAGGTGGAGATTACCATCACCACCATCTTGCAGGACTTCAAGGACATGGAGTACGAGGTGCTGGCCATGTACAACGAGGGCCGTTTGGACCACTTTGACCGCAAGATCATCCTGCCGGCCACGCTGCAGCGCCGCGAGCTGTACCTGCGCGGCATCTCGTGGTTCCCCACCAACATCAGCAATGGATACGGCAACGGTGACACGCTGCGCACCGACAGCAGCAACCCTGACCACTTCTACCTGACCAACAGCACGGCGGTGATTAAGGGTCAGACGCCCAGCAGCGCCCACAGCTACTTCGGCATGTCGATACTGCCGATGGACAACATCAGCAACACGCTGGTCACCGCGGTGGGCTGGCACACCATCAGCGCCAACGAGCCCGTCAACCTCTACACCACCGTTGCCGACCAATTGGGATGGGAGGGTTCCACCGTCAAGCGAGTGAGCAGCAGCGACCAAGACCATTACTACCAAGAGGCCACCGAACCCACCCACTTTATTGACTCGGTCCAGATAGGATCGAACAGCGACCCGGGCCTCCTTCTCGGCGTGCTGGACGGTCGTGGCGAGGCCGCCATCAAGGTGTCGCTCGACTATGACGGCAACCGCATCTACGACAAGATACCCGGCAAGGGCTATGTGGGCAAAGTGGTGCTCACGCTGGTGAGCTACAGCGGCGGCGACCACTCGCACGGCAACTACTTCCACCTGATCATCAACGTGAAGACCCGCGACCGCGGCGACACCATCTACTTGGCCTCGGCCGCAACGGTGACCCGCGACGGAACAACGCTGAACGCCTGCAACGACTTCTCGGCGGAAAGTATTACCAACGGCGCCGGCAAGAAACCCAGCAAATATGTCAGGAGCTTCTACGATGCCTTCACGAAGGTGTATCAGGAGGGTGACGTGATAGCCATTATCGACGAGGTGAACATCAACGACCAAGAAGGCATTGTGCAGACCCTGATCAAGGGCGAGGAGTATATGCCTGTGAACGTGATACGCTACACCGGTAGCCATCATGACTTGCCCGGCAACGCGGGAGCCTACCGCGGCCCGATGATTGTGGTGGACGGCGCCAACGCCTCCCTCACGGCCCGCTGCATCACCTTCCAGGGCGGCATGATGGGCAAGGTGCACCCCAAGAACGCTACCGAGCAGACCGCTCAGGTGGCTGCCGGCTTCCTGCAGACCTACGACCTGCAGAAAAGCCAACTCGACCCGAAGTATACGGACACCACCAAGGCCTATGGCCCCATCATCGAGGTGCGCAACCAAGGCACGGTGAACCTGCAGAACAACACCACGGTGGAGTATAACTACAACGGCTACGGCTCCCAGGTTGGCGATGACCCCGTGGCACATCCGGAGCTCATGGGTGCCATCAGCGTCACCAATAACGGCAAACTGAACCTGGTCAACAATGTGACCATCGAGCACAACCTCAGCGACTCGCTCGCGGGCAGTGCCTGCAATTGGCACATCCAGCCCTTGAACGGTGCGGTGTATGTGGACGGCGGCACGGTCACCCTGTTGGAGGCCAACTCCAGCACGGCCGTGACAATCAAGGACAACTTCTTGAACAAGACGGGCGTGCCCTATTGGCAGGACCAAACCATTGAAGTTGACCTCGACCCCGACCCCGAAGTAACCAACCTGGCGACAAAGGCCACCCACACCGAATACCACCCCACCAACTACATTGGCACCAACACAGCCCGCACGCGAGCCAACGTGTGGCTGGCGCGTACCGAACCCACCGTGGTGCCTGATGAAATCACTGCGCTGGGCGCTGCGGCCATCCAGGCCTACAAGGACACCGTGGACGTGAAGTCGGCCACCATCGTCTTCAACAAAACCGTGCCGGAGAACACCCGTATTGGCATCAGCAAATGGTTCCCCGACTGCGGCGAAGCGTTGCGCGACACCATGCAGGCAGTGTTCCAGGCCGACGCCACCCACTTAGTGGAGGCCGAGACCAACGAGAACTTCTTCTCGGACAACGGCTACTTTATCTTCTATGAATACGGTGTGAACAACCAGCGTATGTTCCTGGGCCGCTGCGCCTCGTTCAAGTTCCAGCACGCCACCGAGCCGGCCTCGCTGCTGGTTGCCGGCAGCGGCATCTACACCGGCGACGCCCTCTCCTATGCCCCCCTGACCAGCGCCACCTGCCCCACCGGCGGCGACCAGATGGTGATGCGCGCCCAGGGCGGCTTCTACCCCTACACCTACCGCTGGGAGGACGGCAACGGCACGGCCCTGAAGACGCCGCGCAGAACGTCGCACTCCAACCTGGAGGTGAACAAGGGCATTGCCACATCCGACTTCGCCCCGCTGCGCGACGCTGTGGCCGACACCTTCTACACCGACCGTGTGGAGATGGCCTACAGCAAGACCGACTCCACCATAGTCTACCACGTCACCGTGACCGATGCCACCGACCACTGCACGCTGACCAAGAATGTGAAGTTGCACTTGGTGAAGGACATCAGCGGCGGTGTGATAGAGCACTTCACGAAGACCCACGAAAACGCCATTGACGCCCACGAGGACGACGAGGTGGTAGCCAACCGCGACGCCTGGACGGAGGTGGCCTATTCGACCCCCAACGCGGTGGGCGACACGGCCCGTGGCGACCGTAAATATCCGGCGGTGAAGATTACACCTAAGGTGTGGACGTCGGGCAGCGGCACCGTTCTTGCCGCCATGACGGACGTTGAGTCGAGCAACTACATCTACTATAGCGACGACGAGGGTTCCGACCACTACTTGGGCGGCCTGGCCCTCTGCGAAGGCGACGTTATCCGCTTGGCCACCTCGCCGACCTTCCACTTAGAGGACGACGTGGACGATCCCGAATACAACTCGGAGACCCACCTGCCGAAGAAACGCGTGTATGACTCGAAGTTCGTCATGTGGGACTTCGACCCCTACTACAGCAACCCTGTGACCTATGTGGTGCCGGCCCAGAACACGACCGTCATCGCCTACTACGGTCCGCTGGATTATTGGATTGATGTCATCGACGACCCCGTGAAAGCCAAAGCCGGCTATGACAGCAGCGCCTACTACAGCACCCGCACTTGGGGTGCAGTGACGCACAACTATGTGACCACCTACAACGGCGACGTGCACATCTATGACGAAGACGGCTTAGCGTGGTTCATCAGCGTGGTGAACGGATTGAATGGAACGCAGGCGCGCCCGTTCTACTTTAATAACGTGTACCTGCACAAGAAGAGCGACGACACCGACTACGACATGAAAGACCACCTGTGGACACCTGTGGGCACCCTCCAGCACCGCTTCCGCGGCCGCCTGATCGGTGTGGGCACCGGCGAAACCGACACTACCCGTTTGGCTTCTCCCAACCGTGTGGTGGTGAAGAACATCATTGTGGACGAACCCCACTTGGAGAACACCGGTTTCTTTGCCTGGCTTGACAGCGCCACCATTGCCAGCGTCGAGCTGCAGGGCGCCCTGGTGCGCGGCTCGCAGTATGTGGGTACCCTGGCCGCCCGCAGCGTGGACAGCAAGATAAACAACTGCTACGTGGAGAGCAACGTAGACGGAGCGACCACCACCATCCTGACCACCCACCACACCAGCGGCGGTATGATAGGCAAGTCGGAGAACGACATCATCACCAACTCGTCCATCAAGGCGAAGTATGTGGGTGACGCCGTTTACAGCGGCGGCGTGGTAGGTTACGGTACCAACTCGACCATCACCAACACCCATGCCCGCAATGACGAGCACATGGAAGGCCTCTATATCGGCGGCTTGGCCGGCTGGTTGGATGGCGACGCCCCTTATGGAGCCAAGAGCGGCCACTACTCGGTGGCGGCCAACAACTATGTGCACCTCATCACCGACGGCCGTTCGCAGCGCGTGGGCGGCTTGGTGGGCTACGCCACCAACAGCTTGATCGAGAACAACTATGTCCACGGCACCGTGGTGGGTAGCGCCACCGAAGGTGGTGTGGGCGCCGTGCTCGACGACGGCAGCTTGAGCGACCACAACTACTTTGAGCAGAAAGCCGTCGGCCAAGCGGTTGGCCAGCGTCGCGGCACCGCCGTGATGAACGACAACACCGACTTCAGCGGCAGCGGCAACCAGGTGCAAATTGGCGAGGCCAACTACGGCGTCAACAACCTGACGCGCGTGCTGAACCTCTGGGTGAAGCAGCACGGCAGCGAGTACAAGAGCTGGCGCAGCGACCTGACGGGCGACAACTACGGCTACCCGCTCTATGGCGAGCCCGACCTGATACCGGTGCACGACGAGTTCACCTACGAGGGTTGCGACAGCATCGAGTGGGACGGCTTGCTCTACAACGAGAGCGTGGTGCTGAGCAGCCACGTGATTGACTCGGTGCTGATGATCGACAGCACCGCCACGCTGACGCTGCTGGTGCACCACTCGGTGAGCGAGCAGTACAGCGACACGGTGGATGCCGGCCAGCCCTACTCGGGCTACGGCTTCGAGCTGAGCGCCACGGAGACCCGCCTGCTGCGCGACGTGTCGCTGCGGCAGGAGCCTGTGACCCTCATCCTGACCGACACCCTGGTGACCGTCAACGGATGCGACAGCGTGATCACCCTCGCGCTGACCCTCCTGCCGACCACCGGTGTCGTCGTTGCCGACCCGAACCACCTCAAGGTCTATCCCAACCCCACCACCTCGCGTGTCACCATTGAGACCGAGGGCCTGACGCATGTGGAGCTCTACGACAACGAGGGCCGCCGCCTGCAGGACTACACCACAGGCAACAAACGGGATATGACCATTGACGTCAGCACACTACCCACAGGTGTCTACTACCTGCGCATCCATACAACCGATGGTGTCACCATACAAAAACTTATCAAGAAATGAAACGGACGTACATAAAACCGACACTTGAAGTCTATCGTTACGACGCGGAACGCGGTTATAATGTTTCCGTGGGTCTGCACCGCGACTATGTGCTCATCCAGGGCAATGACGACCACACCCTGCGCGCCTCGGAAGAGGTGACCGAGTACACCGACGAGAGCGGTGAATTCACCATTGGTACATGGGATTAAAAACAGACAGAAAGAAGATGAAAAAGACACGCAACATAGCTATCCCGCTGCTGCTGGCATCGCTGCTGGCGGTCTCGTGTGAGAAGGACATCCAGAAGACCATGAAGGTGGACTTCACCGCCACGATGGAGCAACCAGCAGGCGACAGCAAAGTGTATCTGCTCAACGAGCAATGGATCTATTGGGAGCAACACGATGCCATCAGCATTGGCAGCAACATGTCCACCGTCGACGCGGCGCCCGCCACCGCCACCCTGTCAGCCGCTGGCATTGACGACTTTGAGGCCTACAATGCCTCTTTCACCACCTACGATCTGTTGGACGGGTCGGAGAACTTCATGGCGCTGCACCCTGCCAGCGACTACAACCGTATCGTCTCGGCCGGCACCGATGGAAACACCTTCTCGAAGGTGCAAATCTACCTCAAACCCGAGCAGAGCTACCGCACCGACGAACGTGGCGACTACACGTTCAACAAGCAGGTGCTGCCGATGGTGGCGTGGTATGGCGACGGCTGGACCCACGAGGCCCCCAACCTGGACTTCCACAACCTGGCCGGCATCGTGCGCCTGCAGTTCTACAACAGCACCGGTGAGGACTACAAAATCACCTCCATTGTGGTCACCTCCGACAAGCAGTTGTGCGGCATGTTCAACGTCAACCACCGCTACTCCTTCAACCCCCACCTCTACCCGCTTAACACGGCTGCCAATGGAGAAAATATCAGGAAACTGACCCTCACCATGCCTGAAGGAGGCCTGGAATTCGACCAGGACTCGCTGCGCAGCTTCTACTTAGTGCTGCCGGCCCTGCACGGCATGGACACCGCCACCAACTACAGCCTGAACGTGACCGTCAAAGCCGTGAAAGCGGACCGCACGGTCTACACATTCAGCAAGAACCTGACGGCTCCCACGCGCCGCAACGGCATCACCTACACCCGTGCCATCGGTGTGACGAACTTTGCCGCGTCGGCCACCACCACCGGCCTTGTGGGCAACGGCACCGAAGACCGTCCCTTCAAGATTTACTCGGCCGCCGAGCTGAAGATTGTGCGTGACAGCTTCGCCACGCCGCGAGGCGGCAAAGTGCACATCAACGGACAGGAGGTGACCAAAGACACCTACTTCCGCATCATGCGCTCGGACATTGTGCTCACCGACGAAAACTGGCCCGGAGGCATCTCCGGCTTCAAGGGACACATGACCTACTACTCCAACGCCCCAGGTGTCATCCACGGCATCACCAACCGTTCGTCAAGACCCCTCTTTGTGTCCATCACCGCCGAAGGTGTGGTAGAGGACCTCACCGTCAAGTGTGACCGTTCGGTCTCGCTGATGGGTAACACCTTCTCGCCTTTCTGCACCACCAACAATGGAGAGATTGTCGACTGCCACGTCACCACGCCTTCCGGCAACTTGATGTCCTTCAACGGAATCCTATTCGCGGGCATCTGCCTGACCAACAAGAAGACCATCAAGAACTCCACCTGCTCGGTCCAGGGCACCTTCGGCAGCAACTTTGCAGGCATCTGCAACTACAACGACAACGGCGCCTCCATCGAGGGCTGCATTGCCTCATCGCCCCTGTCGGTGACCTTTTCGGGTGCGAACCGCACCGCTGCCGGCATTGTCTACGAAAACCACGGCACGGTTAAAGACTGCTACTTTGACGCCCACTACACGGCGAGCGCCCACAGCTGGGGCGGTATCGCCTACACCAACGGAAGCGACGGCAGCATAGAGCACTGCTACATGAGCGTGTCGGCCATTGTGCATGCTGCCACGGTGGGCGGCATTGTGTGCATCAACAACGGCAACGTGGACTACTGCTGGTCGCACGGCGAGCTGCGTGGCACCAAGGTGGGTGCCATCGCCGCCACCGTCAGCAGCGGCCGATTGGTCAACTGCTTTGTGGACGACCCGCTCTGCGTCATCACTTTGTTGGCCTCGGGCTCGCCGCACTATGCCGGCGGCATTGCCGCCGAGCTGACCGGCGGCAGCATTGACAACTGCTTCGCCTACATCCACCACATTACCCGCAACGACAACACCGGCGTGTATGGCGCCCTTGTGGGGAGCATTACCGGTGGCTCCATCAACAACTGCTACAGCCGCGAGGCCTATTCCGACACGCCCCGCTTCTACGGCAGCAAGAGCGGTGGCACCTTCAGTCGCTGCTGGATAGTAAGCAGCACCGCTGCCCAAGATGGATTGACCGGCAACTATACCACCTCGGAGTCGGAGCTCGGCGACCTCAAAACAAGCCTTGAGGCTTCGGGCATGCCTGCCAATTCCCGTAGCTGGGATGCCGGTCCCAAGCTGTCGCTCTACACCGTCAGCGGAAACAATAATTAACGAATAGGACATGACATGAAGGCAAAGCGATATATCCTGCTGCTGCTCTTGGTAGCCACCTTAGGGCTTGAGGCCCAGGAGGCGGCCGACACGTCGCGCTGGCGGATGCACCTCTCCACCGGCACCACGGTGGCCTCGGGCTTCGGCCGCACGGAGGCGCTGGGGTGGGTGTCCCCCTCGTTCAGCTATCAGGCCAGCCCGAAGCTGACGCTGAGGGCCGGCTTCGCCTACAAGGGCACCCTGCTGCCCACCGGCTACAGGGTGCAGGCCTACGGTCCGCAGGACCTGTCGCCGCGCCGGCAGGGCACCCGTGCGGG
>JAFZKV010000096.1 GCA_017551765.1 Bacteroidales bacterium
AACGACCGAAGAACAAGCGTCGAACAATGGGGGATTGTGGGTTGTGTGGTCAGAAGTGGTAGACCAGACCCATCATGCGCGTTTGCGGTGCACCGGCCGAGGCCTTGTAGGAGGGCAGCAGGTCAATGAAGAACTCGATGCTGCGGATGCCAAGCATGCCTGTGTGCAAGCCCACGGCGGCGCGCAGGTTGAAGCGGTTGAGCACGTCGAGGCCCTTGTCCTCTCTTCTTGTCCAATGGTTATGTTCGTTGAGGCTTTGGGTGTATAGTATCTGTTTTGAGTTGAGCATGGGTGTGAGTTTGAAGAAGCAGCCTTTGGAAAAAGCGTGCCAAGCCTTGCTGAACGAGTAGTTGACCGAGACGGGGAGGCCGATGACGAAACAGTCGAACATCTGTCGCGGGGCGTTCGTGCCATAGCTGTCGTCGAGCACCAGGTGATTGCCCTCGGCTTTCACAATGTTGTCCAACTGATAGGCGTGATACCCGAATTGAATACCCGGGGTCAGGCTCCAGCGTCCGCCGAGTGGGATGGGATTGGTGGTGAACTGCCAGAACGCACCGAAGTCAAAATTTGTGTTGTAGGGTGAGCCGTAGCGGGCGCCGTCGGTACCGGTAATCGGCATCGAGATGTCCATGCCGAAGGTGAGGCTGAGGCTTCTGAATTTGTCTGTCTTGTTGAGCCAGCGCTTGCGGTCGACATAAAGGTGGTTGGCCGAGTCGGTGGCGGTGACGTTGCTCACGGCATCGTTGCTCAGGTACAGCCGTTGGTTGACGGCCCACAGTTTGCCTTTTTTGACAACGCTGTTGCCGTGTGCCCAGATGTTGAGGACCTTGAGGTGGCCACGGCCCAGGTCGAGGGTGGCGTTGTACAGGCTGATGTGGGTGTTGCCGAGGTTGCTCATGGTGTCGATGATGACCAGGGCGCCGGTGTCGGCACTGATGTCGAGGTCCACCGAGTCGAAGTCGTACTGCTCGATGGTGAGGCGGGCGCCCTTATATAGATGTATATTATCGATGGGCTGTGCGGTGTGTATCTCGACAACGGTTGACCTGGGCATCGAGGTGTTCTCGCTCAGCCTTAGGTCGCCATGCTTCTTGCCAACACTTTTGGCTTTGATAATGTTGGGCTCGTTGCCCTCCTCGAAGAACTCGGCGCAACGTGTGCGGAGCACCACGGTGGTGGGGCTGCCCTCGGGCGCCTGCACGAGGCGGGCGTCCCACCCCTGGTCGATGAGGAGACTGTTGAACGGCTGGTCAAAGGTCTGTTCTATCTCGTAGATGTCCTGCGCCGAGGCGCGGCAGGTCATGAAGAGGGCGAGGCCGAGGATGAGGGCGGTGCCGAGGAGACCGGTGGCGTCTTTGAGGATATGGGCTGTGCGTTTCATGGTGACGGGTGTTTTATTTTAATTCAAATGTTTTCAAGGTAAGGGGTTCGTTGTTTCTGGAGCCGAAGGCTTCGGCCAGCAGTTGCTGCAGGTCGGTGCTTTGGGTCTGCGAGTTTTCAGGAACGGTGATGATGTTGCAGCCGTCGGTGCAGGCCAGCAGGGTGCTGTTGCGGCGGTGCACGCGCGGAGCGATATTGATGATTTCTTTGGGCTCTTCAGTTTCCATAGGCTCGGGTTCCACAATGAGGATGGGCTCTTCGATGGCGTCAGCCGGCTCCCCCTCTAAGTTAGAGGGGGTGGCCACCCGTAGGGTGGTCGGGGGCGTGTGTTTATTGGTTGTTTGGCACACTCCTCCACCGCCCTGCGGGCGGTCCCCCTCTCCTAACTTAGGGGTGGAGATAGTATGTGCGGGCTTTTCACTTTGTGGGAAAGTTGTATTTGACGCCAGCATGGGAGTGTCGTTTGAGGTGCGGAACAGGGCGGGCAGCGTGAGCAGCAGCACGGCGATGCCTGCCGCCACAGCACCGGCCCATGCGGGCCACAACGGGCGCGTGCGCTGCGCCTTGACGTTGATCATCCGGGCCAGCTCCTCCTGTCGGCGGCGGTTGGCCTCGCTGGTGCGCTTGGCTTCAAACAGTTGTTCTAATTCCTTGTCATTCATGGCTCATTGCTTTTAATGCGCTGACGGCGCGTGAAAGGGTGGTGTAAACGTTGGCGCTGCTCATGCCCAGGCGGCGTTGCATCTCCTCGTGGCTCAGGCAGTCGATATATCGCATCTGTATGGCTCGGCGCTGCACATCGGGCAGGCGCAGCATCATGCTGTTGAGCAGTGCGGCGCGCTCTTCGGTGAGCGCGGCTTCGGCGGTGGCCTCCTCGTCGCTGATGTCGCCCAAGTGCTCGATGTCGCCGGTGGTGTGGTCTTTCTGTTTGCGCAGCAGCGTGATACAGCGGTTCTTGACTATCTGCATGGCGTAGCCTTCGAGGTTGGCGACATGCCGCAGTTTGTCGCGGTGCTCCCACAGTTCGGCGAAGGTTTCCTGCACCGTGTCCTCCGCGTCGTCGGCGGAGTGCAGCAGGCGCTCGGCCACAAGCTGCATGGTGGGCTGCAGGGGCAGGAGGGTGTTGAGGAAGCGGTCGCAGTTCATTTTCGTCTGTCGTTTACATCTATATGACGCAAAACCACCTCAAATCTTACAAAAAAACTAAAATATTTCGCAGGAGAGTATTTCGATGCGGCGCGCGAGGGCGGCCGGAAGGGAGTAGACGGGGCTATTCTGTGATGAGTGATGAGTGATGAGTGGTGAGTGATTGTCGGCACCCTTGGGTTGCTGCACGATGCGTAGGCGGCCGTCGGCAAGAGCGTCGCACAACTCGCGTCGCGCGCGTACCATATTTATAAAGGAACCTATGCGGCGTGCCGAAAGGATGCGGTTGTAGTCGTCGGTAAACACAGGGCTGGCATGGCCGCTGATGGTGAGCACCACCCGTTTGTTGTTGTCGAGTGCAGCCTCGATGTAATCAAACAACTGTTGCACACGGTCGAAGTTGCCCACCACGCACGAGTCGAAGAACTGCTGCATACGCAAGGAGTCTTCGGCGTTTGTCTGCTGCCGCATATACTCGCTGCGCCGCAGGGCGTAGCTTAGCTGGCAGTCGGCATAGTCGGCCTCGGTCACGCTGTCGCGGCTGCGAGGGTCGGGTTCGTCGTTGTGGAAGTAGAGGGCGAGGGGGAAGAAGTTCGGAGTTCGGAGTTCGGAGTTCGGAGTTATGGTATCATTAGCCTCAGTTGACTCCGAATTCCGAACTCTGAACTCCGAACTATCAAGTTCCCACCGATAGAGGTCGTTGCAGCACATGGAGTCGCTGAGGAAGTAGCTGTCCTGGCGGTTGGAGCTGAGGTAGCCGCCGATGGGGAAGCCGCTGGAGGGCTCATAGTCGGTGATGGTGAAGTAGAGGTCGTTCTGCTCACTGTTGAGGCAACTGCACACCGGTTCGGCCTTCTGCCAGGTGTTGCGGCTGCCCACAGCACAGTAGATGTCGAAGCCGCCTTTGCCGCCGGCGCGGTCGCTGCTGAAGTAGAGGATGCCGTTGCGCTGGTCGTAGAAGGGTGTGTATTCGTCGGCGCTGCTGTTGACCATCGGTCCCAGGTTGACAGGATCTTCGGCCTTGCCGTTGCGTATGATGCTGTACCAGATGTCTGTGCCGCCGTAGCCTCCCGGACGGTCGCTGACGAAGTAGAGCAGCACCGTGCTGTCGGCCAGGCGGCCGACGGTGGGGTGGGTGGCGGTGTACTGTTTGCTGTTGACCGCGCCAGGCAGCCGCACGGGCTTCTCCCAGCCGCGTTTCTTCTTCTCGGCAAACCAGATGTCGCAACGCAGTGTCTCCACGTCGCCGCGCGTGAAGTACAGGTCGTGGCTCAGGGGGTCGACGGCCAGGTTGCCGGTGTGGTCTTTCTTGCTGTTGAGGCCCCAGCGGTTGGGCTTGGGGCGCGCCACCTTGCCGTCGCGGGCAATGCGGGCCTGGTAGAGTTGCATGACGGTGTTGTTGAAGCCGAAGACGCCGCCGTCCGACGAGGGAGGCATGGAGGCATAGGAGAGGATGGTGTCGCCCACACGGATGGCGCCCGTCTCGCTGCCGGCCGTATTGTAGGGCTTCTCCAGGTGCACCACCTTGTACTGCGCCAGGGCTGGGGATGTGAAAAGTGAAAAGTGAAAAGTGAAAAATAGGCTGACGCAGAACGTTAGTCGTAATAAGTGGCAAGATATGTGCTTTCCTTTTTTCACTTTTCGCTTTTCGTTTTCAAATGATTGGGCACGGCAGTGCGCTGCGTTTCTTGTCTTTCTTGCTGATCATGTAGAGGATGCCAATCTCGAAGGCGCCGAGGGTGTGGCTGGCTTCGGCCAGGCGCGAGATGTTGGCGTCGTAGCAGAAGGCGAAGGTCCACTCGTGATACAATACGGCGAGGCTGATGGCGGCGGCATCGGCGTGGCGAGCCAGCAGGCCGGCGCCGAAGGCCAGGTAGTCGCGCGGACGCTCGTTGACATACCAGCGCACGTCGCAGCCGTAAACCACCTCGCTGAATTGGCCTTGGTGCTGGAAGCCCACCACGGGCAGCAGGCTGCATTGCGGCCAGCCGCGCCATTCGGCACGGGTGTAGAGGTTCCACTTGCGCGCCAATCGTGAGTCGGAAATGCCCAGGTAGCTGATGTCCGGCTCGTTGATGTTGCGCATGGAGAAGCCTGTCTTGGTGTAGAAGGTCTCGCTCCATTGGCAGAACCAGGCCACACCGGCGCCGAGGGTGAGATAGGCGGCATGGGTGCGGCGGAAACTCTCGGTGCCGTCGGTCATGTCGATGCCTTCGGTGCTGAAGCCCGACTGCCCCACGCCCGCCTCAAGGCCGACGGAGAGCAGATTGTCGCCGTTGCCGATGGCTTGGAAGTAGGAGGCAATGGCGCTGGCGGTGGTGGAGCCGTAGCCGAGGGTGCCGGCACGGTCGCCCGATACCCAGAAGCTGCCGTTCAGACCGTTGCGGTTGCGTGTGCTGCGCATGAGGCTGAACTCGGCGGTGGCGGTAAGTGTCTGGAATGGAGTGCTGACGGAGGCCCATTGGTTGCGGTAGACGGCCCCGAAACGGCCCGTGCCGTCGAAGAAGCCCGCATAGGCGGGGTTGAACAGCAGCGGGTCGAGGTCCATCATCGAGAAATGGATGTCCTGGGCTCGCGCGGAAGTGAAAAGTGAAAAGTGAAAAGTGAAAAGCAGGCCTGCGCAGCATGCCACGCTCAACAATCGATGCAGTATTTTTGTCTCACTTTTCACTTTTCCTTTTTCAATTTCTTGTGTAGGGTGGCAGGCTGATGTCGGCGAAGTCGCCCTTCCGGTATTTGAAGTAGGCGGCGATGCCCACCATGGCGGCATTGTCGGTGCAGAATTGGAAGGGAGGTGTGAAAGCCCGCCAATGGTGCTTGTCGCAGATGCGTTGCAGTTCGCTGCGCAGGAACGAGTTGGCACTGACGCCGCCGGCGATGGCCACCTGTCGCACATGGTGATCCAAGGCCGCACGTTCCACCTTCTTCAACAGAAAACTGACGATGGTTTTCTGTATCGAGGCGCAGAGGTCAGCCTTGTGTTTTTCGATAAAGTCAGGCTCCTCCTTCAGTCGGTCGCGCAGGAAGTAGAGGAACGAGGTCTTGATGCCGCTGAACGAGTAGTTGTAGCCCTCGATATGGGGGGTGGCAAACTTGTATGCGTCGGGGTTGCCCTCTTTGGCCAGCCGGTCGATGACAGGCCCCCCCGGATAGCCGAGGTCCATAATCTTGGCTGCTTTGTCGATAGCCTCGCCGGCCGCATCGTCGATGGTGGTGCCCAGACACTCGATGTCGAAGTAGTCTTTGAGTAGCAGTATTTGGGTATGTCCGCCGCTAACCAAGAGACAGATGAATGGAAACTGCGGTTTGGGGTCGCCACGATCGATGAAGTGGCTCAAGACGTGCGCCTGCAGGTGGTTCACCTCGATGAGGGGGATGTTCAGTGCGGTGGCGAAACTTTTGGCGAAACTGACGCCGACGAGCAGCGAGCCGAGCAATCCGGGGCCGCGGGTGAAGCCTACGGCGTCGATTTCCTCCTTGTTGATGCCTGCCTGACGGATGGCGGCGTCGACCACGGGAATGATATTCTGCTGGTGGGCGCGGCTGGCCAACTCGGGCACCACGCCTCCGTATTGTTCGTGAACTTTCTGGCTTGCAATGACATTCGAGAGCAGCCGGTCGTCGCGGAGCACCGCTGCCGACGTGTCGTCGCAGCTGGATTCTATAGCTAAGATGGTAGTCATAATCGACTGCAAAATTACACATTTTTTTTCAATTGTCTGCAAGTATTTATAAAAACGGCTCCGCGACAGCCTGTTGCCGTTTTTGCACAAAAAGTTGTCAAACTCTCAAAAAGTCCCTAAAAAGTGCTTTTGCAACCCCTTTGAGGCCAGGATGATACAGGACCATCTCTTACTCAACTCTTACTCTTCTCCTACCCATCGCTAACCGCCCCCTTACTTTGGTAAGAGAAGGGTAGGGGATGATAAAAAGTATGATAGGAGTATATCAGAGGTTGATAGCGGGGCATGCCGCCGCAGGGAGGGCCGGTGCCGGAAGCGGTAAAGGGGCCGCGAAATGTTAAAAAATAAATTTTTCTTGGTAGTTTAGAAAAATTAACTTATCTTTGCACTTGATTGATTGAGGTAAATTAAAGCAATTCTAAAACATAACAACTTAAAACACAACACATCATGAAGAAAATCGTATTAGCACTCGTGGCCGTCTTTGCGATGAGCACGATGACGATGGCTCAGACCGAGCTGAATTTTGACAAGCTGCAGAACCAGCAGGAAGCCACCATTGGCAACTACTTCGCCGACCTGCAGGAGGTTGAAAACTTCGATTTCGATCAGCTGAAGGACCTCTCCTTCTCCACTGAGAACGGTATGGTCAAGTTGGACAACAACTTCCAGGCTGGCAACGACAACGTAGTTGGCGCCATCCTCGCCATCTTCCTTGGCGACTTCGGCATCCACCACTTCTACACCGGCGACACCAAGCACGGCATCCTGCACCTGGTGTTCTTCTGGACCGGCATCCCCGGCATCATCGGCTTCATCGAGGGCATCATGTGGCTCATCGACCCCGCCACCTTCCCCAACGACCTCTTCCACATGTTCTAATATAGAATATTGTAAGTCAAAGGAATGGAGAGACATATCGGTGTCTCTCCTTTTTTTATTTTTGCCATATCGTTCCTTTTTTGTACTTTTGCACTTTCATTTAATAAAGAAAACATTATGAAGTATTCTATTGGAGTTGACATGGGCGGCACCAACACCGACATGGGGCTGGTGACCGAGAACGGTAACATCGTGCAGCGTCGCAACCTGCCTACCAACGCCTACACCGAGCTGGAACCCTATGTGCGCGACATGATGCGCGAAGTCGAGGCCATGCTGGCCGAGCAGTCGGCTGTCGACGGCATGGCGGCGCAGCTCGAGGGCATCGGCATCGGCGCTCCCAATGGCAACTACTATACCGGCTGTGTCGACAATGCGCCCAACCTCACCATCAAAGGGGTGCTGAACTTCGAGAAAGAGATACACAAGTATCGCGACGTGCCGGTGGTGCTCAGCAACGACGCCAACGCCGCCGCCTACGGCGAGTATGTCTATGGTGGTGCCAAAGGGATGAAGCACTTCATTATGTTTACTTTGGGAACCGGTGTGGGTAGCGGCATCGTGGTGGACGGCAAGTTGGTGCATGGCTCCACCGGCGCCGCCGGCGAGCTGGGCCACGCCATCCTCTACCAGCATGGGCGCAAGTGTTCCTGCGGCCGCGAGGGCTGCCTCGAGACCTACACTTCGGCACGCGGCATCGTGCAGACCTACTGCGAGTTGAAGGGCTGCGAGGTGAGTCCCGACATTACCAGCAAAATGATTGGCGAGCTGGCCCATCAGGGCGACCCCATTGCGCTCAAGACCTGGGAGACCGTGGGAGACCAGCTGGGCTTGGCAATGGCCAACAGCGTCACCTTCTCGGCCCCCGAGGCCATCTTCCTTATGGGTGGTCCCGCCCAGGTGGGCGAGCCTCTGCTGAAACCCCTGCGCGCAGCCTTTGAGAAGTACCTGCTCAATATCTTCAGCGGCACTTGCTCTATCCGCATGAGCGAGCTGAAAGCCAACGAGGTGGCCATCCTCGGCGCCGCCGCATTGATTAAAATGAAAAGTGAAAAATGAAAAGTGAAAATGTTTCTCGGACACAGCGTTGGAAAGTGATGCGTTTCACTTTTCAGTTTTTACTTTTCACTTTCTTTTTCGTTGCTTGTGGCAACAAGTCGCTGACGTCCTATGTGAACCCCTTTGTTGGCACCGACGGTCACGGACACACCTTCCCGGGAGCCATCGTGCCGTTCGGGCAGATACAGCCCTCGCCCGACACGCGCCTCGAGGGTTGGGATGGCTGCAGCGGCTACCACTACTCGGACGACACCATCTACGGCTTCAGCCACACCCACCTCAGCGGCACCGGCTGCGAGGACTACGGCGATGTGCTGCTGATGCCGGTCAAGATGGACGGCACCTTCGATAATGTATATGAGTGTAATGGAGTTGACGGCTCTTTGGTTGTTCCATTCAGGGAGAACTACAAGAGCCATTTCAGCCACAAGAACGAGACCGTGCGGGCAGGCTATTATAAGGTGTTGCTTGACAGGACCAAAACTATTGTCGAACTATCTGCCGACCGCCGCGTGGCCTATCATGCCTATACCTATGCCGACGGCCGCAACAATGCTTTCATTATTGACCTCCACCATCGCGATGTGCTGCTCAGTGGCAAGATTATGCTGAAGGACGGCATGCTGGTGGGTTGGCGCGAGAGCTCTGCATGGAACCCCGACCAGCACCTGCATTTTGCCATACGCGGCGATGTCGATTTGTCGAAGGTGCTCTTCAACGAAGACTCGACGAGTGCCGTCGTCTATCTGCCTGACGGCGCCAAACGCCTTGAACTGCAGGTGGCCATCAGCGGCGTGGACATCGAGGGCGCCATCAAGAACCTCAATGCCGCTGAGTACCAGACCTTCGATGATGCCCGCAAGGGAGCCGACAGCACCTGGGAGGAAGCCCTCGGCAAGCTGAAGGTGGAGGGCGGCAGCAAGGAGCAGAAGCGCTGCTTCTACACGGCTCTGTATCATTGCATGACAGCCCCTTATTTGTGGAGCGATGTCGATGGCCGCTACCGTGGTACAGATAATCAGATACATGTTGTGGACGAGGGTAGGGGAGTGTACACCGTTTTCTCGCTCTGGGACACCTACCGTGCCCTGCATCCACTGCTGACGAAGATTGAGCCTGAGCGCACCGTGGACTTCGTCTACACCGCCATGAAGAACTTCGAGCAGGGCGGTGAGCTTCCCATGTGGGA
>JAFZKV010000097.1 GCA_017551765.1 Bacteroidales bacterium
CAGGAAGTCGTAACCCTGCAGCAGCTGATAGCTGAACTCGGTGAACGAGATGCCGGTCTCCATGCGCTTCTTCACGCTGTCCTTGGTCATCATGTAGTTGACGGTGATGTGCTTGCCCACGTCGCGGATGAAGTCAAGGAAGAGGTAGTCCTTCATCCAGTCGTAGTTGTTGCATATCTCGGCGCCGTTGACGGGATTGTCGAAGTCGAGGAAGCGTTCGAGTTGGTGCTTGATGCATTGCACGTTGTGCTGTATCTCCTCGACAGTGAGGAGCTTGCGCTCCTGCGCCTTGAAGGAGGGGTCGCCGATCATGCCGGTGGCGCCGCCCACGACGGCGAGGGGCTTGTGGCCCGCCATCTGGAGGTGCTTGAGAAGCATGATGCTGACGAGGTGACCTATGTGGAGCGAGTCGGCGGTGGGGTCGATGCCGACGTAGGCGGTGGTGACTTCTTTGCGGAGTTGTTCCTCGGTGCCGGGCATGATGTCGTGAATCATGCCGCGCCATTTGAGTTCTTCTACGAGGTTGGTGTTCATTGTATATTATATAATGTATTATTCCTATAATAAAAGAGGTACTGCCGGCGGGCGGTACCTCTTTTTGTTGTTAGTGCTTCACGCCCATGCTTAACGCACCAGCATCTTGGTGGCGGCGGTGTGGCCACCGATGATGACGTTGATGAGATACATGCCCTTGCTGAGACCATCGGTGCTGATGGTGTAGACCTGCTCGCCTTCGGCAGCATAGCCGAGGTCGCGCGAGGTAACCACGCGGCCGTTGAGGTCATAGATGCGCAGGGTGGCGCGGCCGGCCTCGGCGGCGGTGAGGGCCAGGTGGGCTTCGCCGCTCACGGGGTTGGGATAGACGCTGACGCTGTTCAGGCCCACGGTGTTGACACGTGGAATGTCAAGATAGTCCTCGGGGTCGCTGATTTCGTTGACGGGGTCGGTGACCATCGTGGTGTCCATGAAGATGCCGCGGCCATAGGTGCCGAAGTAGATGGCGCCGGGCCATTTGGTCTTGGCATAGACGAGGTTGTTGGGGTTGATACCGGTGTGGGTCAGGTGGTGACGCACAGGCAGCTCGCGATACTGCTGCACGATGGAGGTCACGGGGATGCCCTTCAGGTTGCTGTATTGGCTCCACGAATGGGTTTGGTCGCTGTAGATGAAGACACCCTCGGAGGTGCCCACCCAGATGTCGCCCGTGGTGCGCTCAATCATGGCGCTGTAGACGGGGATGCCGTTGAGGTTGCCAATGCCATTGCCTCTGATGCCAATCTCTTGGATGCTGCAGTAGCCATTGGTGTCGCTGGCGTTGTTGACGATAATCACGTTCTCGTAGTTGTCGTTGTAATCCTCAAAGGTGACGACGATACGGTCCGTATTCGGGCGCGGGTCGGCGGTGATGGAGCTGATGGGGCGCTGGAACCAATCGCCACCGGCGCTAATCTGGGACTGCTTCAGCACGCGGGAAGAGGATGCGGTGGCATCAATCTGGCGGAAAATCTCGCGGTAGGATTGATTGAAGTTGACGTTCTCAAAGCCACGGATGCGGAAGAGCTGCGACTTGTGCTGAACGGTCTGGTAGGTGCTGACATAGGCGGTGCGGCCGTCGGTGCTCATGATGGCGTCGCGCGGATAGAGGTCGTTGTCCATCACGTCGCCGTGGACGCATTGGAAGATAGAGCACCAATACATGCGCTTGTCAACCTCGACGTCAGAGCCGGACACGCGGCTGAAGTCATTGGGCATCCAGGTGTAGATGGCGTCATAGCTGGTGCCGGTGCCTGCGATGGCGAGGAGGCGCGATACGACAGGAGTCTTGACCAGGAAGGTGTCGGCCACAGTAGCGTCGTGACCATGCTCGGCTTTGAAACTGTTGAGGAAGCTCTGTGTGAAGGTGAACTCGAAGGGGTATTCGGCATTGCCTCTGTTGACAAAGACGGCTTTTTCGCCAGCCTTCAGCTTATAGGGGTAGGCCGAGCTGTCCTGATTGACCCAGGCGGTGTCGCCGTTGCTGTGGAAGTAGTAGCCCAACTGGTCAATGGCCACCTTGATGCTGTCCTTATAGTAGGTGTCGGTGTTGCTCTCCCAGAGCGAGAGGCTGCCGACGTGGCCGGTGTAGTTGATGGTGGAGCTGGTGAGGAAGGCGCTGTTGTAGGTCCAGGTCTGGGTGTTGGTGAAGTCGAGATAGTCGGCGAAGGCACGGCCGATATTACCGTTGGAGGAGACGAAGATGTTGCGGCGCGACTGCGGGGTGATCTGGTAGAAGGCCGAAGCAGCCACCTGGTTGCCGCTGCCCTGCCAGAGAACGTTGGCGCTGTGGTTGAAGTTGCCCATCGTGCCGTAGTCGTACCACGAGATGACGGGGTTGCCGCCATCGTGGTCGGTGCGCGAGCCGATGAAGGGGCATCCGTTGAAAGCGGCGCCGCTGACGACCGAACCGTCGGGGCAGACAGCGATGTGGGCAATCTGCACGTTGTTCATGCCCATGTTGATGTTGCTGAAGGAGCGGAAGTCGTTCTTTGTGCTGTAGACACCACCGTCAGTGGCGATGTAGTAGGTGTGGTAGACGGATTCGGTGGACGACTGATAGACCGGAGTGGAACTGTAGACAGGGAGAATCTGCTGGATGCCGGAGTGCACAAAGGAGGGATTGATGAAGACGCTGCCCATATAGTCGCCACGGTTGAGCTCATACTCGCTGTAGGACGATTTGGTCCACTGATAGTTGGCGCCATCGACATAGCCCTGGCCAATCCAGATGTTGGTGCCGGCGATGATGATGCGCTTTTCGTTGGAGGGGTCGACGGTGATGGTGCCGCAAGTCTTGCCTGTGTTATAGCCGCCGACAATGGGACGGATGGTCTCGGTGGTGAGGGTGGTCCAGGCCTGGCCGTTGGTGGTGAGGTAGACATTCTCCGACTCGCCGTCTTCGTTGATGACCATCACATAGAGATATTGGTTGTTCGAGGGGGCCAAGGCCAGCTTGAGGCCGGTGTTGGGGGCGTTGAAGGCCGAGTTGGAGGCCGAGATGTCGTAGGCTGTGGGGTTGGCCGCCATGAGGTTGCTAATCTTGTAGAGCTTGGGGCCGATGGAGAAATAGCCGATATTGAGGGTGCGCGAGAGCACCAGCTGGTCCACGTTGCCCGTCAGCACCGGCACGGCGTTGGCGCTCCAGCCTGCTTCGGGGTTGGCGTCGGTGACGGTCCAGCGGAAGACACCCGTATTGGTGGCGGCGAAGAAGTAGAGGACGCCGTCGCGATAAATGTAGTCGAGGGCCCTGACGGCACCGAAGTTGGTCAGGTTGGAGGTGAAACTGATCAGCGAGAGGGTCTTCGTCGAGGGGGTGTAGCGGTAGATGCCGCGACCCTTCGACGACATGATGCCGGTGTACATGCTGCCGAGGATGTGGGCATCGTCGCCGGTGCCCAGGATGAGGTCGCCGTTGGGCAGCTGCACCATCGAGCTGATGGGCAGGGTGACCTCCTCGTTGTTGAGCTTGAGGGTGACCTTGTGCCACGAGGTGGTGTCGGCCACAATTTCCTCTATCGGAACCGTGCTGCCGAGGTCGGAGTAAAGATTGTTGAGCACGTCGCTGTTGGTTGTGCGCAGGAAGAGACCGCCCGATGTGGCGCCTGCATAGAGCGTGGAGCGGTTTGCATCCTGATTGTCGAGGACAAGACTCGAGACCTGGCCGCCGATGTTCGCCGGACCAATCTCGTAGAATTGGGCGTTCGCCACCCCTCCGTTCAAAGCCA
>JAFZKV010000098.1 GCA_017551765.1 Bacteroidales bacterium
CTGGTGGCCGAGCTGGGGGGGCTCGAGATAGTCAAAAACGAATTCCTGCTCTTCGAACTCTACCGCATCCACACCGAGCTGGGCGGCGAGGAGCGCAAATACAAGACATTCGACGAATTTATCTCCTTCGGCGACCTGATGCTGGGCGACTTCTCGGAGTTGGACCAATACTGCGTCGACGCACGCCTCCTCTTCGGCAACCTGCACGCCCTGAAAGGCATCGGCGAGTGGGACATCGAGGGCTCGGAGCTGACACCCTTCCAGCGCGACTACCTGGAGTTCTACCGCTCGCTCTACGACTACTACCGCCTGCTGCACGAGCGCCTGCTCTCGCAGGGCAAAGCCTACAGCGGCATGGCCTATCGCCACGTGGCCGAACAGATTGGCACGCTGGCCGACGGCTGCCCCTGGGAGGCCGTCTACTTCATCGGCTTCAACGCCGTCAGCGAATGTGAGCGCCGCATCATCGGCGAGTATGTGCGCCGCGGCATCGGCCACCTGCTCACCGACGGCGACCCCTATTTCCTCGCCCCCGAACAGGAGGCAGGCCACTTCCTGCGCAAGCACATGGACGAGTTCCCCGAGATACGACCCACGGGCACATCGCTCTTCGGCCAAGGCCAGCGCCACATCACCGTGGTGGAGTGCCCCGAAGCAGTGCTGCAATGCAAATATGCAGGCCAGCTGCTGGAGCGCCACCCCGAGTGGCTGCGCGAAGGCGAACAGGAGAGCACCGCCATCGTGCTGGCCGACGAAAGCTTGCTGCTGCCCACCCTCAACTCGCTGCCCGACACCGGCGACGAGTACCGCGTCAACATCTCGATGGGCTACGCCTACACCGACAGCAACCTGCACCTGCTGGCACAGAAGCTGCTGTCGCTGCACCG
The DNA here is from genome assembly GCA_017551765.1 of Bacteroidales bacterium. Classification (GTDB taxonomy): domain Bacteria; phylum Bacteroidota; class Bacteroidia; order Bacteroidales; family P3; genus Colimorpha. The sequence continues at coordinate 888 of JAFZKV010000098.1, forward strand.
CAACCGCAACGCACGCGGCTACTACTGCGGCGACCTGCTCGAAGTGCTCAGCGACTCCTACGTGGGCTGTCTGTTGGGCCAGCCGGACCTGCGGCGCCGCACCACACGCTTCCTCGAGGAGGGCAACTACATCCGCTGCCAGGCCGACGAGATACGCACGCTGATCGGCGGCACCGAAACGCTCGCCTCGCCCGACCTGCTCTTCCCCGACGAGCCACTGACCGTCGACGGCTGGATAGCCACCCTGACACAACTCACCGCCGCCATGCTCAACAGCGGGCTGCTGGAGGGCAACAACAAGGAACGGCAGGCCGCCGGCAGCCTGGCCGAAATCATGGCCTACCTCGCCGAACTGCAGCAGACCTACCACTATATCGACACCTTCGACACGCTGGAGAAGATATACAGCCGCCTGGCACGACGCCACAGCATCGACCTCATCGGCGAGCCCCTGTCGGGCCTGCAGATACTCGGCGTGCTCGAAACCCGCAACCTCGACTTCCGCCGCGTCGTGCTGCTCTCCACCAACGAAGGCATGATTCCCTCGGGCCGCGGAGGCAACACTCTCGTGCCCCACGAACTCAAACAGGCCTTCGGGCTGCCCACCTACCGCGAGAAAGACAGCGTCTATGCCTACAACTTCTACCATCTGCTGCTGCGCGCCGAGGAGGTCTACCTCGTCTTCAGCTCGGAGAGCGAGGCGATGGGCAAGGGTGAGGCCAGCCGCTTCATCCGTCAGGTGGAGAGCGAGTTGGCGCCGCGCTTCGGCATCGAGGTGCAGCACATCATCGTCAACAACAACGAGCCGCCAAAGGAAGTGGAAAATGGAGAGTGGAAAGTGGAAAGCAAAAGTCCTTCATTGATGAAGAAACTGCTCGAGCTGGCCGACCGAGGCTTCACGCCCACAGGCTTCGACGACTACCTCGAATGTCCACTGCGCTACTGCTACACCCAGGTGCTGCGCATCAGCAAAGAAGAGGCCCTTGACGACGACCTCGACGCCTCGCAGCTCGGCACCTGCATCCACAACGTGCTGGAGAAAATCTACAGTCCCTACGTGGGCCGCGCCGTCGAGGCCGCCGGGCTCAAGCAGGCCCTGGCCGACCTGCCGCAGCTGATGGAGGCCGAGTTCCGCGAGTACTACCTGCACGGCCGCGACACCGGGGGGCGCAACCGCTTCTACCACTCCGTGGCCGAGACACAACTGCGCAACCTGCTGAGCAAGGAGGTGGCCCTGCTGGAACAAGGCCACCGGCTGGAGATGGTGGCCGTGGAGCAGATGATCGAGCCGCCCTACCTGTTGTGCCACACCCCCGACGGCGCCCCCGTGCGCCTGCGCGGCAAAGTGGACCGCATCGACCGGCTCGACGGACAGTTGCGCGTCATCGACTACAAGACCGGCCACCTCGACGACAAAGAGATAGCCTACAGCAGCACCCCCAACCGCAACGGCGAGGTGGTCATCCCCGGCAAATGGTTCCAACTGATGTGCTACGCCCTGCTCTACGCACGCTCTCTCGCCACCCATCACTCATCACTCATCACTCTCCAGGCCGGCATCTACCCCTTGCGCCACCTGCAGTCGGGTGTGCGCCTGGCCTCGTGGGACGGCACCACCGGCATCACCCCCGCCATGCTCGACGACTTCGAGGGCCTGCTGCGCGAGCTGTGTCTCGAACTGCTCAACCCCGCCGTCCCCTTCCGCGCCGCCACCCGCAAAGAGCACTGCCGCTACTGCGACGTGCGCTCCTTCTGCCCCTTGCGACCGTAGGATTGGTCTTGTTGTTTGTACTTTAACTCCCAAAGCACTTGAGTAGGGGTTGAGTAGGGGCTGAGTAGGGTTTGAGTAAGGTTTGAGTAGGGTTTGAGTAGGGTTTGAGTAAGGTTTGAGTAAGGGTTCCCTATAAAGATTTCCAAGATTAACAGGATTTCCGCGCAGCGGGGAGAAAAAAAATGGATTTATAGATTACGCCGCCAGGCGGGAGATTGAAAACCGCAGGCGGGAGAAAAAAGATTTGCGTATGTCGGATATTGTTAGTACTTTTGCAGAAAAATTTCATGCCATGAAACAAAACGTTTTGAAGAAAGCCTGCTTGGTGTTGTTTTTCATTTTTTCGCTTTTCACTTCACCTTTGCAGGCGCAGCATTTCGAGTGGGCCAAGGGCTATTCCTCCAGCCAGGAGGGCAACCGGATTGTAGGTTCGGTGACCGACAGCGCGGGAAATCTGTATATCCTTGGTAATTTTCGTAACGATGCCAGCTGGGACGGCGGTTCGCATTTGCTGCCGATGGCCCCCTACGGCCCCTACACAAATGTGCACAACGTGCTGATTGCCAAGATTACCCCCGATGGCACCATGGCCTGGAAGAAGGTATTGCATGCCAACAACGGAATAGGCGCTACCGCTTGGGATATCAAGTCGGTAGGTGACACTGCGTTTGCCTGTCTGGTGCGGGTGACATTACCGACCGAGGAGCATTATAGTTATTATTTAGACACACTGTTAAATGGCTGGGGTGATTATCCAATTCCTAATGGTGATATGGGGAGTACAGACCGCACGGCGCTAATAATGTTTGATTTCGAAGGTAATGTGCTGGAACAACATTTCCTGACGCTGACCTATATTGACAATGAGGGTAATGATTTCAAATATGGTGAATGGTACAAAAACAATGGGTATCTTTTGTATATATCGTTTGATATTGACAGTGAGGGTAATATTTATTTCTGTCGTTCGGCAGCGGATGCTCCTGACGGAACCCATTCGCCTTGGCAAGGCAACATCAGCGGCATTAAGTATTGGGTCGACGGGCGAGTGGTGGGCACCAGCACTACGTATAATAGACCGATGTATTGGTTTCCACAGTTGCTGAAGTTTTCGCCCCACATGGACACTTTGTTAGCCAGCCGTTATTTGGTGCAAAGTTGCGATAGTCTAGATTATCAGACAGAGAATTTGTATATGAAATTAGACAGAGAAGGCAATCCGTATGTGGTTGGGACGTTAAGTCAATTTGGCAGAGACAGTAACCTTTTCGTTCTGGATTCTTCCCGAAATCTTTTTATGCACCATTCGCCTGCAAATCTGTGTTTCTCATTTCTTATGAAGATTGACACGGCATTTCAAATTGCGCATAATATCATTTTGGAGGACAGTGTAATACGGCCAGAAAGAAATATCTCGATCACATTATTTTATGATATTGATTTTGATTATGACAGTAATTTGATATTTTTAACAGCACAGAGTAGTAGAACTACATTTTCGGATACGTCAGGTTTCTACTCTATACTAATGTGTCAGGGTGTACCTCTCATGAATATGAAAAACAGCGCTTTTATTTTATCCTTTTCAATAGAAGGTGACACTTTGGCATATCATTCTTACAGTTTAGTTGATTCTAAATATAAATCAGAATTTTCGCATTTTTTCACACACGGCAACTTGGCTTGTAAAAACAATCGGATTTTTTCACAGTGTTCATATATAGGAGGTATTCGGTTCCCGGGCCAAAATATTACAATACCATTCTCGCAAAATAAAGGATTGGCACTTGTCGTTTTCGATTATCAAGGAAGAAACATCGGCGGTATAGATTATTCATCCGTACATATAAATAATAACCCAGGACCAATATGTATAAGAGATAGTGTTTTATATTTAACAAATCATCTGGAAACTTCTGCATCTTTTGGTGATATTCAATTGAATGTGTTTGATAATTCTGTATATGTTGCAAAATACGTAGACACTTCATTTCTCACGCCATATATACATATTCCAGACACTGATAGCATAGGATTGCCGGAGGTGGAGCCATATCTACTCTATGTCTATCCTAACCCAGCACACGGGGAGCTATTCTTGTCTGTCGGTGATGAACAAATTACAGGAGTTTATCTGACTACATTGATGGGACAGAGAAAACCTGTACTTTTTTCCAACGGGACGGTTTCTTTGTCGGGATTTCCTGCAGGAATGTATTTCATAGAGGTTGTTACAAACAAGAATAAGTATCACAAAAAAATCATCATCTTATGAAAAAGAACATTTTACTTCTGCTGGTGGCACTGCTCTTTATTGGTGCTGTCCATGCGCAATGCCATATCACCGTGACGGGCAGTTTCGACTCGGAGTGTATTTATGACTACAAAGACCAGACTCCTACCGACGAGTACACCGACCTAATGGTGGCGTGCAAAAACTCCACGGTGACCTATACGGCGCACCTCGACTTTGTCACCCAGTCGGTGACCTACAGCTGGGCGGTGACGGGCGATGTGTCGCACAGCGCCACCAATGACCAGCTGACCGTCACCTGGGACAATGGCGAATGGGGCCTGCTGGTGGTGACAGCGACCCTGCCCAACGGCGCCACTTGTACCCATACGGTGCAGGTGAAGCTGATCGACGCCCCCACGGCAGTGGCCGCCACGGTGCCCGCCTACACGGTAAACGCCGCGGGCGACAAAATAATCAGGATCTGCAAGGGTGAACCCATCGAGTTTATCGACCACTCCAACGCCCCGGGGGCCGACATCGCAGGCTACTTATGGGAGTCCACCGGAGGCGAAACCACCAGCACACCCAATTTCACCCTCACCAACTATGCCGACGGCGACGTGGTGACGCACCGCGTCTACAACAACTGCGGCTGCTACGACGAGGAGGAATTCCTGATTGAGGTAATGGAAGGCTCCCCGTTGGAGTTGGATTGTTATGGGACTGTCTGCGAAGGTGACACGGTGACCTACCATGCCTCAGCACTCTCATGCACAGAATACCATTGGTATGTGGACGGAGGCACTCTTGTAGGCGGACAGGGCACAGCCACGCCTACCGTGCAGTGGGATCGTCCACACAATGGCTACGGCATCCTCGGCCTCGACGGCACCTTCTGCGACGAGGCCTGTCCCGTGCTGATGAGCCGCAAGATACCGGTCATACACTCGGGCCTCACCATCCAGGGCGAGACCGAGGTATGCGAGGGCGATGCGGTGCTCTACAGTTTGCCCCTCTTCGGCTCTACGAATTACACTTGGAAGGTCACACCCTCCACAGGGGTGAACACAGATATGATGACAAATACAAACGAGGCACGACTGATATTTAATCAAGCAGGCATCTACACGATAGAGGTTAACTATCGCTGCGAGTTCCTCGACTGCGGCCCCCACGAGGCGGAGCCGCTGACGGTGACGGTGAAGCCTAAGTTCGCCATCACGGGAGACGACCAGCTGTGCCTCGGCAACCCCTGCACGCTGAGCACCGCCCCCGCGGTGACAGCCACCTGGCATGTCTACGCCCTGGACAATGGCAACCAGCCGGTGGGCAGCGCCACCTCAGGCACCACCTACAGCGGGACATTCACCCCGGCGGGGCGCTACCTGGTGACGGCGGAACACCCCGACTACTGCGGCCCCGCCACCTTTGTGCTGACCGTCAAGGACCCGCCCGCGCCCCCCACGGTGGACGACCTGTCGCCCGACAACCTGCACACCGCCTGCCCCTACAGCGGCATCCTCCTGTCGGGCACCCCATCGAATCCCAACTACAGCTTTGTATGGGAACCCACCTGTTCCTCAGCCTCTCCACAGCAATATTCTGGCGACCAGGTGAATATCGATTACCAAGCCCAAGTGTGCGACGTGAACATCTACTATTATGACCACCAACTGAACTGTATGTCGGCCACACCTTATGTGCATACCGTTAGCGTGCTGACGGCAGCCCCGCTGTCATTGCCGACCAGCATCACCGTCTGCCCCAATACGCTCATCACCTGGGGCGATGCACAGGTGCCGGACCAGAGCGCCGCAGGTATGCTCTATGAATGGAAGATACAGGACATTAGGCAACACTGCGCCTCGGTGCAGGGAAGCCATCTGGAGAACAAAGTGACACTGGCCATCAATGGGATAACGACGCCAGAGTCTCTTTATGTAGAATTAACAAGAAGATGGTGCGGCGATTCAATAACCACATACAGAGTCAATATCAATGTGATTGATACCCCCACGGTTCTGTTGGAAATCTCTGGCGCCGACACTGTATGCGTGGGCTCAAGCGCTTCATATTCGGGCAGTGGAGGAAACTCGTCGGATTATCAATGGACTGTCAATGGCAATTATTACTCGGGCAACCCGATAACACCTACATTCATGAGCGAAGGAAACAAAACAGTATTGCTACGATGCAATCCATATGACTATTGCACAAATGCCGCTTATACTTCTTCTGCTACCAAAACGGTGGAGGTGCTCCCACCCCCGGCGGTACAAAGTATTGTTTACGCAAACGGTGTGCTTTCATTGCTGCCCTCCAACCTGAGTATCCATGACTATTCTTTCGTGTGGTATTATACTGACATGGCAGGATCTGCTCCTCCAATGCCGGTGGGGTACGGCAAGACGTTGGAATCCTCTACCATGGGAATCTACTCATGTACGATTACAGATTTGCACACAGGCTGTTCACGGACACTGGAATACACCATTGACTATGACCCCTGCGGAACAATGACACTGCAATATGGCCCTTACAACTATTGTGAGCATAAGATAATCGCCACATCACCTTACAATTCACACCATCCGGTACAATGGCATGTGACGGGAGGTGACTACGGCATCAGTTATAGTGGCTATAACCAACAGACAGCCGAGATAACCGTGTCGGACGTGGGATACTACACGGTGAAGGCGCGTGCCTCGAGCCAGACACAGCCTTGCTTGAAAGATGAATTCAGTTTTTTGGTGGACTTTATACCGAATATTACTGTGACAGCAGAATGTAGTCAGATGACCCTCCACAACAATTCCAAATATCTCAACGGAAACATCAACCTTCACATTGATATACTCAGTTCCTGTGGTAACCTTCCTTCCATTACGTTTCCGGCATTTCAAAGAGAGACAGTGGTTGCCATTCCTCCCTTACAACAGCAGCCATGCACTTATACATTCACCCTCACACAAGTGGGCAATACCATCCTCAGTACTCCCTGCACTTTATATGTCGTCGAGGCGGGCAGGTATCAAAACGACGTGGTCTCCATCAATACGGAAAACACTGGTAGTCCGAATAACACCTGCAACAATACCCCCATCAGACTCACCGCTTCCCTGTCCTCAAATACCGCTATAACCTCTTCCTTGTGGAACTTTGACGATGGAAGCACCTATCAGACAAATGGGGATAATATTTGTCATACATTTAGCTCTATTAATAGTTATAATGTCACTGTCACCGTAACCGATACTAGAGGATGCAACTACACATCTTCTACCTATACAATTACATCCTTTAACGACCCCTATACAGTTATAACAACATATCTTAATCCAACAGGAAATTCTGTTTGTCCAGGATTAACCCGATGGGTCGATTATTATCCTTATTTGATGCCGACACCAACATACCAATGGTGCGAGGTCGGAGGAACGCTCGCGCTAGGTAACAATCCTCAACCCGTACAATATCCAGACTATTATTATGCGTTGGCGACCAACAACAACTTCTGCAAGAAAGATGCCTCTGGATATGTAGGTTTCCTGAACGTCCCCACGGCGCGCATCCGTACGGATCAGGCGGTGTGCTGTGTGGGTGAGACGGTGACTTTGGATGGTACGGTGCATAATTCGGTGGGAAATGTGACCTATACTTGGTCTGTTTTAGATCCTAACAACACTGTAGTTCCCACGGCAGCAACCCCGTCCATCAGTTTTGCGGCTTCTGTTGTCGGTATCTATACGGCCACACTGACTGTGACGGATGGCAATAGTTGTGCTTCCGCACCATTCATACAGACCATTGAAGTCAAACAACAATCGGCAGCGCCTACATTAGCTTTCACCGGCAATCAATGCATTGGGGAAGGTCCTGTGGAAATCACGGCTACAGGATGCACGTCGGAATTACATTGGAGCAACGGCAACACCGGCACCACAGTCCTTTATCATACCCCGGGCTATGCCACTGCCTATTGCTATGACCCCTCCGACGGATGTCCTTCGGGAACAGGCTCCATTAAGATTGAGCGCCAGCCTGACTTCGACGCCCTATTGACGGGATGCTATTGGAAATGCAAGACATTCAATCCCAACACACTGCCCGTCTATGGATTGACCACCGCTGAACAAACAGTTAGCTGGGAATGGTGGAGGGATAACCTTTTGGTGACATCAGGGTTTGGCACCTATAACGGTGTACCATTGACGTTGCCGCTGGCTTTTGGAACCCACCACTTGGAGGTGATCTACCAAGGTGTCAACTGTACGATACAGTCGCCCGACCTAACCATCTCATCGAAACCGGTCTGCGACTGCGAAGGGATAGCCATATTGGTAACAAGTGTCACTCCAAAGGTGACAACTGACTGTAAGTTGAGTTATACCGTAAAGGTGAAGATATGCAACAAGTCGGGTAGTGACTTCTGTTTCGATAAGTTGACGGTGCTCTCGGTCGACGCCAACGTGCATGCAACAATGCTGAACGCCCCCTGGGGGAATCTGGCGAATGGCGATTGCGGGTATTACGAGATAGACCTGGCGGTGTCGTCGCTCGACCCGATGAGCGTACTGCTTCAGTTGGAAGATCTTGATTGTCTTGAGTGCACCAAAAAGTTCAGTGTTAGCCTGCCGATACCTGACTGTGAGCAAACCGTGATGGATATGGATTTCGAGTTGGTGGATTTCACCAGTGTGGCGGTCTATTTTGACTTTGATATGCCATTGCCGACGGGAGGATATCTTTATGGCGTCTACTCGGAGCCGCCAATGATTACAGGCTACAACTATGACGTTTCCACCGGTACGCTGTATGGTTCAGGAATGCTTGATGCAGCGCTGCTGTCACAATTGGCGGCGGCTGGCGAGAATATTTGCTTCCACGCCATCTTGTGTGTGGACGGTGTTTTGTGCAAATACACCTTCTGCCTGTCGGCTCAGGATTTGATTGATGACCTTGATATTGTCATACGCAACAGCAACGGTAGCAAAGGGAGTGTCCATGCGCGGATTGAGACGGATCCGCCAGCCCTGCAGCCCAACCCGACGACGGGCGAGGTGAGGGTGACAGGCACGAAGGGTGAGGTGGCCGAAACGGCGGTGCTGGACATGCACGGCCGCCAGATGGCGCTGCATCGTAACACCGACCGCTTCAACGTGGCCTCCCTGGCGTCGGGCACCTACATTGTGCGCCTCAAGGTGCGTGACGGCAACAGCCTCCAGACCTACTACCTCAAGCTGGTGAAGAAATAGTCGGTCCGACTGTTTTTCGACTTTTCTGCGGCTGTTCTTTGGTCGTTCTTTGGAAAAAAGCAAAGAACGACCAAAGAACGACCGATGAACAGTCAATGAACGATAGTACCCAACACCGTCTTTTCGCCTACTGTTTACCAGCAGTTCTTCAACAGTTCTTCAATTTTTTCTTGAAGAACTGTTGAAGAACTGCTGTTGATCAATTGGAGAACGGACGGACCGAGGAGGGCTTTTGCCTGGCGGTTGGTAAGTTTTTTTTCACCATTATAAAAAAATACGTATATTTGCAAGTTAAAGAATAGGCACACACGAGGACCCACACCCCGTGTAGGTGTTTGATAGACATGTATATAAACAAAATAAACAATATAAAATGAGAAGGACACTTTTCGTATTCATGCTCATCAGCGTGCTGCTGACAGGCTGCAACGGGCTGAAGAAAATGAAATCCAACGCCAATAAAGTGCGCTATGCCGCCAATCCGAACCCCGTGGAGACGATGGACGACAAGGTGATGGTGAAGTTCACCGGCCAGATACCGGAGAAATACTTCGACAAGAACTGCGTGATGTTCATCCAGCCGGTGTTCACCTGGGAAGGCGGCAACATACCGCTCGAGCCCATGACCCTGAAGGGCGAGAAGGTGGACGGCGACGGCACCATCATTAACTATGCCAACGGCGGCCGCTTCACCTACAGCGACATGTTCGACTTCAAGCCCGGCATGGAAACAGGCCGCGTGGTGCTGAACCCCGTGGGCTATCGCGATGTGCGCACCAACGAGGATGCACGCTTTGCCGACGACGTGAAGCGCGACAACCGCGGCGTGGAGTTCGGCCCCGTGCTGATCAGCGAGGGCGTGAACAACACCTCGTCGATGGTCGACATCAAGGGCAACATCTCCATCTCGCCGGTCAACTACAACAAGACACAGGGCATCGTGGAGACCGCCGACATCTACTTCAACGGCGGCACGTCGGAGCTGGATTGGAACTTCGCCATGAACCAGAAGTTCGACGCCCAGGGCTCGCTGCAGCACCTGAAACGCGTCATGCTGGAACAGGGCCTGCCCAAGCAGATAAGCATCACCGGCTGGGCCTCGCCCGAGGGTGAGGAGAGCAACAACGTGGGCGTGTCGAAGAACCGCGCCGACGTGGCCACCGCCCAGCTGAACAAGGTGCTCGACGAGGTGCTGACCATCATGGCCCGCCGCGCCAAAGCCAAAGATGTGGAATACTACAAGTACGAGCAGCTGAAGAAGCTCATCATCACCACCCGCGCCTCGGGCGAGGACTGGGTGCACTTTGTGGTGATGGTCGAGGCCAGCGAGATACAGGACAAGCACGCCATCATCAACATTGTGGAGACCCAGCAGAACCTGGTGAAACGCGAGCAGATGATACGCAACATGGCCGAGGTGTATACCGAGCTGAACGACGAAATCTTCCCCAACCTGCGCCGTGCACAGATAGCCCTCTACTACAGCGAAGCCCGCAAGACCGACGCCGAGCTGGCCAAGCAGGCCTCCATCAACCCCGCCAAGCTGAGCTTTGACGAACTGATGTACACCGCCTATATCAACTACAACTACGACACCAAGCTGAAATACTACAAGTGGGCCACCGAAAACCATCCGCAGGAATGGGCCGCCTGGAACAATGCCGGCGCCATCAGCTTCTACCTGGACGACTACGACGAGTGCGAGCGCTACCTCAATGTGGCCCGCGACCTCAACCCCCACAACCCCGACGTGCTGAACAACACCGGCCTGCTGTGCCTGGCCCGCAAGGACTATGCGCTGGCCAAGTACTACTTTGAGGAGGCCAAGCGTCAGGGCAGCAACGATGCCGACGCCAACGTGCCCATCCTCAACCTCAAACGCGGCAACTACAACGACGCCCAGAAGGCCCTCAAAGGCAACCCCTGCACCTACAACCTGGCCTTTGCCCAGCTGATGAACGAGGAGACGCAGACCGCCATCCGCACGCTCGACTGCTGTCTGGACCAAAACAAGGATGTCAACTACCTGCGCGCTGTGGCCTATGCCCGCCTGGGCGACAAGGTAAACTGCCTGAAGAGCCTCAAGGCCTCCATCGACGAGGACTACGAGTACAAGCGCAAGGCCGCCGTGGACACCGAGTTCAAGGAGTATTGGGACGACGAGGAGTTTAAGCTCATCGTGAAGCTCTACAATGATTAAGCGACAGATTCCAAATCTGATAACACTCTGCAACCTGGCTTGCGGAGTGTTGTCTGTTTTAGCGGCACTGAGTTATAGTTTCCCACGTCAGGCGGCACTGCTCATCTGCCTGGGTATCCTGTTCGATTTCTTCGACGGCCTGACGGCCCGCCTGTTGGGAGTCAGCTCTCCGATGGGCAAGGAGTTGGACTCGCTGGCCGACGTGGTGACCAGCGGCGTGGCTCCGGCAGCGATACTTTATGAGTTGACGGAAGAATGGCTATACCTCTCAGGATTGTCCTGGCTGGCGTTGGTTTACCTGCTCATCCCCCTCTTCGCAGCCTACCGTCTGGCCAAGTTCAACCTCGACACGCGGCAGAGCCACTCATTTCTCGGTCTGCCTGTTCCCAGCCAGGCGCTGGTATGGGTAGGTGTGGCGTTGAGCAATCCCTATCCCCCCTATACGATGGTTGATGGCCCTGGAATGGTGGCAGCAATCTTGTTGTTGAGTCTGCTGCTCGACGTGTTGATGGTCTCCGAGCTGCCGCTCTTCTCGCTGAAGTTCAACTTCAAGGACCTCAGTTGGAAGACCAACAGAGTGCAATACATCTTCCTCATCGTCTGCGCCGTCATCATCGCCGTGCTACGCGATTGGATAGCCCTCTCTGCCATCATCCTGTGGTACATCCTGCTTTCCATTATCACCCAAAAGAAGCATGCTTGACAAGTTGAAGAGTCTCCGCATCGAGGACTACGACTACCCCCTGCCCGACGAGCGCATCGCACGCTATCCGTTAGAGCAGCGCGACCACTCCAAGCTGCTCTGCCTGAAGGGAGACCAGCTCAGCGAACACCACTTCTACGACCTACCGTCGCTGTTGCCCGAGAGGGCCATGCTGGTCTTCAACGACACGCGCGTCATCCACGCCCGCCTCTTCTTCCAGAAGGAGACCGGCGCCGTGATTGAGGTGTTCTGCCTGGAGCCGCACAATATGGATGTTACCGCCGCCTTCGCCCAGCACGAGCACTGCACATGGACCTGCTTTATAGGCAACAACAAGAAGTGGAAGGAGGGCGCGTTGAGCCTCCAATTCTCAATTCTCAATTCCCAATTCTCAATTCAGGCCACGCGGCGCGAAGCGTTGGGCAACGCCTGGATAGTGGACTTCAATTGGACAGGAGGCTTGAGTTTCGCCGAGGTCATCGAGGCCGCCGGTGTCATCCCTTTGCCGCCCTACCTGGGCCGCGAAGCCGAGGAGAGCGACAGCACACGCTACCAGACCGTCTATGCCCACATCGATGGCTCGGTGGCGGCCCCTACGGCAGGCCTGCACTTCACCCCCTCGCTCATTGAACAACTGCGGCAGCAAGGCATCGACACCGAATATGTCACCCTGCATGTGGGTGCCGGCACCTTCAAGCCTGTCAACACCCCCACCATCGGTGAGCATGAGATGCACAGCGAACATGTGGTGGTGGAGCGCCAACTGATAGAGAAGCTGCGCCATATCGACCGCCCGCTGGTGGCCGTGGGCACCACCTCGGTGCGCACGCTGGAGAGCCTCTATTGGTTCGGCGTGCGCCTATGCGACCAGCCCGAGCAGCCGATGCAGGTGGGCCAATGGGACCCCTATACCCTGTCCCCCATCGCGCCGGCCAAAGCATTGGAAAACATACTGCACTATCTGGACCGTCAGCACAGCGACACCCTCATTGGTGCCACACGGCTAATGATAGCCCCGGGCTACCGCTACCGTCTGGTCAACGGTCTTGTCACCAACTTCCACCAGCCGAAGAGCACCCTGCTGCTGCTGGTGTCGGCCTTGATTGGCGACCGCTGGCGCGAGTGCTACCGCTACGCGCTTGACCACGGCTTCCGCTTCCTCAGCTACGGCGACAGCTGCCTGTTCCTTCCGTGATGTCACCCCTGAAGGCCATACTGCAAGTACTCTTCCCTGCCACCTGCGCCTGTTGCGGCGATGTGCTGGTGAGCGGCGAGCGGCAGATATGCCTCAACTGCCTCACTGACCTTGACCGCAGCCACTTTGGCCCTATCACATGGAACACTGCCGAACAGATGCTTTCAGGGCGCACCCCTTTCGTCGCCGCCACCGCCCTCTATCGTTTCCGGCAAGAGAATACCGTGCGCAAAGCGGTGCACGCCATGAAATTCCACTCCTGCACCGAACTCTGCCTACTCATGGGGCGACAGATGGGGCTGGCGCTGATAGGAAGCGGCCGCTTCGACGACGTGGACCTGCTGGTGCCCGTGCCTTTGCATTGGCGGCGCCGGCTGCAACGCGGCTACAACCAGAGCGAGCTGCTCTGCCGAGGCATCGCCGAAGTGATGCCTCGCGAAGTCAACACCACAGCCCTCATACGTCACCGCTACACACGGCAGCAGAGCCGGCAGTCGGGCACACAACGCGTCGGAAATGTCGAGGGCGCCTTCCGTGTACGGCATCCTGAAGCCTTGCAGGGCAAACATGTGCTGCTGGTTGACGATGTGCTGACCACCGGCGCCACCCTGGCTGCCTGCTGCGACGCCCTCCGCGAGGTAGACGACGTGCGCATCAGCATCGCCACCTTCAGCATCGCCCGCTGACACCCTTCCCTATTCTTAACAATAGTTAAATAATGCAATCCTCTTGCATAGAACACTTTTTATTCGTAATTTTGCAACGACATTCCAATACATACTACCATGAATTATCACGACCGAGAAGAACAGCTCTTTGAGCGCTGGGCCAAACGAGCACAGAAACTCCATGAAAGCGATGAAATCACTAAAGACGGACTGCTGTATCGCGGCGAGTTGTGGTTCGACGGCTTCAACCAGGTGTGCCGCCCCGCTGACGAAGAGCAGCAATGGGACGATGCCGGCATGCGCCTACTGGTACTCACCAAGGAACTCAACGAGGACGATGGTTGGGACATCCGCGGCGAGAGCGGCCGTGTGCCTTCACCCCGCCTTACTTGCCGTACCGCCCAACGTTTCTTCCCCAACCTTGAGCTGTGGGTCTACGGTCTGATGAACATCCCCGACCGAACGGTGGCAACCTTCAGCCGCGCCGACAATCCCACACGCCTGCAGGGCTTCTATGAGAACGCCCCCATTGCGCGCGTCAACATCAAGAAGCAGCCCGACATCAAGTCGGCCAGCAATATGGTGCTGCAAAAATACATGCGCGACTATGCCGACCTGCTGACCGAACAAATCACCATGTACGACGCCGACCTGATTTTCTGCATCGGTGGCCAAGGCGTCATGGTCAAATTCCTCATGGACCAAGTATACAAAGACCTGGAACAGGTGAACGACCACCTCTGGTTCTCGCCGTCGGCAGACGTGGCCGTGGTGAAGCAATACCACCCCAACTACAACGTGTACTCGCGTCAGGAGATGTACACCTCGCTCATGAAAGACTACCAGGCCTTCCTCAAGTCCCACCCTGAATTTCCCCGTCAACGTTAGTGCCCTATGGACGAACTGAAAGTATACACCCTGCATGCCGGACAAGTACAGGCCGACATCACCAATCTGGGCGCCCGTATCATGCGCCTGCTTGTGGACGGCACCGATGTGGTGCAGGGCTTCGACCGTCCCGAAGACTACCTGCCCGAAAACCACCTGAGCGACTTTGGCGCCGTTATCGGGCGCTACGCCAATCGGCTGGCAGGTGGCCGCATCGCGCTTGATTGGGACATCATCCAGCTGCCTCAAAACAACGGTCCCAACTGCCTGCATGGCGGCCCCCGCGGCTGGCAGTACAAGGTGTATGATGTGGTCGACGCCACCGACACCCGTCTGGAGCTGGCAATGGTGAGTCCCGACGGCGACCAGCGTTTCCCTGGCACCGTACAGGTGCGTGTCATCTACACGCTGAGCCCCGACGGCACCCTGCGCATCGACTACCACGCCGAGACCGACCAGCTGACGGTCATCAACATGACCAACCACAGTTACTTCAATCTCAACGGAGACCTTTCCTCGTCTATCCTCAATCACCTGTTGCAGATTGACGCCGAGCGGTATACTCCCGTTGACAAGGTCTCTATCCCACTGAGAAACCAC
>JAFZKV010000099.1 GCA_017551765.1 Bacteroidales bacterium
ACAGCTGGTGCGCCACGGTGAATACCTGTATGAGGCACGTCAGCGCTTCATCGAGGACTTCATTCCCCTCTTTGGGGAATACTACCACGGCATTGCCGGTGCGGAGGAACCCGGCAGCATCGAATACCAGCGCGACAGCCGCCCGTTGGATACGCAGCTGAAGGACAGCCGTCAGGCCGACAAGTTCTCGCAGTACACCACCTGCGGTCCACACAAGGATGACTTTCTGTTTATGCTGGAACCCGCCTTCCCGCTGAAGAAGTTCGGCTCCCAGGGGCAGCAGAAGAGCTTTGCGTTGGCGCTGAAGCTGGCGCAGTTCCAATACATGAACGACCGCCTGGGCGTGAAGCCTATCCTCCTTCTTGATGATATATTTGACAAACTCGACCTTTTGCGTGTCAAGCAGTTGGTGGCTTTGGTGGGTAGCGACCGCTTTGGACAGGTGCTTCTCACCGACACCCAGCCTGGCCGTGTGCAGGCCATCTTTGATGAGTTGCCGCAGCTGGAACACCGAGTGTTCGAGGTAAAGAAAGGATGTGTGTATGACGTGGGAAGATAGGACAGCCGACTATTACATCCAGAAGATGTTCCGCCAATGGGACCTGGCCGACTTCGCCTCTGAGGTGGAGGTGGAGCGCGTGTACAAGCAGTTGGCCGGCGACCTCATCAACCGCCTCACACAGCGCATCACATTCAAGAAAGGCACACTACGCCTCAAGTATCCAGCCGCCGCCCTGCGCCAGGAGATGACCTTCCGGCGTGAGAGCCTGCGCCAGAAGATGAATGAGGAACTTGGCGGCGAGGTGATAAAGAAAATACTAATCTCCTGACAACTGACAACTAACAACTGACAACTGACAACTCATGAATAACCTGTGGCAAGCCCTGTTGATGGTGCGCCGGTGCGACTCCGCTTCGTTCCGGCGGAGGCTCCTCTATGTGGTCCTTTCCAGCCTGCTGCCGCTTGCCAATCTGTATATTCTCAAACTGCTGGTCGACAGCGTCACCGACGCCGTGCGCGGCGTGCTGCCTGCCACGGTCTGTCTGCCCTATCTGCTGGCGATGGTCGGCGTGTTCCTGCTGAACCGTGCTGTGGCGGCGCTCAACGGCATCAACAACGATGTCCTTGCCCAGCGGCTGATTGACTACATGAGTGACCTTGTGCAGCGCCAAGCTGCACGGCTCGACATGGCCTACTATGACACGCCAGCCTACCACGATACTTTGCATCGTGCCCAGCAGGAGGCCGGTTCGCGACCGATACGCATCCTTGACAACAGTATGGCCGTCATCGGCTCGTTGATTTCCATTGTCGGTGTGGTGGCTCTGTTGGTCACCGCCTCGTGGTGGGTCGTTGTGGTGATGATTGTCGCCGTGCTGCCTTCCTTTGCGGTGAGGCTGTACAAGGCGCGCAGCATCTATGCTTTCCGCCGTGCGAACACGCAACTCTACCGCCGCACGGCCTACTATGGCAGCCTGCTCACTTCGCGCGAGGCCGCCAAAGAGATGCGTGCCTACCGTTTGGCACCCCTTTTCCGTCGCCTTTTTGTCGAGGTGCGCGGACATCTGGTGAGCCGTCTGCTTCGCATCTCGCGCCGCCTCGGCGCAGCCGACATCCTGTGCGCTGTGGTTGAGGCCGCCGCCATGCTGCTGGTGGTGTGGCTGTTGGTGCGCCAGACTGTGGCTGCTGCCATTACGCTCGGCTCTTTCGTGATGCTCTTCGAGGCCTTCCGTCGAGGTCAGGGCTACCTCTCTGCATTGGTGGCAGGCATCGCCGGACTATACGACAACCGCCTCTTCATCAGCAACCTCTTCGAGTTCCTCGCGCTGGAGCCTACGGTGCTTTCGCCCGAGAAGCCCGAACCGATGCCTGAGCGGATAGAGACCATCGAGTTCCGCAACGTGACGTTCCGCTACCCCGATATGGACCGTGATGTGCTGCAGCACTTCAACCTCACCGCCAGGGTGGGGGAGGTGACCCGTATCGCCGGGCGCAACGGCTATGGCAAGTCCACCCTCGTCAAGCTTTTGCTTCGCTTCTATGACCCGCAGCAAGGCGCGGTGCTCATCAACGGCACCGACCTGCGCCGTTTCGATCCCGAGGAGCTGCGCCGACACATGGGTGTGCTTTTCCAAGACTTTCTGCGCTTCAACTGTACTGCCGCCGACAATATTGCTTTTGGTGACATTGACCATCCGGAGGTCTCTGCCGATGCAGCCGCCCGCATGGCTGGCGCCGACGGTGTGGTGGACCGCCTGCCACAGGGCTATGCCACACCGTTGGGACGCATGTTCGACGGTGGCGCCGAGCTTAGCATGGGCCAATGGCAGCGTGTGGCTACCGCTCGCGCGTTGCAGGGTGACGCGCCCATCCTGTTGCTCGACGAACCGCTGGCATGGCTCGACAATGACAGCCGCCGCCACCTGCTCGACACGCTCGACACCGTTTGCCGAAATAAAATAGTAATAATGATAACACACACATAATTATGACCTACAATCTTGAAACCCTACCCAAAGAACTTGAAGCCAATGTGCTTTTCCTATACGGCGACGAAGTGAGCGACCGTTCGCTGCCGCTCAGCCGCCGCGAGCTTGTCCTCGTCAAGGAGCGTCGTGCCGACAAGCGCGACTTCCTCCTGGTCTTCGACCGCTTGCCCTATCGCCTTTATCTGCTCTCGTTCGACAGCGAGAAGCCTACGTCCGAGAGCCAGGAGGGCCTGCGACGCAGCGCCATGAAGGTGCTCAAGCGTCTGGAGGAAGACAAGGTGGCTGACCTGACCGTCACGGGCGAAGGTATCTTGGAGGACGAGATGGCCGCCGTGGTGGAGGGCCTCACGCTGGCCGACTACAGTTTCGACCGTTACCGCAGCAAGGAGTGCTACCACCTGGCCACCCTCACCATTGACGACCGCTTCATGAAACCAGCCGCACTCGAGGCTTCCAAGCGCCTGTGGAACCGTATCTTTTGGTGCCGCGAGTGGGTGAACCTGCCGGTGCAGGACCTCAATGCCGCCGCCTTTGCCGACGAACTGCAGAGCATTGCCGCCGACCTTGAGGGTGTCAAGTGCACCGTCATGGACAAGAAGCAGATAGAGAGCCTGCGCATGGGCGGCCTGCTGGGTGTCAACCGTGGCTCGGTCGACGACCCGAGGTTTGTGGTGCTGGAATATAATGGAGTGGCAAAGTGGCAGAGTGGCAAAGTGGCTAAGAACTCAGCCACTCAGTCACTCAATCACTCAGATACTATTTGTCTGGTCGGCAAGGGCATCATGTACGACACCGGCGGCCTCAACATCAAGCCTGGCGACTACATGCAGGAAATGAAGAGCGATATGGCCGGTGCCGCCACTATGGCCTCAGTGCTCTTCGCCGCTGCCGACAACCGCCTGCCGGTCCACTTGGTGGCCCTGCTGCCGATGACCGACAACCGTCCAGGCTTCAACGCCTACGCAGCCGACGACATACTGACCATGTATGACGGCACCACCGTTGAGGTGATCAACACCGATGCCGAGGGGCGCCTCATACTGGCCGACGCCATCGCCTATGCCGCCAAGAACTACAATCCGCGCCTCATCATCGATGCCGCTACCCTCACCGGCGCCGCCGTACGCGCCATCAGCACCTTTGGCATCGCCGCCATGCAGCAGCACGCCGCCGACCCCTTCAATCTGTTGAAGATAGTGGGCGAGCAGGTCTACGAGCGCCTGGTTGAGTTCCCCATGTGGAGCGAATACGACGAGTTTATCAAGAGCGACGTGGCCGACCTGCGCAACAGCAGCACCACGCCACAGGCAGGCACCATCACCGCTGGTAAATTCCTGGCCCATTTTGCTGGCGAAGTGCCGTATATCCACCTCGACATCGCAGGCGTGGCCTACTTCACCAAGCCGCAGCACTGCTACCGCATGGGCGCCTCGGCCTACGGCATGCGCCTGCTCTATGCCTTCCTACAGATGCAAGACATGATAAAGAAATAATACCTGCCCCGCCATGACTCCTGCATTTCTATAGTAGTTTAACTGTATTTCAACTGTATTTCAACGCTTTTTTCCGTTGAAGTACCGTTGAACAACTGTCGAACAACCGACGAAGGGTAGAACCCATCAGGGAGCACGGAGGGGATTAATAAACGATAAAACAAACACAACAATGAAAGACGACAAGAAAATAAAGGTGGCCATCACCCACGGCGACATCAACGGGGTGGGCTACGAAGTGATTTTGAAAACCTTCGGCGACAGCCGCATGTTCGATGTCTGCACGCCGGTGCTCTATGGTTCCACCAAGGTGGCCTCCTACCATAAGAAGCTGCTCACCTCGATGCCGCAGGAGATGACCTTCACAGGCATCCGTGACGCCGCCGAGGCGCAGGACCGCAAGTTCAACGTCATCAACCTGACGCAGGAGGAAATCAAGATCGACCTCGGCAAGAGTACCGAGGTGGCGGGTCGCCTGAGCCGCGAAAGCCTCAACCGTGCCTGCAACGACCTTAAGGCCGGCAAGGTCGATGTGCTGGTCACCGCGCCCATCAACAAGCGCAACATACAGGCCGACGACTTCGACTTCCCGGGCCACACCGAATACCTCTCGCACCAATTCGGCAGTTCGAGCCTGATGTTCATGGTCTGCGACCGCATCCGCATCGGCATCGTCACCAACCACTTGGCACTGAAGGACGTGCCTGCGGCATTGACGCACAACCTGCTGTTCGACAAGATGATGCTGATGAACGAGAGCCTCAAGCGCGACTTTGGCATCACACGGCCCAAGATTGCCGTGCTGGCCCTTGACCCGCACGCCGGCGACGGTGGCGTCATCGGCGACTTTGACAAGACTGTCATCCGTCCCGTCATCGACGAGGTGCAGGGCAAAGGCGTGCTGGCCTACGGCCCCTTCCCGAGCGACGGCTTCTTCGGCAGCTCGGAGTTCAACAAGTTTGACGGTGTGCTGGCGCTTTACCACGACCAGGGCCTCATCCCCTTCAAGCTGATGTCCTTCACCGAGGGTGTCAACTACACCGCCGGTCTGCCCTATGTGCGCACTTCGCCCGCCCACGGCACCGGCTACGACATTGCCGGCAAGGACCAGGCCAGCGAGCAGTCGTTCCGCTCGGCCGTCTATCTGGCTTGCAGTATTCTGAAGCACCGCCATGAGTACGACGAACTGAACGCCGACCCGCTGAAATGAAGAAGCTGATGCTCATCGACGGCATGGCGGCCGTCTATCGTGCCTACTACGCCCTCAACCGCACTCCCCGTGTCAACTCCAAGGGGATGAACACCTCGTGTGTGCTGGGCTTCACCACCACGCTCTACGACCTGCTGCGTTCGCAGAGGCCTACCCATGTGGGTGTGGCGTTCGATTTGCAGAAGCCTACCTTCCGCCATGAGATGTATGCCGAATACAAGGCCAACCGCGACGCCATGCCCGAGGAGATACAACTCGGCCTGCCTTGGGTGCACCGCATGATTGAGGCGTTCCGCATCCCCATGCTCACCTGCGAGGGCTACGAGGCCGACGATGTCATCGGAACCCTCAGCCACGCCGCCGAGCAGGCCGGCTTCGACGAGGTGCTGATGGTGACGCCCGATAAGGACTTCGCACAGTTGGTCACCCCGCATGTCAAGATGTACCGCTTCGGACGCATGGGTAAGCCCGACCAGATTATGGGCGTGCAGGAGGTGCTCGACAAGTTCGACGTTAACAGCCCGCGTCAGGTCATCGACCTGCTGGGCCTCTGGGGCGACGCCTCCGACAACATTCCTGGCATCCGCGGGGTGGGAGAGAAGACCGCCAAGAAGCTCATTGCACAGTTTGGCTCCATCGAAGAGATGGTGACCCATGTGGATGATATCAAGAATGAGAAGTTGCGTGAGATGGTGCGCACTCATGCCGACGATGCACTCTTCTCCAAACAGCTGGCCACCATCAGTCTCGAAGCTCCGATAGCCCTCGATGAAGAGGCGCTGAGGACCGAGGCTCCCGACTACGGAATGTTGCGCGAGTTGTGCGACGAACTCGAATTCCGTCAGTTTGCGCGTCGTGTCTTTACCGACCTCTCCGTCAACCAGCCCGAGCAGGCGGTGGCTTGGAGCAGCCCTGCTGCCCCTGCTGCGCCTACGCTCTTCGATGTGGCTCCTCAGCCGCAGCCTGTCGAGAGTCATCAGGCAGAGCCTCTCACGGGCGACGCGCTTGCTTCGCTGCAAGGCAAGGACATTGCGCTGCTCTTCGACGGTCCCAAGGTGTTTCTGTCCACCGATGCCGATACGGTGTGGACTACCACTGTCGGTGAACTTGATGTGCCGCTTTTTGCCCGTCTTGTACAGGATGTTGCCACCATCAAGATATGTTTCGATATCAAGAACCTCAAATATATCCTCGCTGAGTTTGATTGCAAGATTGCGGGTGTCATTTTCGACGTGCAGATGGTGCATTACCTGCTCGATGCCGAAATGCGCCATACGCTTGACTTCATCTGCTCGTCGCAGCTCGGCTTCGAGCCACAGGATGCCGCATCTTCCTGCGCTGCCCTCTGGCAGCTCTATCCACTTATGGCAGCCAAGATGCGCACCGCCAACCTCGACAAACTATACAACGAGGTGGAGATGCCGCTGGTGGATGTGTTGATAGACATGGAGCGCGAGGGTGTGCGCATAGACGTGCAGGCCCTCAAGGACTACGCCGCGCAGCTTACCGTTGAGCGCCAAAAGATAGAGGAAGATATCTACCGTCTGGCAGGCATGCAGTTCAATATCAGTTCTCCCAAGCAATTGGGCGAGGTTCTCTATGAGCGGATGAAGGTGACCGACAGGCCTCCCCGTACCTCCACCAAGCAGTATAGCACTGCCGAGGATGTGCTGCAGAAGCTGGCTGACCGGCATGAGATTATCCCCCTCATCTTGGAGTACCGTTCCATCTCCAAGTTGGTAGGCACCTACCTCGACTCCTTCCCCAAGCTAATCAATCCCGCCACAGGCCGCCTGCACACCGTCTATAACCAGACCGTCACCGCCACAGGCCGCCTCTCCTCCTCCAATCCCAACCTACAGAATATACCCATCCGCACCGAGCGTGGACGCGAGATACGGCGCGCTTTTGTGGCCGCCGATGCCGACCACCTGCTGTTGGCGGCCGACTATTCGCAGATTGAGCTGCGCATCATCGCCTCGTTGGCCAAGGACCGTCACATGCTGGAGGCTTTCGCACACGGCTTCGACATTCATGCAGCCACCGCCGCCAAGATATACCACCTGCCCATGCAGGAAGTCAGCAAGGACCAGCGTCGCAACGCCAAGAGCGTCAACTTCGGCATCGTCTACGGCATCTCTGCCTTCGGACTCAGTGAGCAGCTGGGTATCCCCCGCAAGGAGGCCGCCGCACTCATTGACGAGTACTTTTCCCAGTATCCGGATATTGCTGCCTTCATTGAGGAGAGCAAGGCCTTTGCACGCAGTCACGGCTATGCACAGACGCTGCTGGGGCGCCGCCGCTACCTGCCCGACATCAACAGCCGCAACGCTTCGGCGCGCTCCTTCGCCGAGCGCAATGCCGTGAATATGCCCATTCAGGGTACCTCGGCCGACATGATCAAGCTGGCAATGGTGAATATTTACAGGGAACTGCAGCAACGCCACCTGCGCACCAAGATGATATTGCAGGTGCACGATGAATTGGTCTTCGACCTCTACCGACCTGAGGAAGAGGAGGTGCGCACCCTTGTGACGCGCGAAATGAAGGCCGCACTGCCTCTTGAAGGCATTGATATCGAGGTGGGCATTGATGTGGGTGACAATTGGCTGGCAGCACATTAAATCGAATGGAAAATGAAAAATGAAAAAGGAAAAGCGAAAATGCAGAGAGGAAAGTGGGCTGCCATAGGCCGCTTGCCGGTCCTTGTTGTTTTCGTTTTTCACTTTTCGCTTTTCACTTCGCAGGCGCAGCATCCGTGGAACTTCTCCTCGCTTGAGGAGGCCTGCATGGACGATGCCTACCTTGTGATGCCTCCCGGCGACCTGCACCTGCTTGTCAGTCAGGCAGCCAAGGCTTCTGATGTCTATAACCAATCCTACCACCTTTCGGGACCGTACACCATTCGAGGAAAGCATTACATACGTTTCCAAAATCAGCAGCAGGATTTTCGGCTGCCTGAGTCGCTGGCTGCACAGCTGTTGCCACACCTGGTGTCGCATAGCTATTGGCGACAGCGCTACAGTACTCTGCTGCAATGGTCCTACATCGACATGGAACAGTTGGGGGGATTGTTGGAGGTCGACACCACCGACCACACATATGGCCGCTACACCAACATTGTTTGGATGGGTTACGAATTCCAGCCTTCCGAGGAGACGCCGGTCTACTTTTCCGTCTCTCTGGGTGGCGGAGATCTGCAACGCCTCAGCTTGCGTGCTCTGGAACGTCTGGCCGAGTGGGGCGCCTTCGCAAGTCAGGCCGATTGGCAGGTCTACGTGGCTCAGCGCAACGACATCAAGCGGCAACAGGAGGAGCGCCAGGTGGCTTTGCGGCGACAGATTGACTCGCTGGCCAACATTATCGCCCGGGTGGAGCGTCAGGCCGACAGCATTGTTACCGCCATGCAGAGTGATTCGATAGCGCAGGTGGAGGCGCAGGAGCGGGCTGAGGTGGAACGCACCAAGGAGCGTATGAACCGGCAGGAACTCTTCTTCATGAGCATACGGCCTGCCCGCAGCGACTATATGTTCGGTCTCGAGTTCAACCTTTATAACTGCTTCTCCAAGACCATCAGCAAGATTGAGATTACCGTCACGCCCTACAACGACCGTGGCCGTGTGCAGGAGGACCGTTTCCACCGCTCTGTGCGCACGGTGCGCTGCATGGGTCCCGTGCGGCCCGGCGCGCCGGCACAATATGTCTTCGACGAGCTCTTCTGGTCCGAAAAGAACAGCATCAAATACATGCGCGTCACCGACATTACCTTTCACTTCTCCGACGGCACCACACGCAACTACAACGGCTACAACAACATCATGAAGCATTGCCTGAAATAAGAAAAGGGGAGGGCTTCCCTAAATAAATTTTGCTGGATGGAAATAATTGTGTAATTTTGCAGTCGTGAAACCCAAATGATAATCATGGCATAA
>JAFZKV010000100.1 GCA_017551765.1 Bacteroidales bacterium
GGCAACGCCTCGGGGTTGCGCGTGTGGGAGGTGACCCGTGCCGGCGCCGAGCGCGAGCTGAGCGTCGCCGCGGGTGTGTGGAGCGACAGCACCGTCGGGGCACGCCGCTACGTACTCTTCGACGGCAGCCAATACCTCAGTCCTGCCAGCATTAGCGCCCTCGACAACCAAGACCTGCACGGCAGCGGTGCCGCCGACCTGGTGGTTGTCACCCTGAAGCACCTGACCGACCAGGCGAACCGTGTGGCCACGCTGCACGAGGTGTTCGACGGCCTGTCCACCCTGGTGGTCACCGACGAGCAGGTGTACAACGAGTTCTCGTCGGGCAAGCAGGACCCGATGGCCATCCGCTCGCTGCTGCGCCACCTGAAGGCCGCGCACCCCGACCAGGCGCCGCGCTACCTGCTGCTGCTGGGCAAGGGCAGCTATGACAACCGCAACCTGCTGGGCAGCAGTGTCGCCACGCTGGTCACCTACGAGACCCTGTTCTCGTTTGACGACGACGGGCAGTCCTACTGCAGCGACGACATCCTGGGCTACCTGGCCGACGACGGGCACGGCGCCGCCAGCGAGCCGCTGGAGGTGGGCATTGGACGCCTGCCGGCCAAAACGGTGATTGAAGCCACCCGCATGGTGGACAAGATCGAGGGCTACCTGACGCGGCGCGACCTGCTGGCCGAGGGCCAGCACGGCGATTGGCGCAACCATGTGGTCCTGCTGGCCGACGACGCCGACCCCGGCAAGCCCTACGACACCGCCTTCGCGCACTCGTCGGAGGTGGTGGCGCGCAACATCGGGCAGCGCTTCCCGCAGCTGAACATCGACAAGTTCTACGCCGACGCCTACCACCAGAGCAGCGGCGCCATAGGCTCCTACTATCCCGACCTGAACAACGCCCTGCGGCAGCGCATCAACAACGGCTGCCTGCTGCTCAACTACATAGGTCACGGTTCGGCCACCTATATTGGCACCGAGCGCTTCATCGAGCTGAGCGACATAGACACCTACACCAACACCGACCGGCTGCCGCTGTTCGTCACCAGCACCTGCTCCTACGGCATGTATGACCAGCCGGAGGACCTCTGCGGCGCCGAGGCCTGCCAGCTGGCGCCGGCGGCGGCCATCGCCGTCATCAGTGCCTCGCGGCCCATCAGCCACACCGAGCGCTTCAACAACGATGTGGTGTGCTACGCCCTCGACCCGCACAACACCATCGGCGACGCCCTGCGCCTGGCCAAGTGCCGCACGGCGGTGTCGCAGTGCATAGGCCTCACCGGCGACCCCGCGTTGCGCCTCAGCCAGCCGGAGAACCGCGTGGTGGTGACGCACATCAACGAGCGGCCCGTCAGCGAAGGCGTCGACGACACGGCCACCGTGCTGTCGCGCGTCAGCGTCGCCGGCGAGATACAGGACAGCAACGGCGTGCTGCTGACCGACTTCGAGGGCACCCTCTACCCCATCGTCTACGACCGTGCCGTGCAGACCTCCACCCTGGCCAACGACAACCCGGGCACCGAGGTGGCCTTCACGCAGCAGAAGAACATACTCTACCGCGGCAGCCACGCCGTGGTGGGCGGCCGCTTCGAGTACAGCTTCATCGTGCCGCGCGATGTGGCCTACCAATACGACTACGCCAAGCTGAGCCACTATGCCAAGTCGGCCACCGACCACGCCACCGGCTGCTACAACCGGCTGCTGCTGGGCGGCTTCAACGACTCGGCCGCCATCGCCTCGGCGGCGCCCTCCATCCGCCTCTTCATCGGCGACACCAACTTCCGCTCGGGCGGCCTCACCGACGCCAATCCCACGCTGATAGCCTACCTGCACGACTCGGCCGGCATCAACGCCGGCGCCGGCCTGGGGCACGACATCACGGCCGTGCTCGACGGCAACCCGGGCAGCCTGGTGGTGCTCAACGACCTGTATCAGCCCGACGTGGAACAAGGGGGCGGCGGCACAGTGGTGTATCAATTCAACGGCCTCACTCCTGGCGAGCACACCCTGACGCTGAAGGCCTGGAACATCTTCAACCTCTCGGCCTCGGCAACCATCAGCTTCACCGTGCGCAACGCCGACACGCTGAGCCTCTCCGACCTGCGCTGCTGGCCCAATCCCGCATCGGGCAGCACCCGCTTCCTGCTGGAGGTGAACAACACCGCGAAGGTGGCCTCGGCCGAGTTGCAGATCTACAGCCCGCAGGGGCAGCGCGTGGCCTCGTTCACCCCCACGGTGTCGGCCGACGGCTACGTGGTGGGACCCGTCGTGTGGGACCTCGGCGCGGTGCCGGCAGGCCTGTATCTGGCCCGCATGATAGTCATCGACACCGACGGCACCACCTACCAGCAAACAACAAAATGTATCGTCAGGTGATACAATAAAACATAATCTTGCACGTTATTACGCACAAACATCACACATACCGAATGAAGAAACTCATCTTTCTGACCATACTCATCGCCCTGGGCACCGGCCTGTGGGCCCAGTCAGGCAACCAGAACTACATCAGCACCGGCATGCCCATACTGATGATAGCCCCCGACGCCGTCAGCAGCGGCATGGGCGATGTGGGCGCAGCCACCACCCCCGATGCCTATTCGGCGCACTGGAACAACGCCAAATTCGCCTTCACCGAGGGCACTTTCGGTGTCAGCACCACCTTTATCCCCTGGCTGCGCAACCTCAACGTGGGCGACATGAACCTGCTCTACCTCGGCGGCTACTACAAATTGGGCAGCCGTGGCACCGTGGCGGCCAGCCTCACCTATTTCTCGCTGGGCGACATCGACATGACCGACAACGAAGGTATGAAGGTCATGGTACTGCACCCCAACGAGTTCGCCTTCGACCTTACCTATGCCCTGAAGATTACCGACAATCTGGGCCTCGGAGCCTCGGGCCGCTTCATGCGCAGCGACCTCACCAATGGCCAAACGCTCCCCGACAACAATCAGGAAACCCATGCGGCCAACTCGCTGGCCGCCGACATCGGCCTCTACTACCAGAACACCATCGACAAGGAGCAGAGCTACGCCCTCGGCGCGTTCATTTCCAACCTGGGTGCCAAACTTTCCTACAGCGACGCCAACAACAACCGCGAGTTCCTGCCGGCCAACCTGCGCGTCGGCGGCCGCTACACCAACGAGATTGACGAGCACAACAAAGTGTCGGTCATGCTCGACCTGAACAAGCTGCTGGTGCCCACACCCAAGTTCCGCACCTACTATATCGACGGCATACAGTCGCTACAGGAATACAACAACATCAGCCCTATGGCGGGTGTGTTCCAATCGTTCAGCGACGCCCCGGGCGGCATAAGCGAGGAGCTGCAAGAGATACAGCTCTCGGCGGGTGCCGAGTATTGGTACGAGGAGTTTCTGGCCGTGCGTGCCGGCTACTTCTATGAGCACGAGAACAAAGGCAACCGTCAGTATGCCACTGTAGGCATCGGTCTGCGCTACAACATCTTCTCGTTCGACTTCGCCTACCTCATCCCCACCACAAAACTCTCCACCAACCCCCTGTCGAACACCATCCGCATACAGTTGTCGATGGACATTAAACCCACAGAATGAGAGTAGGAACAGGATATGATGTGCACCGCTTAGGCGAGGGGCTGCCGCTGTGGATGGGCGGCGTGCAGATAGCGCACACTCACGGCCTGATAGGTCACAGCGACGCCGACGTGCTGCTGCACGCCATCTGTGACGCCCTGCTGGGCGCCGCGGCGCTGGGCGACATCGGCAAGCACTTCCCCGACACCGACCCGCAATACAAAGGCATCAGCAGCCTGAAACTGCTGGCGCACGTAGGGCACCTGCTGGCCGAACACGGCTACCGCGTGGGCAACATAGACAGTACCATTGTGGCCCAGCAGCCCAAGATGGCGCCCCACATACCGCAGATGCGGCAGAACATAGCCGACACCCTCGGCATCAGCATCGACCAGGTGTCGGTCAAAGCCACCACCACCGAGCACCTTGGCTTTGAAGGGCGCATGGAGGGTATTAGCGCGCAGGCTGTGGCGTTACTAGAAACTCTAGAATAACTAGATAATCTAGAAAAAGATGGAAGAGAAGCCCTATATCAGCCCCGAGGCCGAAGAAGAGGTGGACACGCTAGAAGACAGCGGCTGCAGCCTGATGCTGTACAATGACGACGTGCACACCTTCGACTATGTCATCAAGGCGCTGGTGGACATCTGCCGACACACCGAAGAGCAGGCCGAACAATGCGCCATTCTGGTGCATTGCCACGGCAGCTGCGTAGTGAAACAGGGCTCCTACAGCGACCTGCTGCCCATGCACAGCGCGCTGCTCGACAAAGAACTCACTTCAGAGATACTTGATTAATACTGCAAAGACACGTTGCTCCCATTCGGTCGCGACGTATCCGGATCAATATTGCTCCTTCTCGTTCGGGAAGTCGCCGCTCTTCACGTCGCTGATGTAGTGGCGTATGGCGTTGGCAATATCCTCGCCGAAGGTGCCATAGGTGCGCAGGTAGCGCGGCTTGAACTGCCGTGTGATGCCCAGCATGTCCTGCAGCACCAGCACCTGCCCGTCGGTGGCCTGTCCGGCACCGATGCCGATGGTGGGTATCTTGAGCGACTCGGTCACATCGGCCGCCAGCGAGGCGGGTATCTTCTCCAGCACGATGGCGAAGCAGCCCGCCTCCTGCAAAATGAGGGCGTCGCGCTTCACACGGTCGGCCTCTTCCTGCTCGGTGGCGCGCACGGCATAGGTACCAAACTTGTTGATGCTCTGAGGCGTGAGACCCAGATGGCCCATCACGGGGATGCCGGCCGAGAGGATGCGCTGCACGCTTTCGAGCACCTCCTCGCCACCTTCAAGTTTGATGGCGTCGGCACCGGTTTCCTTCATGATGCGGATGGCGCTGGCCAGGGCCTGCTTGGAGTTGCCCTGATAGGTGCCGAAGGGCATGTCCACCACCACGAGGGCGCGGTTGATGGCACGCACCACGCTGGTGGCATAGACAATCATCTCGTCGAGGGTGATGGGTAGGGTGGTCTTGTGGCCCTCCATGACGTTGGCGGCCGAGTCGCCGACCAGCACCACGTCAATCTTGGTACTTTCGAGCAGCGAGGCCATCGAATAGTCGTAGGCCGTAAGCATGGCGATCTTCTCGCCGTGGAGCTTCATATTCTGAAGGACACGCGTGGTGACCTTCGTGACATCGGTTTGCAAATAAGCCATTAGTCTTCTATAATTTCATCGGGGTTCTTGACTTGGGTCTTGCCGGCGGGCACTTCGTCTTCCTGGTCGGGGATGATGCGGAAGAGTTGCTTCAACGGCTTCTTCATCTGCGGCTCGCCGTTCTTGCCGGGCTTCGAGGCCACGTAGAAGCGGTTGCCGACGGCAAACGAGGCGGCCTCGGTGGGGCTGTCGACCTCATAGAAATATTTTCCCACCTCCTTGTCTTGTAGACGTTTGCCGAGGTAGATGGTGTCGAACTGTGTAATGTTGATGGGTGCCTGCAGGGTGAGTTGCCCTTTTCCAGGGAGCTTGCGCGTGGGCAGGGCTTTGTACTCCATGCCGCGCGAGGTCTTCACCTTGGCGAAAAACCTCAGTTTAGCATCCAGCTGCTCCTGTGTGGCGGGGATGCGGATAAACACCGAGTCGCGTTGCGTTTCGGAGCAGGAGTCGATGCTCACCGGCAGCCGGCTGCTGATGACGATATAGCCCGCCATAGCGAGCACCTGCTTGCGGTGGGGGATAAGGTGGTAGGCGTCGAGGAGGGCGCGATAGTCGAGGTGGTCGTCAATCTTCACCGAGAAGTCCGACGGGCAGGTGTCCTTGGTGTTCTGGACGGCATAGAGAGAGCCCTTGCTGAGCAGCATCGAAGCATAGTAGCCGTGCAGCAGCGTGTCGTGTTCGGGCACGAAGCATCCACGGGCGCTGCCGACACACTCGTCGGGGTTGTTGCGGAAAGTAACGAGAACGCAGCCCGCCAGGTCGATGCTCTTGTTCAGCACTCGACGCGTCTCGGGCAGCTCGGAATATTTATACACCATCGTGCTGACCGGCACCTCGAAGCGCAGCACCTCGGTGGTGTCGCCCTTGCACGAGCAATGTATCTTGTTCTTGGCGTAGCGGATGGGGAAATTGGAGCGGCAGCGCATGGCAAAGTAGCGGTAGGCGGCATCGACCCGCTGGCGCGTCAGCGACTCGTTGCTGCCGCCGTAGCCCTCGATGGTCATGGTGTAGTACATCGGGTTTTCCTGGTCGAAGGCAATGCGATAGGCCGAGTCGAGCAGGTCGAGGTCGGGGGTGGAATAGGCGCTCTGCGAGGCGTTGTGGTGCAGCACCAGGTAGAAGCATTCGGGGTTGGTGAGGGCTTTCTTCATGTCGCGCACCGGCTTGTTGGACGGCACATAGAGGCCCGACTGAGCTACGACCACATTGGCGAAAGCCACGAAAAACAGCAGCACAGCAATTCCCAAAGCACTACCTTTCTGCGTCTTATGTTGTTTCTTATCCATCACGACACCTGTATTTTGAAAATGCAAAAGTATATAAAAAAAACGACACAGGCAAAATAATTATTTTTTTGTATCTTTGCAGTTTGTAATAAGTTATATAAAAATGAAAAAGATTAGTGCAATCATTTGTGCCGCAATGTTTTTGACGCTTCTGGCGAGCTGTGGCGGCAAACATCAATTCACCGTTAATGGCACCATCGATGGCGCCGAGATGAACGGCCAAACGCTATACATGATTGACCTGTACGGCGAATCGCAGTTGCCGTTCGACAGCACGGTGGTGACCGACGGCAAGTTTACTTTCAAGGGCACCGTCGAGGAGCCCATGAATGTCATCATCGATGCCGGTGAGGCTCCCTACTTGGTCAGACTCATTCTGGAGTCTGGCACCATTGTAGTCAAAAACGACAGCATCGGCGGCACCCCCCTCAACGACAATCTGCAGACCTACAACAACCACCATAACGTAGACGACATCAGGGCTGCGATGGAAGAGTACTTCCCGCTCTACTACAATGCGCCCAATGCAACGGCCCGCGCCGAGGCCGAGCATGTGCTCGACAGCCTCGACGCCCTCGGCTCCGCCCGCCTGCTCGAGGTCGATTGGAACCTCTACAACGAGAAC
>JAFZKV010000101.1 GCA_017551765.1 Bacteroidales bacterium
CTACGTCGATGGCAAGCTGGTGGAGCGTGGCGACGGCTACAATATCGTCCTCGGCGAGAGTGTGCACCGCAACGAGTTCGGTATCGACGGCGGCCTCTTCTGGTCACCCAAGGAGAGCAAGCTGGCCTTCTACCGCATGGACCAGAGCATGGTGAAGGACTACCCCCTCGTGAACACCAAGGCCCGCGAGGCAGAGCCCAAGCCCATCAAGTACCCCATGGCCGGCATGAAGAGCCACGAGGTGACAGTGGGCGTGTATGATGTCGCCACCGAGAAGCTTGTATACCTCAACACCCGCAAGGACACCACCGTCCACGAGCGCGAGATGTACCTTACCAATATCGCATGGAGCCCTGACGAGCGGTATGTGTTCATCGCCAAGGTGAACCGCGAGCAGAACCACATGTGGCTGGAGCAGTATGACGCTGTCAACGGCCAGCTGGTGAAAGTGCTCTTCGAGGAGGAGAACCCCCGCTATGTGGAGCCGTGCGACCCGATGATATTCACCCCCAAGGGTGACCAGTTCCTATGGTTTTCCATGCGCGACGGCTACAAGCACCTGTACCTCTATAACCTAGATGGCACGCTGGTGAAGCAGGTGACAAAAGGCGAGTACGAGGTTGAGGGCTTTATCCAGTTCGACAAGAAAGGCGAGAACATCTTTATTTATGCCAACAAGGACAACCTCGCCGGCCGCGACGCCTACCGTGTAAACTTGAAGAGCGGCCAGATGTGGCGCATCACCAACAAATATATAACGAAAGGAAAAGTGAAGCATCACGGTACCCATAGCGTAGTGCTCAACGAGGACGGTACCTGTGTGGTGGATGTATTCTCTTCGGTCCTGGTGCCTGCAAAGGCAATCTATTCTTCTTTACGGTATAAGAAGGATGGTAATGTGGAATTTGGAGCAAAAACCCTCTACACTGCCGAGAACCCTTTGAAAGACTACGCCATGCCAGACATCAAACTCGGCACCATCAAGGCTGCCGACGGCAAGACCGACCTCTACTACCGACTTATCACTCCTCCCAATATGGAGCCAGGCAAGAAATACCCCACGCTGGTGTATGTCTATGGCGGCCCGCATTCGCAGCTGGTCACCGACAGCTGGCTCGGCGGCGGAAACCTCTACTTCCTTTTCCTTGCCCAGCAGGGCTATGTGGTCTTCACCCTCGACAACCGCGGTACCGACAACCGCGGCTTCGAGTTTGAGAGCTGCACCCACCGTCACCTCGGCGAGATTGAGATGGCCGACCAGATGGAGGGCGTGAAGTTCCTCAAGAGCCTGCCCTACGTGGATGAGAACCGCATGGGCGTGGAGGGCTGGAGCTTCGGCGGCTTCATGACCATCACCATGAAGCTGGCCCACCCCGAGGTCTTCAAGGTGGGCTGCGCCGGCGGACCCGTCATCGATTGGAAGTGGTACGAGATTATGTACGGCGAGCGCTATATGGACACCCCGCAGGAGAACCCCGAAGGCTACGAGGCCAACAGCCTCCTCAATAAGGCTAAGAACCTCGAAGGCCACCTGCTGGTCATCCAGGGTGCCGAAGACAACACCGTGGTGCCTCAGCACAGCACCGAGTTCATCGAGCGTTGCATCAACAACTTCAAACAGGTGGACTACTTCATGTACCCCCACCACGAGCACAACGTGCGCGGCCCCGAACGCAACCATCTTTACAAGAAGATGTTCGATTATTACGAAACCTATCTAAAATAAGCCATGTTTACCGGAATTATAGAGACGACGGCACGGGTCGTCAAGATTGAGAAAGAAAACACCAACTACCACTTCACGCTGGAGGTGCCCTTCGGCGACGAGTTGGCCATTGACCAGAGCATGGCACACGATGGTTGCTGCCTCACGGTGGTGAAGGTGGACAAGGAGAAGAAGCAATATGTGGTCACCGCGATGGACGAGACGATGCTCAAGACCAACCTCGGCACCTGGCAGGTGGGCACGGAGGTCAACGTGGAACGTTCGATGCGCATGGACGGCCGCTTTGACGGCCACATCGTGCAGGGCCATGTGGACCAGACAGCCACCTGCACCAAGGTGGTGGACGACAACGGCAGCTGGCGCTTCTACTTCGAGTACGACCAGAAGAACGCCCCCAGCATCACGGTGCCGAAAGGCAGCATCAGCATCAACGGCGTGAGCCTGACGGTGGTGGACAGCGAGCCAGGTATGTTCAGCGTGGCCATTATCCCTTATACCTATAAGGTGACGAATTTCCACAACTTCAAGCCCGGCACCGTTGTCAATATTGAGTTCGACGTCTTCGGGAAATACGTCCAGCGCTTACTTGAGCAGTATTTAGCGGCCCGGAAGTGACACGGCTTGTCATCCTTGACTTTGACGGCACGCTGGCCGACACCCAGCCGCTTATTGTCAGCACCCTCCACCGTACCCTTGCCGAATTGCAACTGCCGCCGCGCAGCGATGCCGAGTGCCGGAGTATCATCGGGCTGCCGTTGAAAGAGTGCTTTGTCCAACTGTCGCAGGTCGACGATGCCACTGCCGAGCGCTGTGCCGAGGTCTATCGACGGGTGTTCGACGAAGACAACCATCCCGGCGTCGTTACCCTCTTTCCACATGTGCTTGACACCCTTACGGCCTTGCACGAACAAGGGCTGCTGCTGGCCATCTGTAGCAGCCGTGGACGGCCGACACTCGACGGCTTTGTGAAAACATTTCATTTGGAGAAATACATCAGCGCCATTGTCAGCGCCAACGACGTGCGGCAGCACAAGCCTCACCCCGAGCCTGTGGAAACGATACTAAAGCAACTGAACATCCCCGCCGGGGATGCCTTGGTTGTGGGTGACGCTTCGTATGACATCTTGATGGGACGCGCTGCCGGCTGCCGCACTTGCGGTGTAACCTACGGCAACCAATCGGCCGACGACCTGCGGGCCGCCGGTGCCGACTGCCTCATCGACGACTTTGCCCGTCTACCGAACTGTCTTTAGGGCACAGGGTCATACCCTGAACCACCGAAGGGATGGCAGCGTAGTATGCGCTTAAACGCCAGCCAACCACCTTTGAAGGGCCCGTATTTCTTTATTGCCTCCTGAGCATACTGTGAGCAGGTGGGGGTATAGCGACAGGCAGGAGGCGTCAGCGGCGAGATGCAGGTGCGGTAAAAGGCTATCAGCGCCAGCATAAGCCACGAAAGCGGTTTGAATTTCATAGTGTGGCCGTTATCTCTTTCTCCAGCTGTTCGAGCAATTTGTCCATTTTATGCCCCAGCTGTTCAAAAGACATGATTTCATTGTGGATGTAGACCATAGAGAAAACGATGCTGATGCCGTGCATGTTCAGGAAGTCGTAGAGGTGCTGCTTGCGCAGACGGTAGCACTCACGGGTGAGGCGGCGCACACGGTTGCGGTCCACAGCGTGGTGGAACTTGCGCTTGGGAGCCACAATAAGCACTTGACAGGGAGTGTGATTGGAGAGATCTGTAACAATCATCCACTGCACACTATAGGGATACGCCATCATTCGATGGCCTTCGTTGTAGAGGCGGTCTATCAGCTGCCGGCTACAGAGGCGTTCTTCTTTTGAAAAGGTGAAACTCATTTCACCTTCTTCTCAGCCGGTTTCTTTGCGGAGACCTTCTTCTCGGGGGCCTTGGCTTCAACCGCCATCTGCGCCTCGGCTTCCTTTTTGGCCTTCTCGGCGGCGCGGGCGGCGCGACGGGCGGCGGCTTGGGCCTTCTTGGCCTCCATGCGCTGCTTGTAAATCTCCTTGTTGGCAATCACAGGCTTGCTACGCTTGCCCGAAGTGGCAATAGTATTCTTCACGCCATGCTTCGAAGAATCGCCTTTGGAAGCAATCACGCTATCCTGTTGCTTGCCGAGGATATAGTTTTCAAGAGCCATTGCCATTGAAGGCGCCGACTGCGTGGGGGCGGCAATGGTAAGCTTGATGCCATGTTCTTTCAGTGCGGCATGGGTGGAGGTGCCAAATGCAGCGATGAGCACCTTATGCTCCTTGATATCAGGAAAACTCTTGACAAGGCTGCGCACCCCAATAGGCGAGAAAAGGGCAAGGACATCGTATTCATCAATATTGAACTTCGTGAGGTCTCTGGGCGCCGAGGTGTACATGGGGGCTTTCATGTATTTAACCTTGGCCTTGTCAAGGGCCTTGGTGTACTCGGTTTGACGCTCATCGGAGCAGGGGAAGAGGTATTTCTCGTCGCGGTGCTTGGCAATGACCTCCACCAAATCGGAGAAGTATTGGTTGCCGAAGAACACCTTGCGTTTGCGGTATTGGATATAGTTCTGCAGATAGAGAGCAATGGCTTCTGTGGAGCAGAAGTATTTCATGTCCTCGCTGACAGTCTCGCGCAACTCCTTCAACATGCGGAAGAAGTGGTCAATAGAGTTCTTGCTATTGAAGATGATGGCAGTATAATCTCCGATATGAATACGCGTCTTACGGAAGTCGCTAGCGGAGATACCCACAATCTCAAAAAATTTATAAAATGTCAGCTCAACGTTATGCTTATGGATCAAATTTCGGTATGGCGATTTCTCCAAATCGGCAGGTTCCGGTTGCGATATGAGGACTTTTTTTATTTTCATAACTACTTGTGATATTGCCACAACTCTCTGTGAACTAATCAATAATCTGTTTAATAAGCACTAAAATCGGTACAATCTCGACGATGCAAAGATAGTAAAAAAGATAGAAATGAGCGTTGGAAGATTGTGTTAAAAAAAGTTTCATGCCTCTAAAGAGGCGCATGACAAACTCCAAACCGATAAGGCCTGCAAGGATATCCAACACAACCTCATTGCTCCACGGCAGGTAAAAGAACAGGAAAAGCAACGGGATGGTGACTGAGGCAAGAACCAAATGATAGAGATAGTTATTGGTGATGTAGGTGGTCACGGCGGCGTTGTCGTCAAAGATAGTTCCAAGTATGCGTAAAAGCAGATTGCGCAGCAAGTAAGCAAGCATCGCCACAGCACTAAGTGTCAGGTAGCTGGCAAAAGGCAGACGGTCGGTAAAATAGGCCACCGGCAACGCCAAAGAGGCAATCAACAACAACCCCATGGGAACCATCTGTACCGTACGGGTCATGTTGTTGCCTCGCAGCATACGGTCCATGGCGCGGCTGTCCACAATGGAGTGCAAAAGATGGCCAATGGTGATTTTGTGTACCCTGTAGTAGAGGCAAAGGAGACCCGCAAGAAATACCAGCAGGACAAAGGTCCATGAAGGAGACGATTTGTCGGGCCGTACAAGCAGGTGTGTATCGTGTGGCACAAGGGTGTGTTCACGGAACAACGAGGGCCGTTGTTGTTGCACCGCAGAATCCCCTTCCCGAAAGATGGAGTCCATCATACTCTGGTACACTCCCATATCGGCCTCCTCCAGCACAGGAACGAAGGTATCCCATTGGTAGAAAGGCAGTGTTGTGAGATTGAGGGTGTCAGGGGTAGTCATGGTTTAGTGCTGTATGATGAGTTTTTGATTGTATATTCCCTTTTCAGCAGATACTTGCAACAGGTAGATGCCGACGGGCAGAAAATGCAAATGGAGGGTGGAGGACGGGGAACGGAGCGTCTCCGCATATACCTCACGGCCATAGAGGTCGTAGAGACGCAGCAGTCCAACCTCTTTTACTATTACCGTGCCTGCTGTGGGGTTGGGATAGATGTCAAGAGCCAACGGCATGGAGGCTTCTTGTGCGATACCTAACCTGGCTGTGTCGCCAAACCAGCCATAGGCCGAATCCCACAAGGCCAACGGCAGACGCACATCGTCAATCCACACGCAATCGCTGCCAGCATCGACACTCTCGTCCTTCACATAACGCCAACGAAGTGTGTGGTGGCCTGCCGAAAGGCTGTGTGTGCGCTGCATCCATTGACTCTCACCCCACCAGGCCTCGCCGCGCTGTGTGCCGTCAACATAGAAGATAAACTTGTCATGCGACACCTCCGACGAAGTTTTGAACCAATAGCTGAGCGTGTCAGGCTGCGCCATGAACACCTCAATCACAAGGTCGGATGTCTGTCGGTAGTCGATGGACCCACTGCGTGCACTATAGCGGCCACTGCGGGTCACGGTACTGTCAATCCGCCACGGAAGGGTGCCTCCCTGCTGCCAAGGATAACTGCCAAAACCATCCTCAAAACTATCCATCCTGTGACCGCCAATCATGTAGTAGTCATAGTCCTTGCGGTGATTTCCACGCATCAGGGAAGCCTTGATATGCAGGTGCGTCAACGTGTCGGGAGTAAAAAACAGCAAGTGATTGCCAAGCGTGTCACCTGTGGGCAGGGATGTAAGCACAAGGTCCATGCTGTCAAAGATGCCATCCACATTCGTCTCCACCCTGTATCCATGTTGCGGCAGCAGCCTGTGGGACAAACTGCTGTCGGGCTCAAGCAGCCTGAAGGTGGCAGCCGGATAGTCCACATCAACCGTCTTATGCAAAGTGAGACAGCAGAGCATCCCTTCGGTGCTATCCCAAGCAAACAATTGCGCCTGCCAATAGGAATCCTGACCAACGGTTGTCAACTGCACAGGCAATGCAATGTCGTGGCTCTGGTGCAATAAAAGGCTGTCGACAACCACTTGCTGCTCTGCCACAAGGGCATCAACAGCACTGTCAGCATCCAGCTGGCTGATTACCACACGCAGGCCGTACAACGGTTGTGTGCCGATGTTCTCGACGCGGCAAGTCACCGCGCTGTCGCTCACAGCCACCTCGCGCAACGCCACGCCCATGCCGCTGACCGGCTGCACCGCTACCGTGTCAACACGCGGCAGATAGCCATAGCCGCTGGCTGTGAGAATGAGTCTTGAGGTATCAAGCGAGCAACCAAGTTCGATGGCCAAGTGTCCATCAGCGCCCATAACGCCCACCCCCAGCACCGTATCGTGCTGCATGGCGGTGACGGTAACGCCTGGCGTGCCACCGAGGTAAACACTGCCACCACCATCTTGTGGGGCACCGTTGGTAAACTGCAGCGCAATGGACTGCGGCACACCCACATAAGGCATCAGCGTAGGATCGCCCAAGAGGCAGTAGATTTCCCAATAGAACTTATCGTAGGGCGACCCAAAGGCCATAACCGACAGATTGCCGGCCACCATCAACTCACCCTGCGTCTGCACCTCGGGCACGCGCCCTATCCAGCGGTCGAAAGCACCAAGTCGGTCGGGGTCGAAGACAGGTTCAAGCGTGAAAGGGTATTTGGGGCCTACAGCCCAATAGTAATCCTCGTTCCAAAGGGTTGAGTTGGTAGCGCCAATCACACCGATGGCACCACCCACGGGCTTGCGCAGCAACTGCTCGCCAAAGCAGGTGCCGGTGAAAGCGTTGCTCAAACAGCAATTGTTGACATACAATAGCGGTTGAGGATTGTCGAGGGTGTCAATGCTGCCAAACGACACCGAGGGACTGCTCCATCCAGCCAGAGTGCAATGGGCTGTATAATTGAGCAGGGAAGCCCCCTGCCGCAAATCGCCAAGTATCGCGTCACGCTGGTTGGAGGAGGCTGGGTTGTAGTAGCAGAGTGTATCAATGCCGGGATGTGCAGTCTTGACTTCCCGCTTCAGGTAGTTCACCTGCCCGTTGGTGGTGATAGGCGCCGGTGACTGATTTTCGGCACCGGCCACCAGCAACATGCGTTTGAGACGCGCCGTGTCAAGGTCGCGTCCCTGCTCATAGCGCAATGTCTTGCGTACCACGACACCCAACTCGGCAGTGTCGTTGACGGGCCAGCGACCAACGACAGCATCGGGCAGGTAGTCACCCGTATGCTCGGCATAGTAGAGGTCGGTGACATGATTATCCATGCCGGCAGGATGAGTGGTGCCTATAAAAGCCTGTATCTGTGTGGCATCGCCCACCAAAAGCAGGTAGTCGGGCTCTTCGCCAGCAAAGAAAGGGGCTATCCGTGCCTTGATGCTGTCGCGCTTATTAGTGTCGACATAAAGCTCCGTCACTTTGTAACCCTCCTGACGCTTCCAGCGCACAAAAGGTTGCAAACCCTCTCGGAACATGGGACGCGATACGATGAGCAGATGCTTGAGAGGTGATGAATGATGAGTGATGAGTGACGAAGAGGTGATGGTGAGGGTGGTTGATATGGACGTCAACATGTTGAGGTCCTTCGTCACCGGCATATACTCCACAGGATACACGGTAATGCGGAACAGCTGACGGTCACCCATCACGCCGAGGTCCTCCACCTCGACCGGTGCACCTGCCGTGTAGCAAGCCTCAGCCGCGTAGACTTCTTTGTCCGGCTGTGCCGACGGCGCAGGCTGATCCTTCACCGTTGCACCGGCATAGGGTTCGATAATTCCCACATTGTCAATGGCGCGGCGCGACACTTCGACGTCACCCACCGCCACTTGGCTGCCACGCGGCAACGACAGCAGACGGCTCATCCGCGGCAGCGCCGGCAACCCTGCACGTGGTGCCACGTTGGCCATACCGGCTGCCTCAAGGGAGACATAGCCATCGTCCACCAGCCGTGTGGTGACATCGCCCAGCGTGAACGCCAGCCGATAGCCGCCGTCAGCCTCCTCATTCAGCACAAACGAGGCCATCCCGCGCTCCTGCGCTTTTGCGCCAATAGAGAGCAAAAGACAAGCTATCAGTGCGATATATTTGCCAAACGTGTGCATTTTACACTATTTTCAAAGTGCAAAATTACGAAAAAAAATGTATTTTTCGGTGCATCATGCAATAAAGAGGGGCGACTCCCCGTTAAACGCACAAAAACAACACCATGAGAATAAACCCCAAACGGAAAGTGCACAACGTCTCCGGTGAGAACATCGTCATCAGCCAGATAGAAGGAACGGCAGACATGACGCAGGTGGTAGCACTGAACGAGTCGGCCATGTTGTTATACAATAACCTGAGAAGCAAAGATTTAAAGGTAGATGATATTGTGCAGGTGTTGCTGGACAACTACGACATCGACGAGTCCACAGCCCACCGCGACGCCGAAGAGTGGGTTGCCTCCATGCGCGAACAGGGACTAATCATTGACTAACTGACCGAACGATGCACTACACCATTGGCGGACACACCATTACCATTACAGGACAAGCCGACGCCGACCTGGCGGCACGGCTGCCGGGCATGAGTGTTTTCGAGGCCGACGGCTCCGCCTGTGACGAGGTGCGCATCATGCTTGACACCGACCTGACGCTGCCCGACTGCCAATGGCACCACCGCTTCGGGCTGGCCGACGACACCCTGGAATGTCGTTTTGGCACCGACAGCGACGGCGTCTACTACTATGCTTTCGGCGACCGCGGGCTGCTGCGCTTCGACCCGCGACAAGCCCACACAGTGCAGTGCTCGCACTTGGGCGACCCCGAACTGCTGCGCTATGCCCTTTGGACCGCCTACTCCATGACGGGCCTGCACCTCGGCGCCCTGCCGGTGCACGCCTCCACGGTGGTCAACAGTGGCCGCGCCGTGCTCTGTCTCGGCGAGAGCGGCACCGGCAAAAGCACCCATACCGGCCTTTGGATCAAACACATTGAAGGCTCTTACCTGCTCAACGACGACAGCCCTATAGTCAGCATCAAAAACGGCGAAGCCGTTGTCTACGGCTCCCCGTGGAGCGGCAAAACCCCTTGCTACCGGTCCGAGCGCCTGCCCATCGCCGCCCTGCTACGCCTCGAGCAACGACCCGAGAACAGTATCCGCCGCCTGAAGACCGTCGAAGCCTTCACCGCCCTGCAGCCCTCCTGCCCACCCTCGCTGGCTCGTGAGGAACGTTGCCTCGACAAGTTGGTGGAATTCGTGTCGGCAGTCATCTCCAACACCCCCGTCTACCGCATGGGTTGTCTGCCCAACGCCGATGCCGCCCGCCTGAGTTTCAGCACCCTAATGAACAGCCACCATGCAGATTGACAGCCAACTCATCTACAACCTGGCCGAGGAGCGGCTGGCCGCCGGCGAGCGTGTGAAGCTGGCCTTCGGCGGCACCAGCATGCTGCCCACCCTGCGCGACACCGACATCATTGTGCTTGAGCCACTTGCCGACGAACCAACGGTAGGCGACGTGCTGCTGTTTCACCATGAGGGACGCCGAGTGGTGCACCGCTTGGTGAGCAAGCGAGGGAATGTTTTTATTCTACAGGGAGACAACAACATAGGCACCGAGCAGGCGCACCGCATCGACCTGCTGGCACGCGTAGTGACGGTGACGCACGCCGACGGGCGCGAGGTGACCACCGACAGCCCCAAATGGCAACGCAGCAGCCGCTGCCGCCTGAGCATCTCAAAAGCCAAACGCCTGGCAGTGCGCTGGTTGGGGCGCACCGGTCGGAGACAACTGAGGCCTTGGTACTTCGCCTGTTTGGCCTTCCTCATGTGGGCCCCCTTGAACGGCGTAGGCATACCGCTCGACAACTACATCCTCGGTCTCCGCGCCGACCACCTGCTCCACGCCTCCGTCTTCATCCCCTGCACCCTCTTCCTGATGGACCTCTTCGCAAGTGAAAAACGAAAAACTAAAAACGAAAACCCTATAGCCAACCCTACTGTTTCGCTTTTCGCTTCTCGCTTTTCGTTTCTCACTTGGCTGCTGGCCATCGCCATCGGATTGACAACCGAATGGGGGCAATACCTCCTCCCGTTCCGCAAGTTCGACATCAACGACCTTATCGCCAACGCCCTCGGCGTCACTCTCGGCTGGATGGTAATCCTTCTTGCCCGTCGCCGCCGCCACCACCGATAGTTCAAAACTTAAATTTCATTAAATACATCGTGCACGACATATCCGCATCATGCACGTAGATACACCGTGTTTTGTCCGACTGCAGTCGGACATGAGTCGGAGTTGACTCGGACTTGAGTCGGACCACAGTCGGAGGGGGTCCGTAGTCATCCCGACACCCAAACGGCACATTATGCTCTGAAACAGTGATTATTAACACCATAAAATCACGCCATTGCCAGCTTTTGTCCGACAAAGGAGCCTTCCGGGGGTGGATTGAAGGTCAAACCGACTACCGACTACCGGCCACCGACCACCCATTTATATCGTGCACGATATAATTTTTGCAAAGGCGTTAATCATGGAGCTGCCTTAATCTATTGACCAAGAGCACGACGGACAGGGGACACCATGCGAATGTCATTATGGTATCAACTGTAAATCACAAGGTTGCAAATTAATTTGCACAGGTCGTTTTTTATTCCTATTTTTGCACAAATTTATTGTAATCAATTAATAACAAAAACATACCATTATGTCAAAACTGCTTTTACTGGGCGACGAGGCTATAGCACAGGCCTTTATTGACGCCGGCGGCAGCGCCATCAACAGCTACCCCGGTACGCCCTCGACCCAGATTACCGAATA
>JAFZKV010000102.1 GCA_017551765.1 Bacteroidales bacterium
CGGCAGCCCCCTGCACATCGGCGGCAGCACCGTCTTCGACCTGCTCGACCACATGACAGCCTCCTACTTCATGCCCATCGGCGGACTGCTCATCGTGCTCTTCGTGGGCTGGACGATGAAACGCGCCGACGCGATGGACGAATTGACCAACGGCGGCACCCTCCGCGCAGGCATCCGGAAAGCCATCTACTGCATCATCCGCTACCTCGCCCCCGTAGCTATCGCCGTCATCTTCATCAGCCAGCTGGTGGGATGAACGTACTACATATAATAAGAAAACGGCAGAGAATTCTCTGCCGTTTTTATGTTTATATTATTTTTTTATTGCTTTTCAAAGTTTAGAGTGCCTGTACTTTGATATCCTAATTCTTCGCTGTTGTCAAAGAATAGGGTCATTTCCTTTTTTGTGAGTTTTTTTATTTCAAGTTGTGTGCGTCCTCCATCCATGTAAAGAGTGTTTCCACTAATGGAATAATCCGACGTTCCTCCTCCCGCGATGGTAACCTTTCCATCTTTGGTAAATTCCATTACCATACCAACACTTTCGTTGTTGTAGGTATTGAGTTCGTGAGTGTCGGGATCAACAGACTGATGTACACTCGAAACGCATTTCCACTTTCCGATGATGAGGTCTTCGTTGTCTTTGGAGCAGGAAGTGGTCAGCCCCAATGCCGCGATGCAGAGCATCATTGCAAAAAATCTTAGTTTCTTCATTTATTTTCTTGCCCGTTTTATTCAGTTGGCTCTTCTGTTTTATGATTTGCTATTATTGTCTTCTCATTATCTCGGTCACAATATAAGTCCTTTCCTCCCAGACGTCTTCATACCTTATCTTCAGAAATTCATCTGTCAAAGAAAGTATTTGCTCTTCGCGCCATTCACTGCTTCCTGTTCTTTGTATTCGAACCTTCTCATCATTAACTCTTTCCCATTTACCCCTCAGACTTCCTGCGACAAAGTAATCGCCATCTTCTCCATAGCCAATACCTATACCAACATCAACACCATTGTCGTGTTGTTCACCATAGGAATCTGTATAGTAGCTTGTTCCATCAACAATTCTCCAGTTGCCAACAATCGGGTCGTTTTCTTTATCCTTGGAACATGATGTCGTCAGCCCTAAAGTCACGATACAAAGCATCAATGCAAAAACCTTTAGTACTTTCATTGTTTTTGTGGCCGTTTTATCCTGTTGCCTCTTCAGTTTTCGCGCTCTACACTGTCAATGCGAGCAAAACATACAATAACGAAGCGTGGCACCGAATGCCGCTTCACCTATGAGAGGTCGTGAGAATTACCTTGTACTGAGAAGATGCAAACAGCCCACGCTATAATGCGCGAACCTTTACACTTGCTCTTGCAGTACTTAGAATTTCTCACGTTCCTCATAGCAAGAGGCGAGCATATCGCTTCGTGATTTCCCTTGAAATCGTGTGCAAAGTTACGACAAATAATTGGAACGACAAAATGTTTTTTGTTTTATAAAACGATTTGAGGTGGCGAAGAATTAGGTCGTGCACGATATAAATAAGAAAAAAGC
This sequence comes from Bacteroidales bacterium, assembly GCA_017551765.1. GTDB lineage: Bacteria > Bacteroidota > Bacteroidia > Bacteroidales > P3 > Colimorpha. The sequence continues at coordinate 1,541 of JAFZKV010000102.1, forward strand.
ATCCACAAAAAGCGACAAAACGGGAGACCCGAAAGACAAAAAACGGCAGCAGAAGATTAGTTAGGGCAAGACGGGAGTAGAAAACCAACAAATCGCACAAACAGCATAAAGCATTGATAATGAGCTATATCAAGCACAAAAACACGGCAGCCACGACTTAACAGGCTGGTTTATAGTATATTTATGCGCACCAAGTCCGACTGTGGTCCGACTCAAGTCCGAGTATGGTCCGAGTGATGTCCGACTACAGTCGGAGAAAAGGCGGTGTTGATATGGTGTTGGTGCGGATAATAAAAAGCCTCATAGAAAAATACATCGTGCACGATGTATTTTTTATTTCTTGGAAAGCCCTGGTGTTTTTTTGGAGGACTAAAATAATAAAAATTGCACACACACGTTACATTAGAAAATAAAAAACAATCTAAAATAACACCGTTATGAGAAAACATATCGTTGCCGGCAACTGGAAGATGAACCTCACCTTCACGGAAGCCGATGAACTGCTCGACGAACTGATGAGCGAGCTCGAGAAAGTGGAACTGCCCCGCGACGAGCAGGTGATTGTCTGCCCGCCGTTCCCCTACATCGAAATGGCCAGCGACTACGCCAACGACAGCTATTTCCTGGTGGGCGCACAGAATGTGAGCGACAAGGAGAAGGGTGCCTACACCGGCGAAGTGAGTGCCGAGATGCTGGAGAGCTGCGAGATTGACTACTGCATTGTGGGTCACTCGGAGCGCCGCGCCTACTACGGCGAGACCGACGCCACGGTGGCCGCCAAGGTAAACCAGCTGCTGGCTCACGGCCTAAAGCCCATCGTCTGCGTGGGCGAGGTGCTCGAGGAGCGCGAGGCCAACCGTCAGTTCGACGTGGTGAAAACGCAGGTCGAAGGCGGTCTCTTCCACCTCGACGCCGAGCAAATCAAGCAGGTCATCATCGCCTACGAACCCGTGTGGGCCATCGGCACCGGCAAGACCGCCACTGCCGACCAGGCACAGGAGATGCACGCCCACATCCGCAGCCTTTTGGCCGGCAAATACGGCAAAGAGGTGGCCGACGAAATCAGCATCCTCTACGGCGGCAGCTGCAAGCCCAGCAACGCCAAGGAACTCTTCGCCAACCCCGACGTGGACGGCGGCCTCATCGGCGGCGCCTCGCTGAAGGCCCAAGACTTTATGGGTATCATCACCGCTTTCTAATTGTCTTTCGAGCGGTTTATAGCACGGCGGTTCATGCCGCGAAGCAAGGACGGCGGGGGCTTTTCGGGGCCCCTGTCGGTCATTGCCGTGGTGGGCATCGCGCTGGGTGTCACCGTCATGGTGATGGCCGTCAGCATCCTGCGCGGCTTCCAGCAGGACATCACCGACAAGGTGGTGGGCTTCGGAAGCCACATGACCGTCTGCAGCTACGACCGTCTGCACGCCTACGCCGAGACACCCATTGAGGTGGACAGCGTCCTGATTGACTCCCTGCGGGCCACCCAGGGGGTGCGCCACGTGCAGGCCTTCGCCACCAAAGGCGGCATGGTGAAGACCGAGGAGCAGATCTACGGCATCCTGCTGCGAGGCCTCAGTGCCGACTACGACACCACCTTCTACGCCTCGTGCCTCGTCGACGGGCACCTGCCCGCCACCACCAACGAGGTGCTCATCTCCACCACCATCGGCAACAAATTGAAGCTGAACACAGGCGACAAGATGCGCACCTACTTCTGGCAGGGCAACAGCTACCGCGCACGCGCCTTCACCGTGAGCGGCCTCTACAACACCGACCTCACCGAGATGGACGAGCTCTACATCCTCGGCGACCTGCGGCAGGTGCAGCGCCTCAACGATTGGGACAGTACCCAGGTGGGCGGCTATGAACTGCTGGTAGACGACTTCGACCACCTCAACGCCACTGCCACACGTGTGCTCTCCTATCTGCCCTACGACCTGATGCTCACCACCATCACGCAGGCCCACCCCGCCCTCTTCTCGTGGCTCGACCTGCTGAACACCAACATCACGCTCATCCTGGCCATCATGTGCCTGGTGAGCGCTGTGGCCATCGTCAGCGCCCTGCTGATTATGATTTTCGAAAAGAGCGCCACCATCGGCCTGCTGAAATCCCTGGGCGCCACCAACCGCTCGGTGCGCCGCATCTTCCTAATGAAAGCCACGCGCCTCATCCTCTGCGGCATCGCCATCGGCGACGCGGCGGCGCTGGCCCTGAGCCTGGTGCAACGGCAGTGGCAGGTGGTGCAGCTCGACCCCGAAAGCTACTCAATGACCCACGTGCCGGTGCAGCTCGACCCGTGGATTTACCTGGCCGTCAGCGCCGCCACCCTAGCGGTGTGCCTGCTGGCCCTGCTGCTGCCCGTGGCTTCGGTGAGCCGCATCAACCCCGCTAAAACCATGAGGACCGAACGATGAACAACCGACTGAAACTGATACTGCTGAGCGTCACCATCCTGCTGGCCTTGGCCGCCCTGTGGCAGGTGCAACGCATCGCCGGCGAAATACGACGCGAAGAGCGCGACAAAGTGCGCCTCTGGGCCGGCGCCGTCAGCCAACGGGCCCACATGCTCGAGGCCTCGCAGCAGTTCTTCGACCAAGCCACCCTCGACGAGCACCGCAAAATGCAGATGTACACCGACATACTGCAGTCGTTCAACGACCCCGACCTCAGCACCGACCTGCGCTTCAGCCTCGCCTATGTGAACTACATCGTCGACAGCAGCCACACCCCCATCATCATCGCCTCAACACGCGACAGCATCATCAGCGTGCCGCAAGAGCTGGCCGGCCAGAAGCTCAAAGGCGACCTGCTCGAAGAATACAGCCAAAATCCTCCCTTCCACTACACCCTCTGGGGCATGCCCATGACCCTCTACTACAAAGAGTCGCAGTACTACACCCAACTGCGCCAGATGCTCGACGGCTTCACACGCTCGTTCCTCATGGACATCACGCAGAACTCCGTCAAAGTGCCCGTCTTGGTGGTCGACAGCCTGAGCGGCAAAGTGCTCGCCTATGGCAACCTCAACCCCAAGCACATCACCCAGATGCACTTCCGCAACACCCCCATCGGCATCTCCCTGCCGGGCGGCGGTCGCGCGATGGTTTACTACGAAGACACCCTTCTGCTGCGCTCCCTGCGGTGGCTGCCGCTGTTCTACTTCTTCATCGCCGCCGTGCTCATCCTGGTCAGCTACAACCTGCTGCGCACCGCCCGCACCGCCGAGCAGAACCGCATCTGGGCAGGCCTCGCCAAAGAAACAGCCCACCAACTCGGCACCCCCATCAGCTCGCTCAGCGGATGGCTCGAATACATCAAGATGAAAGAGGACAGCCCATCGGATTGCGACAATGCATCAATCCTTTCTACCGTCCTTCCCGAAGTGGACAAAGACCTGCATAGGCTTGAGACCATCGCGCAGCGCTTCTCCAAAATAGGCTCCCTGCCCGAACTGCAGGAGAGCGACGTGCGCGAAGCCACAGAAGCCGCCGTGGCCTACCTGCAAGGCCGCATCCCCCGCCGCATACGTCTCGTGGTCACCTTCCCCGACGACCAGACTTTCCTGGCGCCCCTCAACCCCACCCTCTACGGCTGGGTGGTCGAAAACCTCTGCAAAAACGCCATCGACGCCATGGAGGGCGACGGCACAATCACCATAGTGGCCTCGCAGGACGCTCGCAAAATCTACATCGACATCAGCGACACCGGACGCGGCATGACGCCCGCCGTCCAGAAGCGCATCTTCGACAGCGGCTTCACCACTAAGACGCGCGGCTGGGGTCTCGGCCTGCCGCTGGCGCGCCGCATCATCAACCAATACCACCGCGGCCGTCTCTACCTCAAATACAGCATCCCCAACCAGGGCTCCTGCTTCCGCATCGTCCTCCGCAAAAAACAATAACGATGGTGGCCGGTAGTCGGGGGTCGGTAGCCGGCCCCATTTTTTAATAAATATCGCAATAATTAACGGGTCAGGGGTACTAATTAAAGAGAAAAATGAAAAAAGAAAATATGAAAATATCACACCGCGTACTGTTTATAGTTTTTAGCCTTTGCTTTTTAGCTTTTAACGGCATCGCCGTCGGACAGGACACCGTGAAGCTGACGCTGGACAGTTGCCTGCGCTACGCCTACAGCCACAACCTACAGGTGCGCACGGCGGCCCTGAGCCGCGAGTCGGCCGACGCCACCCTCACGGGCGCCAAGCTGCGCTTCCTGCCCTCCATCAACGCCTCGGCTTCGGAGGGCTACAGCTGGAGCGACCAAACCACGCGCAGCGGCAGCGTGGGCATCAACGGCAGCCTGACCCTCTTCAGCGGCTTGGAGAACCTGCTCAACTACCGCTACAGCAAGCTCGGCGCCGAGCAGAGCGTGCTCAAGGTACAGCAGGCCGAGAACACGGTGGGCATACAGATTGTGCAAGCCTACCTGACCATCCTGATGAACAAAGAGAAGCTGGCCTACCAACAGGAAGTGCTGGAAACCAGCCATCAACAGCAGCTGGAAGGACGGCTGAAATACGAGGTAGGGCGCCTGCTGGAGAGCGACTACCTGCTGCTGGAGGCCAACTACACCTCGGCGCAGGCCGAGATAGAGAATACGCTGCTGACCATCGAGGACAACCTCTCGGACCTGGCCATGCTGCTGGACATCGACGACCGTGTGGTCGATGTGGTGCCTTCGAACGACACTCTGCGGGCTTCTGAGCGTCTGGTGCCGACCTACGACACACTGCTGGCGCAAGCCCAACGGTCGTTGCCCGATTGGCAGATCAGCGAGATGAACGTCGAGATGGCGCGCCTCAATGTGGGAATGGCGCGCAGCGCCTTCCTGCCGACACTGAGCCTCAACGTCGGCACCAACTACAACAACGGCGCCGTGGTGAGCGACAACCCCGTCACCACCATCAACGGCGGCCTCAACACCAGCCTCACGCTCGGCCTCTCGGTGCCGATACTGAACCGCGGCGCCTCTCTGACGCAATACAAGCAGAGCAAAATCAACCTGCAGCAAGCCGAACTGCAGCACCGTCAAACCCAAGTGGACATAGAGAACAGCATCCAGGGCCTCTACATCACCCTGCAGCAGGCGCTGAACCGCTTCCGCTCGACCGAGGCGCTGGCCGCCGCCTACCGCGCCAGCTATGACGTCTACGTGCTCAAGTTCGGCGAGGGCGCCGTCACCACGGTGGAGATGCTGCAGCAGCAGGACAAATACCTCTCAGCCCTCAACGAATACCTGCAAAACAAATACAACTATATCCTTGCCGAGAAGCAGATGGACATCTACACAGGAAAGGAAATAAAGCTATAAAATAATTATGAAGAAGAAGACACGCACCTGGCTAATCGTCATAGCCATTGTTATCGTTGCCGCCGCGGTGGTGGCGGTGGTCACCCGCCCCAAGGAGGTGGCCGTCATCAA
>JAFZKV010000103.1 GCA_017551765.1 Bacteroidales bacterium
CGGACGCCGTCGAGCCAGACGGCGATGCAGCCGACGGCGCCGTTCTGCTCGGCGTCGGCCCATTCGGCGATGGGCTGCAGGGTGATGGCGTCGACAATCTCGAAGTATTCGGGCTCGAACTTCAAGCCGTCGGGGCAGTCGTTCACCTCGTGGTAGGAGGCCAGCGTGTCCAGCACCCACTCCTTCACGTCATCGACCTCCTCGTATTCGGCCATCTCGGCGGCCTGCTCAAGGGTGGCGTTGATGGCGGGGGCCATAGCGCGGGCGGCCGGTGAGAGGCGCATGTTGCGGCTGCTGAGGGCCAGGCCGTCGTCGGCGCGCACGATGGGGCAGGGCACCAACTCGATGGGATATTTGATTTGCTCCAAGAGATTGCGGATGACGGCAATCTGCTGGTAGTCCTTCTCGCCGAAGTAGGCGCGGGTGGGCTGGCTGAGGTCGAACAGGCGGCGCACCACGACAGCCACGCCGCTGAAGTGGCCCGGACGGCGCGGCCCCTCCATCACCTCCTCCACAGGCCCGAAATGGTACACCTCCTTGGGCTCTCCCTGGGGATACATCTCATCGACGGTAGGGGTGAAGGCCAACAGCGCAGAGGCCTTTGCCTCATTCTTAATTCTAAATTCTAAATTCTTAATTAATGCAAGGTCCGCCTCGATGGTGCGGGGATACTTCTCGAGGTCTTCCTTGTTGTTGAACTGTATGGGGTTGACAAAGAGGCTGACGACCACGAGGTCGTTCTCCTTGAGGGCCCGTTCGATGAGCGAGAGGTGTCCTTCGTGCAGGGCGCCCATCGTGGGCACGAGGCCGATTTGTAGGCCTTTGTCTTTGGCTTCATTCACTGCCGCCTGGAGTTCGGCAGCCTTCAATATCTGTTTCATTGTTTATATAGATTTCTGGATTACAGCCCGTCAGGGCTGGGAGATTATATTTCAATTTGGCCTTTGCCTTGACGGACGAGCTCGATGCCGTCGCTGCAGTCGATGACGGTGGAGGGGGCGGGGTCGGCGATGCCGCCGTCGACGACGGCCCACACGCGGTGGCTGAAGCGGTCGTGGATGAGTTCGGGGTCGGTGTAGTTCTCGGGCTCGTCGTCGCCCTCGCCGAGGGGCCGCACCGAGGTGCCGATGAGAGGCACGCCGAGTTCCTCAATGATGGCGCGCGTGATGGCGCACTCGGGCACGCGCACGCCGATGGTCTTGTTGGCGTTCTGGTAGTTGCGCGGTAGGGTGCCGGCGGCCTCCATGATGAAGGTGAAGGGACCCGGCAGGGCGCGCTTGAGCAGCGCGAAGGTGTCGCGGTCCATAGCGCGCAGGTACTCGCTAGCCATGCTCAGGTCGGAGCAGAGCATCGAGTATTTGGCCTGTTTGATTTTGAACCCTTTGAGCTGCGCAATCTCCTCCACCGAGCGCTTGTGCTCCATCGAGCAGGCGAAAGCGTAGAGGGTGTCGGTGGGCAGGATGAGCACCTCGCCGTCGCGCAGCGCGTCGGCTATGCGCCTCACTTCGCGCACGTTAGGGTTGTCGTTGTAGAGCTTTATCAGCATATCACAGCATTGAAAAAGAAAGTGCAAAGGTACAAAGATTGTGCGATATGGCCAAAAAAAGTTTCGGCAGCACCGTTTTAACTCCCGGCTAGCACCCATTGTTCACTGCTTGTTCTTTGACCGTTCTTTGGTCGTTCTTTGCTTTTTTCCAAAGAACGACCAAAGAACGGTCAAACAACCAACGGAGTCAGTAGGGCGTCTGGGAGGTGTTGTATTATTTTGCCGCCGATGCAATATAGGAGTGAAAAGTGCGTTATGGAAAGGTATGGGAAAGAAAACCACGATATTGACGCTTGTGTTGTTGCTGGCGGTGCCGGCTTTGGCGCAGGAGGTTCAGTTCGACCGCTGGTTCACCGGCGGCACGCTGCGCCTCGACTGCCTGCGCGAAGGGTCGGCGCAGGGCGACACCGTGTGGGTGGAGCATTGGATTGACCGCAGGTCGGATTGGTTCGGCTCGCGCACACAGTTGCTCGACCCCTTCGACAACGGCGACTACCGCGTGGTGATGCGCGACGCGGCGACGGGCCGCGAACTCTACTCTCGTGGTTACAGTAACCTGTTCCGTGAATACAAGGACACGCCCGAAGGCAAGACCGTGAAGGCTCGCTTCGAGGAAACATTGCTGCTGCCTGTGCCGAAGGGCAAGGTGCTGATAGCGTTGCAGAAACGTGATGGAGAGATGCGTTTGCAGGACCAGACGGTGGTGGCGTTTGACCCGTTGACAACACCGATGGATACCTTAGAGGTGCCACCCACGGAGGGTTTTGAATATGAGTTTATGAATCATGGTGACAGGGTCAGCTTCGAGCTATATGGCGACAGTTACAATCACATCGACGTGGCCTTCGTGATGCAGGGGTTCGATGATATGGAAAACGAGGCCTACAAGGCGGTGTGCCGACGGATGAAAAAGGTGCTCCTGGGTAAGGAGCCTTTTGCAAGCCACCGCTATGATTTCAATGTCTATTTTGTTCGCGGCGACGCGGGAGTGGAGTACAACACATTTGGTGCCGACCGCTACGCGATGACGTTCAAAGTGTGGCAGTTGCACGACGTGCTGGGTACGACGCCCTGCGACCATATTATCATTGTGCTCAACAACGAGAAGTACGGCGGTGGCGCCATCTATAACTTCTACTCCGTCACTTCGCTGCACAAGATGGCCGAGAGCGTGCTGCCGCACGAGCTGGGACACGGCATCGGCGGCTTGGCCGACGAGTATGTCGACGAGGACCTCAGCTATGCCGACCTGCACCGCACCGCCTATGAGCCGCTGGAGCCCAACATCACCAACCTGGTGGACTTCAAGCACAAGTGGCAGTCGCTGCTGCCCGAGGGGACGCCGGTGCCCACGCCCAACGAGGAGGTGCCGCGCACGGAGAACGGGCCGTTGGGCGTCTACGAGGGGGCCGGCTACTCGAGCAAAGGCGTCTACCGTCCGGCGATGAACTGTATGATGCGCAACTACGCGCCGTTCTGTCCCGTGTGTCACAAGAGGCTGGAGGAGGTGATTGGATTGTATAGTAGATAAAGGGGGAGTGAATTAAAAATTAAAAGTTAAAAATTAAAAATTAAAAGTTAGGGTTAATGGGGAGTGAAAGGGGAGTGAATTAAAAATTAAAAGTTAAAAATTAAAAATTAAAAGTTAGGGTTAATGGGGAGTGAGAGGGGAGTGAAAGAGGAGTGAGAGGGGAGTGAATTAAGAATTAAGAATTAAAAATTAAAATTAAGACTAAGTAAGTGAAGAGGCTGATATATGTTATGGTGTTGGCGTTGGTGGTGCCGTGGTTTTCGACTTCGTGCGAGAAGGAGAACTACGCCTTGGAGAACGAGGTGAAGCTCGAGTTCTCGGTCGATACTGTGGCTTTCGACACCCTCTTCACCACCATAGGCAGCACGACGCGCCAGGTGAAGGTATACAACCGAAGCAACCGCGATGTGGTCATCAGCAGCGTTACGCTGGCCGAAGGCCGTCAGAGTCCTTTCCGCCTGAATGTGGACGGCGACACGTTGATAGTGGCACGCAATGTGGAGATTATGGCTGGCGACAGTATCTTCATCTTCATCCAGGCCAATCTGCACTACGACACCATCCACCTGCTGCCCTTCATTGTGGAGGACGCCATCGTGTTCGGCAACGGGCAGCGCCTGCCGGTGTCGGCGTGGGGCCGCAACGCGGTGTATCACCGAGGTGCGTCGGGTGAGGGTATTTACCTGATAGAATGTAGCGGCTGGGACCATAGCCGTCCGCATGTCATCCTGGATACGGCGGTTGTGTATACTGACTCGCTGCTCGCGCTGGTGGCTGGCGACGAGGTGTATTTTGCCGACCGTGCCGCGCTGCTTGTCTATGATGGCGGTACGCTGACCGCCAATGGCTCAAACGGGCAGCCGGTACTGTTCACCTCGCTGCGCAGCGACGGCTGGTATTCGTTTCTGCCGGGCCAATGGGCGGCCTTGTGGTTCAATCCGGGTTCGCACGGAACGCTTGACCATGTGCTGATTGAGAAAGGCACGTTCGGCATTATTGCGGCCGACACCGCGGAGCGCAATGCCCCGATGCTGACCATCAGCAACGCGGAGGTGCGCTATATGTCGTACACGGGCATGCTGGCTCAAGGGGCGAGGGTGGAGGTTGACAACATGCTTGTTTATCAATGTGGCACGGCGTCGCTTTTGCTGCGCGGGGGCGACTACCTCTTCAGTCACGCGACGTTTGGAGGCTATTGGAGCTACGGCAGTCGGCAGAACGGCACGGTGGTGTTGAACAATTGGTGTTTCGACGCCAACGGCGATGCTGTCCCGTTGGCATTGACGAGGGCTGAGTTCAGCGACTGCATCATCTGGGGAACCTACAGCGCCGGAGAGGTGCTGGAGCAGGAGTTGGAAGGCACCACGTATAGCAGCAATTTCATACACAGTATAGTAAAAGGAGGCCAATGGGACGAGGACCCGATGTTTGTGGATGTGGACAACAACGACTACCACCTCCGCGAAGGGTCGCCCGCCGTTGGCATCGGCTATCAATTTGACAATTAACCTACCATGTACGAATATTTCAAAGGAAAATTGGAATCGCTCGAGCCCACGCAGGCAGTCATCGACTGTGGCGGTGTGGGGTACTTGCTTGAAATCACCCTGAATACCTACGAGGCGCTGCGCAAGAGCGATGCTGCGCAGGTGAAGCTCTACGCCCACCTGGCGGTTCGTGAGGACGCGCAGCAGTTGTACGGCTTCTACGACCTGGCGGAGCGCGAGATGTTCCGCATCCTTATCAACGTCAACGGCGTGGGCAACCAGACAGCGCGCGTCATGCTGTCGTCGCTCACCGTCGACGAGTTGCGTGCCGCCATCCAGGCGCAGGATGTCAGGAAGGTGCAGAGCGTCAAGGGTATTGGTGCCAAGACGGCCCAGCGTATCGTGCTGGAGCTGGCCGACAAGATCGGAGGAGTGCAAGGAGTACAGGGAGTGCTGGGGGTGCAAGGAGCGCAAGTAAACCCGGCCCGCGACGAAGCTATGACGGCCCTGCTGATGCTCGGCTTTGCCAAGCCGGCGGTTGAGAAACTGCTGATGAACAACGATTGGAAGAACGCCGACGGGAGCCCCATGACGGTGGAGGACATCATCAAGGAAGGTCTCAGGCGGCTATAGCCCGAAAAAGTTTTTTATATATTAATATCTCAACAATGCAATATTTGTTGAGATATTGCGTTTATGTAGGCATTAAACCTAAATGGGCATTGAAAAGTAAATATATACTGACGCTGCTGATGCTGTTTTTGCTGCCTGCCGTTGCATGGAGCCAGAACGACAGCACCGGCTTCACGCCGATGGGGTCGGGCTATACGCCGTCCTCGGTGACGACGACAGTGGAGTACAATGCCGAGACGGGAGACTATGTGAAAATCACGAAGGTGGGCAATATTGTGATTGGCCGCGAGTATATGACCTTCGAGCAGTATCAGGATTGGAAGGTTGACCAGCTGATGAGCCAATATTGGAACGAGAAGAGCGAGGGTACGGCGCTGGACAATGCCGAAGGCGGCCTGCTGAGCAAGATACCCGGCTTCAACCAGATTGCCCAGAAACTCGACCTGCTCAACGGCAAACCGCTGATTGACATTACCCCCAGCGGAAGTGCCGAATTGACATTCCAATTGATCAACAACTTTCGCGACGACCCGCAGCGCGACCAGCATGAGCGCAGTGTGACCACCTTCGACTTTGACGAAAACATACAGATCAACCTGCATGCCAAGATCGGCGACTTGGTGGAGTTTGATATCAACGAGAATACCCGTGCCACTTTCGACTTTGAGAACACCATCAAGCTCAAGTATGAGGGCAAGGAGGACGATATACTTCAGTTGTTTGAGGCGGCGGACATCTCGTTCCCGCTCAACACCACCCTTATCAAGGGCAGCCAACAGCTGTTCGGCTTCCATACCAAGTTGAAGTTCGGCAAATTGACGGTCGACGCCGTGCTGTCGGAGAAGGAGACCTCGACCGAGAACATGCAGGTGCAGGGTGGTGCCAGCAGCCATGAGTTCGAGATACGCGCCGACGAGTACGAGGAAAACCGCCACTACTTCATTGCGCAGTATTTCTACGACAACTACAATCGCGCCATGAGCACCCTGCCGGTGGTGAACTCGAACATCAAGATTATCCGCATCGAGGTGTGGCGCACCAATGTGGGTGCTGCGGTGACGCAGAACCGCAATATTCTGGCCCTGACGGACCTGGGAGAGGCGGCTCCCAGCAGCCAGCGTGTGATAGGTGCCGGCAGGAACATGCCGGACAACAACAGCAACAATCTGCTCAGCTTGATCAACACTTCGTCGGTGCGCAGCATCAACTCGGTGACAGGCTATATGCAAGGGTTGGGCATGACCGCCGGCACCGACTATGAGAAGGTGGAGAGTGCCCGTCTGCTGCCCAGCAACGAGTACACCTTCAACGAGCAGTTGGGCTTCATCACCCTCAACCAGCCCTTGAGCAACGACCAAGTGTTGGCGGTGGCGTTCCAATACCAGGTGGTGGGCGACACCAATGTGTATCAGGTGGGTGAGTTGACCACCGATGGTATCAACGACCCGAACACCCTCATCGTCAAGCTCATCAAAGGTACTGCCACCAATACCCACGGCCCCCTGTGGAGGCTGATGATGAAGAATGTCTACTTCTTAAAGAGCAGTCAGTTGAGCCGTGAGAATTTCCGTCTCAATGTGTTGTATGAGAGCAAAGAGGGTGGTGTGGGCATCGGCTATTTCACCGAAGGTCCCCAGCAGGGCAAGCCGCTGATTGAGGTATTTGGCTTGGACCGTATGGATGCCACACAGAGCTACTACTACGCCGATGGTGTCTTCGATTGGTTTGACTCGGCGGCTTTCAAGGGCGGCTTGATACAATCTACCACGGGCCGCATCTTCTTCCCCTATGTGGAGCCGTTCGGCAAAGACCTGCGCACCCTATTGGGCGACGATGAGTTTGCCAACCAATACTGTTTCGACTCGCTGTACACGATGACGCAGACTTTGGCGCGGCAGTATGCCGACCGTAACCGTTTCTATCTGGAGGGCTACTATACGTCGAGTGTGAGCGGTGAAATATCGCTGGGTTACAGCGTCACGCCTGGGTCGGTGACGGTGACCGCCGGCGGTATGCCGTTGATAGAGAATGTGGATTACACGGTGGATTATACAATGGGAACGGTGCGCATCATCAACGAGAGCATCCTCTCGTCCAACACCCCCATCAGCGTGAGCAGTGAGAATAATTCATTCAGCATGACCACCAAGCGCATGTTGGGCTTGCACCTGAACTACGAGTTCCAGCCCAACTTCAATCTTGGAGCCACGGTGATGAACTTGCATGAGAAGCCGTTGACACAGAAGAATAACTTTGGCGACGAGCCCACCAGCAACACTATCTGGGGCTTGGATGTCAACTACAGCCACGAGGTGCCGTTCATCACGAAACTTATTGACTTGCTGCCGGGCATCGACACCAAGGCACCGTCGAACTTGACCCTGACGGCCGAGTTTGCCCACTTCATTCCAGGCATGAGCAGTACGGGCAGCAAGGAGGGCAGTGTGTCGTATGTGGATGACTTTGAGGGTGCGGAGAGCAGCATCAGCCTGACGGCCCCCACGTCGTGGTTCATGGCCAGCACACCGCAGGACTATCAGACGGCTATGCCGATGTTCCCCGAGACGGCACCAGGTACGGGGTTGGCCTATGGCTTCAACCGAGCCAAATTGGCTTGGTACCGCATCAGTCGCGACTTCTACGACAACAACTGTCCCAGCAATATCACGCGCGACGACCAATCGGCCCCCTATGCCCGCAGCATTGCCGAGCAGGAGGTGTTTCCCAACAAGGACCTCTCGGCAGGTCAGCCGACAGCCATCTATGAGCTCAACCTGGCGTACTATCCCGAGGAGAAGGGTCCGTACAACTACGATGTGGCACCGACGGCCTACAGTGCTGGTATTGACTCGCGCGGCAGGTTGCAGAACCCCGCCAGCCGTTGGGGCGGCATCATGCGCAAGCTCGACTACACCGACTTTGAGACGCAGAACATCGAGACCCTCGAGTTCTGGCTGATGGATCCCTTTATAGAAAATCCCACCCACAGTGGCGGCAAGCTATACATCAACCTGGGTGACATCAGCGAAGATATTCTGCGCGACGGCCGCAAGAGTTTTGAGAATGGTCTGCCCACGTCGGCCACGGTGGTCAATGTGGATACCACCATCTGGGGTCGTGTGCCAACCACACAGCCTATCGTGAATGCTTTCGACAACGATGAAGGTGCCCGCATGTATCAGGATGTGGGTTACGACGGTTTGGGTTCCACGCATGGCTTGAACGATGAACAGAGCTTCTTTGTCAGCTACTTGAACGACATTGCCGCGCGTTTCGGCACCAGCAGCGAAGCCTATCAAAACGCGGCGGCCGACCCGTCGGGCGATGACTTCCGCTATTTCCGCAGCACCTACTATGACCAGGCCGATGTGAAAATCAATGACCGTTACAAGTTGTTCAACAACCCCGAAGGCAACTCGCCGGTGGACAGCTACAACGAGGAGTCCTATTCCACTACCGGTTCCTCCTACCCCAACGTGGAGGATATCAATCGCGACAATACCCTCAGCGAGGCAGAAAACTATTATCAGTATGTAGTGGATATCAATCCAGGCCGGATGGTCATCGGAGAGAACTACATTGTGGATATACAGGAGGCCCGCAATGTGCAGTTGCCCAACGGGGAGACCACCACCTGCAAGTGGTATCAGTTTCGTATCCCCATCCGCGAGCCTGACCAAAAGGTGGGCAGCATCAATGGCTTCCAATCGGTGCGTTTCATGCGTATGTTCCTCAACCAATTTGAGGAACCCGTCATCCTGCGTTTCGCCACGCTCGACCTGGTTTATTCCACTTGGCGCAAATACAGCGAGGACCTGCTGCAGCCAGGCGACTATGTGTCGGGTACTTCGGATGAGACCACCTTCAACATCTCGACGGTCAACATTGAGGAGAACGGTTCGCGCCAGCCGGTTCCCTATGTGTTACCTCCCGGAATTGAGCGTGAGACCTGGTACACCACCGGTAGCAGTTACACGCAACTCAACGAGCAGTCGATAGCCCTCGATGTAGACCAGCTCTCCAATGGCGACGCCCGCGCCATCTACCGCTCCACCAGCTATGACCTGCGTTTCTATGGTCACATGAAGATGTTCGCACACGCCGAGCAGAAGTATGCCGCCGACCAGCTGGCAGATGACGACTTGGTGTTGTTTGTGCGTTTGGGTAGCGACTACACTAATAACTACTACGAGTATGAGTTGCCGCTGAAACTCACTCCCTGGGGTACCTCGGTGGATGACCCATACGCCATTTGGCCCGAGAGCAACAATGTGGACATTGACTTACAACTGATGACGGAGATCAAGACCCGTCGCAACACCAAGGTGCGTGCCGGTGAGAGTGGCTATTCGCCCACATCGCTCTACTCTGAGTATATTGAGGGTAAGAAGTACACCGTGCTGGGAAGCCCCAACCTTGGCAAGGTGAAAGTGATCATGATAGGTGTGCGCAACCCGAGGAAGGAGAGCCTGGACGACGGCAACGACATGCTTCCCAAGTCAGCCATTGTGTGGATTAACGAATTGCGCCTGAGCGATTACATCAACAAGGGCGGCTGGGCCGTGATGGGGTTGGCCCGTACCAATCTGGCCGACCTCGGCAACCTCTCGCTCTATGGGTCCTACACAACGGCTAATTTCGGCAACCTCGAGGATCCTCTTATCAAAGAGGAACTTGTCAACACCTTCAACTTCCAGACGACCCTCGACATGGAACTCGGCAAATTCCTGCCCGAGACCTGGGGCATGCACATACCACTGTACCTTGATTACAACCGTGAGATAGGCAGTCCTGAATACAACCCCTACAACCCCGATGTGCTGCTATACGACGATCTGCGGAGCTATCAGACCGCCGCAGAACGCGACAGTGTGGCACAGATGACCCAACGCCGCAAGTCGGCCACCAACCTAACCCTTTCCAATGTGCGTAAAAACAGGGTGGGGAAGAGTGCCCTGAAGCCGCATTTCTATGATATAGAGAACTTCTCGGTCTCTTATGCCTACAGCCGTGAGCGCAGTTCGGACGACGAGATAGACCACTACAACAAGGACCAGCACCGCGGTGGCCTCACCTACAACTTCTCCATCCAGCCCAAGTTGGTGAAACCGTTTGAGAAGGTGAAGATGTTCAAGCACAAGAATTGGAAGATAATCAACGACATCAACTTCTATTACGAACCCAAAAACCTGAGTTTCTCTACCGAAATCTATCGTGATTTTGAAGAGACACTACTGCGCAACAAGAGCGCCGCGCTGGTCATTATCAAGCCCACCTATTTCAAGCAGTTTACCTGGCAGCGAAACTATGGCGTGCAATACGACCTGTCGCGCAGTTTAAGGATACAGTATTCCGCCAATGCCAATGCCCGTGTTGACGAGCCTATAGGACGCATCGAGACACAGTCGGCCTCCGACTCCATCTGGCACTCCATCACTTCGGGAGGCACTATGCAGAACTTCCAGCAAACAGTCAATGTCAGCTACGACCTGCCTGTCAATAAGCTCCCCTTCATGGACTTTTTGCGTATGCCGCTCACCTATCGTACCACCTATACCTATCTTGGCACCACCCAGGCGTTGGCTGCGATGGGCTCCACTCTGCAGAGTTCCACCACCATGCAGGCTTCGGTGCAGGCCTCCAACATGCAGACGCTGTATAACAAAGTGCCTATCCTCAAGAAAGCCTGGGCTACCGACAACGGAGCCGGCAATAAGCCTCGCATGCCGCAGGGCGGACGCCGCAAAACCGAAGTGAAGAAAATGACGGCTCAGGACTCACTCGCTATGGCTGACAGCCTGCGTCACGCCAAGTTTAAGGAAACCATGAAGGAGGTGGGCTATTTCGCGTTGCGTATGGTGACATGTTTGAGGAACTTCAATATACAATACAATGTGACCAATGGCTCACTGTTGCCGGGCTACATGGGCGAACCTATGTTCGTCGGTCTTGACCCGCGCACCGGATGGACACCAGGGGTGGGCTATGTCCTCGGATATGAGCAGGATATCGTGGAGGGTCTCCGTCAGCAGGACCTCCTTAGTCGTGATACGCTGTTCAATACGGCTCACGAAATGACCTCCAACCGTACCTTTTCGATGCAGGCACAGGTGGAGCCCATACGAGACTTCAAGATAGACCTCACCGCCATGCAGAACTACACCACCCGTGAGGAGTACTACTACAAGTACTTGTCTGCCGACGATGCTGTCATGGGTCCGCTCTCCTATGTTATGGGTGGCAACTACACCACCACCGTATGGGCCATGTCCACCGCTTTTACCGATGCTGACGCTTTGTTTGCCCAATTCCTCGCCAACCGTACCGTCGTGTCCGAAAGGCTGGCGGCCGCCAACCCCGACCCCTACACCGACCAGATGGTGCTCGACACGATGAACGGACAGTATTACCCTGCTGGTTACAGCGCCAACTCGCAGACGGTGCTGCTCACCTCCTTCCTGGCCACCTATCTGGGCAAGGATGCCTCGAAGCAGAGTTTCTCGCCCTTCTTCGGCTTCCCACTCCCCAATTGGACTATCAACTACAACGGTCTCAACAAGGTGAAGTTCCTGAAAAAATGGTTCACCAACATCACCTTCTCTCACAAATACTCTGCCACCTATACCGTCGGCAACTTCTATACCGATGCCACGCTGGCCAACGCTGTGGATTACGACTATGGTTCCGAGACCTATGTCAATACCACGGGCGACTATATCCCGCCGGTAAGCATGGACGGTGTACAGATCAACGAGCAGTTCAGCCCGTTGATTCGCATGTCGGTCAATATGGTCAATAGCTTCCAATTCAACTTCTCGCTCCAGAAGACCCGCACCTTACAACTCTCCTTCTCCAACAACCAGCTGACCGAGACCACGCGCGACGGCATCACCTTCGGCGCAGGCTATCGCTTTAAAGACGTGGCTTTCCAGGTGCAGTTTGCCGGCAAGCCCTACAATCTCAAGAACGACATTGTGCTGAACCTCAATCTCACCTACACCAGCAACCTCACCAACATCCGCAAGATTAACCAGAACCTCAGTCAGATTTCCTCAGGTAGCGAGGTGTGGATGGCCGAAATCAGTGGCGAGTATGCCCTCTCAACCCACGTCACACTCCGTGCTTTCTTCCAGACCAATATCAATACCCCCTATATCTCCAACGCCTATCCCAACTCCACCACCAAGGGAGGTCTGACCATCAGACTCTCGTTCTAATCAATAACTTGTAAAACCGACAACGAATGAATAACGACCGATTCAACGACTTCGACGAGGAAGACCGCCAGCTGGTGCTCGATTTTGAGAACACCGTGCTGCGTGGCGGCATGCAGTTCTTCGATGTCGACGAACTTGAGGTCATCATAGACTACTACTTCGAGGTCAACGACATGGAGTCGCTCCAGCGTGCTGTGGAGTATGCCGAGCAGCTCTATCCCGACAGCACCACCGTGCGCCTGCGCCGTGCCCACCTGCTCATTGCACAGGAGAAGTATGAGTCTGCCTTGAAAATCATTAAACAACTGCGCCGCCAGGAGCCCGACAACACCGATGTGGCCTATTCGCTCGGCGTGGCTTATGGCGCTGTGGGCGAGAGCCGCAAGGCCATCGACCTCTTTCTCGAGGCGGCTGCCGACGGCTGGATGCTGGGACGCGTCTATGGCAACATCGCCGAGGAATATTTCAACCTGCGCGAGTACGACGAGGCCATCCGCTACTATCAGTTGGCCCTCGACACCGACAGCTTCGACCCGGCCACGCTCTATAACTACCTCGACACCAGTATCCAGGCCGGTCGCGTTGAGGATGCCATAGTCTACCTCAAGTCCTTTGTCGGCGAGCATCCCTACAGTGGCGATGCCTGGCACTGCATCGGCTCCGCCTATCGTCAGTTGGGCCTATACGAGCAGGCTGCCGATGCCTACGAATATGCCATCGCCATCGACAAGACCGACTATTACTCCTACCTTGACCTTTCCTCGGTCCAGGAGGCGATGGGGCAGACGGGTGACGCTGTGTCGACACTCCTCCGTGCCCGTGACTATACCAGCCATCGTGCCGACCTCTACCGCGACATCGCCTACATCTATGCCCGCGTCGACAATGCCGAGATGGCCATCCTCTATTTCCGCAAGGCGGTAGAAGAAAATCCCGACGATGCCGAACTGCACGCCTCGTTGGCGTTGACCTATTCGGTGGCCGGCGACCTGGGTACCGCCCTGCCTATCATCAAGAAAGCCCTCCGCATGGCCCCCAACAACGCCGAGGTCCTCGGCACCGCCGCCCTTATCTACGACGCAATGGATAACTTCGAGGCGGCGTCGGACTTCTACGAGCGCATGATTACCTGCGAGGAATGT
This sequence comes from Bacteroidales bacterium, assembly GCA_017551765.1. Taxonomy (GTDB): domain Bacteria; phylum Bacteroidota; class Bacteroidia; order Bacteroidales; family P3; genus Colimorpha. The sequence continues at coordinate 13,557 of JAFZKV010000103.1, forward strand.
TCCGAACTGCAATGCCAGCGCTATCTGCATTTCCTCTACAAGCACAAGGTCTACGAGGTGATGATTGACTTCGCCACCGAGTCGCTCGAACTCTACCCCCAGCATCCGTTCTACTCTACCTATCTCGTGGCCGCCTGTTTCCACACCAACCGCTACAACCGTGCCGCCCAGAACATGCCCTACATTGATCCTGCCCTGTTGAACGAAATCTGTCCCGAGATTGTGGACCATCCCCGCCTCGGACCCCTAATACCCCGCCATGACTCCGACTGATCAATGGTTGTTCTTCGGTCGTTCTTTGGAAAAAAGCAAAGAACGACCGAAGAACGGTTGAAGAAGAGTCGGAGTTGATAGCACTCCAAAGCTAACGGATAAGAAACAATAAAAAAAGACAATATGAACTGCAAAAGACTTTTTATCGTGCTGGCTGCACTTGTCGTGCTGGCGCAACCCCTTGCCGCACAAACCAACACCAACATCGCCGAGGCGGTGGACACCACCAAGACGGGATGGGTGGCCTCGGTGCTGCATTGGTACGACGCCCACATGAACTATTACGCCGTTGCCGGTCTCATGACGCTGGAAAGCAGTTTCATCCCTTTCCCCTCCGAGGTGGTCATCCCGCCGGCCGTCTATGTGGCTGCCAATCCCGAAAGTCGCGGCGGCATGCAGATATGGCTCGTGGTGCTCTTCGGCACCCTCGGCGCCCTCGTCGGGGCACTCATCAACTACTTCCTCTCCATGTGGCTTGGGCGCCCCATCGTCTATGCCTTCGCCGAGAGCAAGCTGGGGCATTTCTTCCGCCTGTCGAAGGAGAAGATAGTGAAGGCTGAGACCTATTTCAACGACCACGGAAACGTCTCAACGCTGGTGGGTCGCTTCATTCCTGTCATCCGGCAGCTGATATCCATTCCCGCCGGCCTGTCCAAGATGAACCTCGGCGCCTTCTGTTTCTTCACCACCATTGGCGCGTTGGCATGGAACTGCATCCTGGCCTTGCTCGGCTGGCTGGCTTACAAAGCCGCCGACCCCTCGGTCATCGAGAAATACAGCCACCAACTTTCCATCATCATCATTGCCCTCTTTGTGGCGGTGGTGGCGTTCCTCATAATACGTGCCATCATTAAACAACGCCGCAAATGAATATCAACGACATACGGCCACAGTTTCCCATCCTCGACACCGAGGTGCATGGGCACCGGCTGGTGTATTTCGACAATGCCGCCACCACGCAGAAGCCGCAGTCGGTGATTGACGCGTTGGCAGACTATTACAGCCATCTCAATGCCAACATACATCGGGGCGCTCACCATTTGGCCGCCGAAGCTACGGAGCGTTATGAAGCGGTGCGTCGGCAGGTGCAACAGTTCGTCGGTGCCGCCAGCAGCGACGAGATTGTCTTCACTCGCGGCACTACTGAGAGCATCAACCTGGTGGCTTCCAGCTTTGCCCGTCGTTTCTTCAAAGGGGATGACGAGGTGATAGTCAGTGGCATGGAGCATCACTCCGATATTGTTCCCTGGCAGTTGGCCGGAGCCACGCTGCGTCCCATACCATTCAGCGACGAGGGTGTGTTGGACCTGGCGGCTTATCGTGCTCTCTTTAGCGAGAAAACTCGTCTGGTGGCGGTGAACCATGTGTCCAACACCCTCGGTACCGTCAATCCCGTCAAGGAAATCATCGACATAGCCCATGCTCATGGTGTGCCTGTCCTTATTGATGGAGCGCAGTCGGTGGCGCATCTGGCAGTCGATGTGCAGGCCCTCGGGTGTGATTTCTACTGCTTCTCGGGCCATAAGATGTACGGCCCTATGGGTGTCGGTGTGCTTTACGGACGCGAGGCAATGCTTGACGAATTGCCGCCCTATCAGGGTGGGGGAGAGATGATAGAGAGCGTCACCTTTGAGCGCACAACCTATAATAAGTTGCCTTTCAAGTTCGAGGCTGGCACCCCATCGGTGGGCGATGTTATTGGTCTTGGACGTGCCATTGACTTCATGCAGCAAGTGGGCCTTGGAACCATCGCCGCCCAGGAGGACGACCTGTTGCGCTATGCCACCGAGCAACTGCTCGCCATACCCGACGTACACATCTACGGACGTGCTCCGCAGAAGACGTCGGTACTCTCGTTCCTGGTCGGCGGGGCTCATCCCTATGACGTGGGCACACTTCTTGACCAGCTTGGTGTAGCAGTTCGCACGGGGCACCACTGCACGCAGCCCATCATGGACCGCTACGGTATCCCCGGCACTGTGCGTGCCAGCTTCGCCGTCTATAATACCCGCGAGGAGGTGGACCTCTTCGTTGCCGCGCTGAACCGTGTTTTACCAATGCTGCAATAGCCATGCTTACCAACCTGCATATAGAGAACTACGCGCTTATCCAGAAGACGGACATTCACTTCGGCAGTGGTTTTGTGGCCATCACCGGTGAGACAGGCGCTGGCAAGAGCATCCTGCTCGGAGCCTTGGGGCTGCTGCTTGGTCAGCGGGCCGATGCTGCCGTGCTGGCCGACAAAGGGCGCAAGTGTGTCGTTGAGGCGCAGTTCAATATCGAAGGATTAGGATTGGAATCTCTCTTTGCCGAAGCTGATGTCGACTATGACGACCGCCTCATCCTGCGTCGCGAGATATTGCCGTCGGCCAAGAGCCGTGCTTTCGCCAACGACACCCCCGTGCAGCTGCCTTTCCTCAAGGCACTTGGCACGCGCATTATCGACATCCATTCGCAGCACCAGACGCTTACGCTGGCCGACAGCACTTTCCGCCTGCATCTGCTGGATACACTGAGTTCGGCTTCACCAATTGCCAAGTATCAAGAGGCATACCATGAATATACTTCCCTGAAGCATCAGTTGGAGGAACTGACCGTCACCGAAGCCCAGAACCGCAAGGAACAAGACTATCTGCAGTTTCAATGGAACGAACTCAGCGATGCACGTCTGCAGCCCGACGAACAAGCGGCGCTTGAGCAGGAGTCGCAGCTGTTGGCCCATGCCGAGGCCATCCGACAGGGCCTTTCTGAAGCAGTGGCGTTGTTGGATGATGAGAGCGGACAGGCTGTGCTGCCGCGCCTGCGTCAGGGAAAGAGTACGTTGTCGCATATCGCCGCCTATCATCCGGCTGTCGAGGCTTTACTCACACGGTTGGAGTCGTCGCTCATCGAACTTGACGACATCTGTGGCGAACTGCAAACTACTGCCGATGCCATCGCCTACAGTCCCGACCGGCAGCAGCAGGTCGACGAACGTTTGGCGTTGCTCTACCGCCTTGAGAAGAAGCATGGTGTGGAAAGTGTACCTGAATTGATTGCTTTGCGCGACGAACTCGATGTCCGTCTGCAGTCCATTGCCACTCTCGACGACCGTATCCAGGCGCTCATGGAACAGGTGGACCGTGCTTTCGGCGCCGTTCAGTCGACCGCCGAAGCCCTCACCAAGAGTCGCCGCAAAGCGGGTAAACTGCTGGCCGAACACCTGCTGCCAGCCCTTCATGAACTTGGTATGCCTGAGGCCCGTTTTGCCGTCGAGCTGACCGACAGCCCCACTTACGGACCCTTGGGACACGATGCTGTCAGTTTTCTTTTCAATGCCAACCGTGGCGGCGACTTGCGCGACCTGGCCAAGGTGGCCTCCGGCGGCGAGTTGTCGCGCCTGATGCTGGCCGTCAAGAGCATGCTCACCTCGCACTCTCTGCTGCCCACCATTATCTTCGACGAGATAGATACCGGCGTCAGTGGCGACATCAGTGTGGCCGTGGGCCGCATGATGGCCCGCATGGCCGACAGCATGCAGGTAATCGCCATCACCCACTTGCCGCAGATTGCTGCCCGCGGCAAGCAGCACCTCAAGGTCTATAAGGAGACGGTCAGTGACCGCACCGTGTCGCGCATCAAAGAGCTTGCTCCTGCCGAGCGCGTCACCGAGGTGGCCACCATGCTCAGTAGCGACCCCCCGACACCTGCCGCCTTGCAAACTGCCAAAGAGTTGATGCAATGAAGTATTATCTGGTGGGATATATGTACAGTGGCAAGTCTACTTTCGGCCGCAGGCTGGCAGCCGAAAAGGGAATGGATTTTCTTGATCTTGACCGTGCCTTCGAGCAGCGCTACCACTACACTGTCCCCATGTTTTTTGAGCGTTTTGGTGAAGAGGCTTTCCGTAAACTCGAGACGCAGTTGCTGCATACCACTGCCGACCTTGACAACACAGTCATTGCCACCGGTGGCGGCACTCCCTGTCACAGCAACAATATGGACTTTATCCTTGCCCACGGCACCGCCATCTATTTGCAGATGCCTGTCGAGGCTCTTGTGGCCCGTGCCATCCGCAGCCGCAACCCGCGCCCTCTGATGCACGGCCTCCCCGAACCCCAGATGCGCGATGTCATTGTGCGCCAACTGAAAGAGCGCGAAGGTGTCTACCTCCGCGCTCCCATAGTAATTGACGGGACCAATCCCGTATTTTAGTATTCAAACGCGCTTCCGCCCAAGAACTCGCGCATAATGCTGTTGTGCGGGATGAACTTGTCGTCAATGGGCAGTATCAGTTCCGAGAAACCAAGTAACTGTTGGGCTATCGAGTACTCTTCGCAGTCTTCAGGCACCTGTTTCAGCAGGGGCTCGGCGTAGCGTTTCAGCACACCTAACTCATACAGCAATGCGCTGTTGAACATCACGTTGGCGTTCTCCTGGTAGGGGAAGATGTGTTTGCGCTCGCCGCGCACAACCTCGGGCCACCTCCGTAGCGTTTCGAGAGCGTTCCAACCACGGAAGTTGTTGTCGCGCACCAGACGGCGCACCAGACGGTTGTCGGTGCCGTGGATGATGTTCTGGTCGTCGATGGAGAGTTGTGTGAGGGCGCTGACATAAACCTTGAACTTCAATTCTTCGGCAATGTCGGCCGTCAGTTTGGGGTTGAGGGCGTGGATGCCTTCCACCACCAGGATGCTGCGGGGCCCCAGCTTCAGCGTCTTGCCGCTGAAGTAAGGCTCTCCCTTGATGAAGTCAAAGGTGGGTATTTTCACCTCTTCGCCGCGGAAGAGGGCGTTGAGGTTGTCGTTGAGCAGCGGTATGTCGAGGGCGTCGATGCTCTCGAAGTCGTATTCTCCGTTGGGCAGCTTGGGGGTGCGCTCACGGCACATGAAGTAGTCGTCGAGCGATAGCTGGTTGACGTCGTAACCCAGCACCGAGAGCTGTACGCTCAGACGGCGACACGACGTGGTCTTGCCCGAACTTGATGGACCCGCCAGCAGCACCATTTTGGCTCCGCTTTGGCGCACCTGTTCGGCTATCTCGGCATACTTCTTTTCGTGCAGTGCCTCGGCCAGCAAGATAAGACCCTGTCCGCCGCCGTTATGGACGATGCGGTTGTAGTCCGAGATGGTCGCCGTGTGCAGCAGGTCGGCCCATTGGTAGTGCTCGCGGAAGATGGCGAAGAGCTTGGGCGTCTCGGTGTAGAGCGACAGCTTGTCGGGGTGCTCGGGGTCGGCACACTGCAGCATGTAGCCCTCTTCGCCATATTGGCGGAGGTCCCATGTGGTGATGCAGCCTGTCGAGGGTGCCAACTTGCCGTTGATTTTGTGCACCGTGTCGCCCAGGAAGTTCATCTCTATATACAGCTGTCTCAGGTGCTCCAGGACATAGAGAGTCTTTGGCATGTGGCGGGGCCGTATGAGTTCGATGGCATCCTTGAGCAGCATGGTCTTGCTGACAAAGGGAATGTCCTGCTCCTGTAGTGCTATCATGCGTTCGCGCACGGTGCGGCACACCTCGTCGTTTGCGGGCAGCACAAATCCCTCGACGGCGCTCTTGATACGGCAGTAGAAGCCGTTTTGGAGCGAGTGGTCGATAGATAGGGTTGCCATAGGATAGCAGTCGTGCACGGCGGTGTAGAACATGAACTCCAGCGCGTTGCGGTAAAGGCGGAACCCCTGTCGGTCTCTGATGTCGAGGAACTTCACCACCTTGGGGTTGTAGATGCGGTATTGCAACGGCTCCACCTTGTTGTTCACCAGGGCGCCGAGGATAGGCCACGGGGCTTTGCCGTCGGCCTCTGTTTTCTGTTTGGTATATTCCGCCGCCAGCTGGGCCAACTGTGTCCCTGGCGTTATTTCCATCCGTTCGCCTGTGTTGGCGATAACTATTTCTACGTCGTTCATGATGCCATTGTTTCTTCAATCTCGGCAACGGTCTTGGGAATGGGCTTGCCGAGGATGCGGGCACCGTTGTCGGTCACCAGCACGTCGTCCTCGATGCGTATGCCGCCGAAGTCTTTCCATTTTTCCAACTCGTCGAAGTTGATGAAGTCCTTGCAGGTGCCTTCGGCGTGCCACTTGTCGATGAGGGCGGGGATGAAGTAGCATCCGGGCTCGTCGGTGATGACAAAGCCGGGCTGCAGTTTGCGACCGCAACGCAGGCTGCCGAGGCCGAACTGCTCGCTCGGACGGGTCTCGTCGTCATAGCCCACATTGATTTGGCCGTAGTTCTCCATGTCGTGCACGTCGAGGCCCATCATGTGGCCCAGGCCGTGGGGCATGAGCAGCGCGTGGGCGCCGGCCTCCACGATGTCGTCCACGTTGCCCTTCAGTATGCCGATGCTGCGGTAGCCTTCGGCCAACTTGCGGCTGGCGGCGGTGTGCACTTCCTTGTAGGTGATTCCCGGGCGGGTCACCGCGGCGGCCTCCAGCTGTGCGCCGAGCACAATCTCATAGATGGTCTTCTGGCGTTCGTTGAACTTGCCGCCCACGGGCACCGTGCGGGTGATGTCGCTGCAGTAGTTCATCGGCGTCTCGCAGCCGGCATCCATCACCAGCATGCGGCCCACCTCGAGGCGGTTGTTGTGGCCGTGGTTGTGCAAGGTCTCGCCGTGCACGGTCATGATGACAGGGAAGCTCACAGGGCCGTTGCCCTTCCACGCTTCGCCCTCCATGAAGCCGGCCAGCTCGTACTCGTAGCGGCCCGGCATGGCCATCTTCATGGCGCCCACGTGCATGTTGTAGGCTGTGGCGATGGCTTTCTCAATCTCCGCAATCTCTTCGGCGCTCTTGATCATACGCTGCTTGACGCAGGCCAGGGTGAGCTCCAGCGACGCGTGGCGGTCCACCGTCGAATATTTCAAGCCAATCAAGTCGGCCAGGTCGGCGCGAATGTCGGCGCGGTAGGGCGGCAGGTAGAGCGGCATGGGAGTGTCGCAGGTGGGCGACCGCAGGGCATAAATCATGTCGCGCAGGGTCTTCAGCGTGCCCGTATTCTCCACGCCCACGCTGGCGGCCAGCTCCTTGACGCTGGGCAGGGGGCCTGTCCAGATGATGTCGTCGATGTCGTAGTCGTTGGCAAAGATATAGTCCTTGCCCGTCTCGCAGTCGAGCACGCCCACCATGTCTTCGCGCTGCAGGCCGAAGAAGTAGAGGAAAGTGCTGTCCTGACGGAACCAATAGGTGTTGTCCTTGTAGTTGCAGGGTGCCTCATGGTTGCCCGGCATGATGATGAGGCCGTGGCCTACGTCTTTGCGCAGTTGCTCGCGGCGTGCGGTGTACGTTTCTTTGCTGAACATAACTATCGTGTGTTTTTTTTATTCTCAACCCACCTATAACGCCCTCAAGCCTGTTTTAGTATGTGGGCCGTTCTTTTTTCTCTGCGCCGAGATGACTCCGAGATGACCCCCACTGTTCAACAGTTGTTTAACTATAGTTCGACCACAGTTTAACCATAATAAATGGTTGAAATATGGTCGAAGTATGGTTAAACGATGGTCGAACGATGGTTGAACAGTGGGAATCATTAGGGAGGCAAAGTGGAATTGTCTGCCGCAGGAGGTGTAAAAATGGTAAAAAAAGTTAAATATATATGGTGTTATGGCTGATTATTAGGCGTTAATGGAACGAGGGCGACCGGCATGGGTGGATTTTCCTTTGCCGAATGGAAAGACTTTTGTACCTTTGCACCTATGTATATCCTCGCAGAAATGGAGAATAAACTTTTTAACAAACATAATATTAATCAATTAAAACAAAACATCATGCAAAAGTTTTTACGAACTTTGATGCTTGCGGCACTCATGCTGCCGTTCGCATCGCAGGCACAGACGATGTATTTGACAGTGGCCGATGGCACAACGACCAACTCGTACGTGCCTGTCTATGGTCTCTATGTCGATGATTTCGTGCGCTGCCAAACGGTTTATCCCGCCAGTATGCTTTCTGGTATGACAGGAGAATCAGTTCTGGGCTTGACCTATTATTTGAGCTCGCCTGCTTCGGCATCGTGGGGCGTTGCCAATTTCGTGGTCAACGTTATGGAGGTTCAGGACACCACATTGTCGGCTTTTGTGGACATGACCAATGCTACGACGGTTTACACCGGCTCGTTGGATGCCACACAGTCCACGATGGAAATTTCTTTCACAGTGCCCTATACCTATCAGGGTGGTAACTTGTTGATTGAAATCTACAACACTTTGGAAGGCACTTATAAGAGCGCTTCTTTCTATGGTGTTGCCGCTACCGGAGCAAGTTGGCAGGGCAACAATGGCACCAGCGTGGCCGCTATTACCGGCGCAGTTCGTGATTTTATTCCCAAGACTACTTTCACGTATGGCCAGCCTCCCACCTGCTTTAAGGTGACTAATTTGGCTATCGACAATGCGTTGACTACCGCTAATAGTCTAACTCTTACTTGGACCGATGCTCTCAATACCGGTGCCACCTATACCGTTTATGACATGGCAGACGCAAGTGTTGTTGCCACAGGTGTTACCGGAACCACTTATACTGTAACCGGCCTCAACGCTAATACGTCCTATAGTTATGCTGTGATGACTGACTGTGGCGGCGGTGATGTCACCGGTCTTACCGCTCCCGTCAGTGGTCGTACTGCTTGTGCTGCTATGGATCTGCCGTGGACCTGCGGCTTTGAGGCTAATGAAATTCAGAGCACTACTGCCGCTACTGCCCTGCCGTGGTGCAGCTATCGCTATGTCTCGGCTGCCACCTCGGGCACAACTTATCCCTATAGTTATAGTAGCAGTACCTATGCCCACGGTGGCAGCCGCAGCCTCTATTTCTATGGCACCACCAGTACTACCTATCCTGACACGATGACCTTCATCCTGCCCCAGGTCGATGTGACCAGCTACCCGATGGACGGCAACCGCCTCACCTTCTGGGCTCGTTCTTCCTCGACTTCTTACGATAAGGTCGTCTATGTGGGTACCTTGACCGATCCTACCGATCCCACCACCTACACCTTTGTTGATTATGTCACCGTTACCGGTACCACACACACCAAGTACAGTATTCCGCTCACCACCGCTACCGCCACCGCTCCCTATGTCTGCGTCACCGTGCTGAAAGGCAGCGGCAGCCTCTATATCGATGATATGACCCTCGAGGAGATGCCCTCCTGCTTGGAGGTTACAGGTCTGACCGCCAGCGATATCACCAGTAGCAGCGTGACCCTCAGCTGGGCCGATGCCAGCAACCCTGCTGGTACCACTTATAGCGTCTATGATATGAGCGACACCACTCTGCTGGGTACCGCCGCCACCACCACCTATACCGTCACCGGCCTCAATTCCGACTTCCAGTACAACTTTGGTGTGCAGGCCAACTGCTCTGCCGGCGACGCCCCCTACACCACCGTCATCGCCCGTACCGCTTGCGCTGTCGTGACGATGCCTTGGAGCGAGAACTTCGACGAATGGACTTCCAAGTCACCCTGCTGGTCGTTCCTGAGCGGCGCCTATAATGGCGGCAACGGCACGCCCACCGCATCCACCTCTGCCTGGACGCTCAACTCCACCTATGGCAGCTACATCACCATCAGCGGCAAGGCCCTGACGATGAACCTGTATAGTACCAATAAATATTGGGCCGTTACTCCTCTTATTGAGATTACGGGCGATGCCTTGTTTACGGTCGACCTGGCCGCCTCCGCTTGGAGCGCAGCGGCTCCCAACTATGATGACAACGACACTTTGGCCGTCGCCATCAGTACCGACGGTGGTACCACCTTCACCACTCTGCAGGTGCTCACCCAAAACGATCTCAATGCTCTCACGGGAACTTACACCACAATTTACATTCCCGTCAATGGCCACACCGGAGATACCGTACGTTTCGCCATCTATGGCGGCAGCACGAGTGGCACCAGCCCCTATGACAACCGAATGGTCATCGACAACTTCTCTGTTGTCGCCAACGCTGGCGACATCTGCTATCCTGTCACCGGTTTGACTGTGAGCAACATCACCGAGAATGGTGCTACCCTGACATGGGTTGGCACAGCCAATAGCTACAATGTCTACACTATTTCCGGTACCGACACTACCCTCTATCAGAATGTCACCGACACCGCCATCATTCTTACCGGTCTTACCGCTATGACGAACTACACCTATGGTGTTACGGCCGTCTGCAGCAGCGACGAGAGCACGATGGCTACCGTCTCCTTCAGCACCGCTTGTACTGCACTTACCCTGCCTTACACCGAGACCTTCGAGGCCACCAGCAACACTATTGGATGCTGGACCACCGATGGTCCTGGCAGTTGGAGCGTTGGCACAGGCGACTATAGCACCACAACCGGAGCCTTTGAGGGCAGCCTCAACGCCAAGATTACCCACGGCACCACTGGCGATGCCACCAAGCTTATTTCGCCCGTGATTGACATGGGTTCTGCTGCCGGTATGCAGCTGGTGTTTGCCCACGTCCAGCGCTCCTGGGCTGGCGATGTTGATGAGCTGCGTGTGTATACGCGCGCCTCTGCCACCGCAGCATGGGATACCGTTGCTACCTATACCGCCGCTGTAGATAGCTGGACGGTTGAAACCCTCAACCTCACTGGCGCCATCTATCAAGTGGCCTTCGAGATGACCGATAGCTATGGCTACGGCGTAGGTATTGACAGCGTTGTCTTTAACCTGCCTCCCAGCTGTATGCCTGTTTCCGACCTCACTGTTGATGCTGCCACCGAGACCAGCGTCACCATCAGCTGGACCGGCACTGCCGCCAGCTACGATGTGTACAATGGCACCACCCTTGCGGCCAACGTGACTACCAACACCTATACCTTCACCGGCCTCACCGCCGCCACGTCCTACACCTTCGGTGTGCAGGCCATCTGCTCGGCCACCGACAGCGCTGCTTTGGTTACCGTCAACGCGACCACCGCTTGCAGTGCCGCCGCTATCAATCTGCCCTTCACTGAGACCTTCAATGCTACCAGCGGCACCCGCAATTGCTGGACTACCATTGATGGCGACAATGACGGTTTCGGTTGGAGCACTATCTATAATGGTTCGGATGCGGAAGTGATGATTTCCGCTTCCTATGATAATGATGCATACAATGCATTGACTCCCGATAACTGGCTCATTAGCCCGAAACTGCACACCACCGCAGGTGGTACTTTGACTCTTGAGTGGACTGTTGGAGCAGCTGACAATAGTTATTATGCAGAACACTATGGTGTGTATGTTTCCACCACCACCACCGACACCAACAGCTTTACGCTGGTGAACGAGTGGACGCTGACCAGTGCCACGGCTCAAAACATGAACCTTGACCTCAGCGCTTATGCAGGTCAGGACATCTATGTGGCCTTCCGTCACTTCAATTGCACCGATATGTACCTGCTTTTGATTGACGACGTCGAGGTGTATGAGGGTGTTTATACACCTGACACTCTGACGGTGACCTTCATTACTGACAATGCCACGATGGGCACCACCATCCCGGCCCCCGGCACCTACCAGTACATTACGGGCGACTCTGTCTTCTTCGGTTCGCAGGCCAATGCCGGCTACCGCTTCCTGATGTGGGAGATGACTGCTGACGGCGAGACTGACACCCTTGATGCCAATTTTGCTAACGGATATTACTTCCCCGCCAGCGCCTTCCTCTCCAATGGTAACAACACTGTCATCATGAAGGCTTACTTCGAGGTTGGTAACCCTGACAGCACCACAATCACCTACGCTGTGAACGATGCCACGATGGGTACCATTACCCCCGCCCCCGGCACCTACACCATCTATGTGGGCAATGCCATCACTGCTACCGCTACTCCCAATGCTGGCTACGTGCTGAACGCTTGGGTGTTCGACGCTGTTATAGGCGGCAATGTTGTTGATTCTGATACTATCCTCAATAGCAATCCTAACTTTGACAACCCGATGAACTTCGGTATCCTGCCTCAAATTTACGCCGACTATGGTGCCTCGATTGTTATCACCGCCATCTTCGAAGCTGACACCACAGGTCCCGTGGTCAACTACTACACTGTGACCGTCAACTACGATACCACGATGGGTACCGTCACCGGCATCCCGACCGCTGCTGTGGCTGAAGGCACTGTGGTGACCCTCACCGCTACCGCCAAGGAAGGCTATAAGTTTGTGTCCTGGAGCACCGGTGATACCGTTGCCACCATCAGCATCACTGTGAACAGCAACGTCACCCTCAGTGTCACCTTCCAGGCTGTTCAGGGTATCGACGATGTCGATGCCAATGGCTTCACCGCCTACAGCGTTGACAACAGAATTGTTGTGAAGGGCGCCGAGAACATGCATGTTTATGTCTACGACGTCAACGGTCGCTGCATCCGTCAGCAGGCCAAGGCTGCCGAGACTGAGGAATTCACCGTGCAGAGCACCGGTGTCTACCTGGTCAAGGTCGGCAATGCTCCTGCCAAGCGTGTTGTGGTTGTCCGCTAACATCGCATAACACAACTCTGACAGCGCGGGGCGGCCATTCGGCCG
>JAFZKV010000104.1 GCA_017551765.1 Bacteroidales bacterium
AGTTCGGGGCGGTAGCCTTCGGCCACCAGCAACTTGCCGGCCTCCCAGGCTTCGGCCATGCCGGCCTCGGTGAGGTCCACGTCGGTCCAGCCAGTGAAGAGGTTGAGTTTGTTCCACGCGCTCTCGCCGTGGCGTACAAGTATCAGGGTTTTCATTTCTTCTTGTTCTTTTTCAGTTCTTTCTTTTTCAGTTCTTCTTTCTCGCGGGCTATCCATTTGGCCACGCGCACCTTGTCCTCGCCCTGCGGGAAGGGGCCCTGCGGCAGTTTACCACGACGTGCGAGCCAAGCAATGACCACACCGCCGACGATAAAGGGGATGCTGAGCCACTGTCCTTTCAGCAGCACGCTGCCCTCGATGACGCCGTTGGTCTTGACAAACTCGATGAGGAAGCGCACGCCGAACAGCACCACCAGCCACCAGCCGAAGAGGGTGCCTGTCTTGAACTGCCCTTTCTTGCGGCAGTAGTACCACAACGACACGGCGAAGATAATCAGGTAGCTGATGGCCTCGTAGAGGCCCGTAGGGTGCTTGGGCACAGTCTCACCCTCTCGCACGAAGATAAAACCCCACGGCAGGTTGGTCTCGCAGCCGTATATCTCGCTGTTGAACACATTGCCCATGCGGACGAAAGCGCCGCCGAGGGCCACGACAATCACCAGCCGGTCGAGGAACCACCAGGCGTTCATGCGGTACTTCTTTTGGTAGAGCCACAGGGCAATCAGGATACCGAAGGCGGCGCCGTGGCTGGCAAGTCCCTGAAAGCCGGTGAAGTGCCCGTTCTCGAAGGGCCAGAATATCTCGACCCAATGTTCGGAGGTGAGGAAGTACTTGGCGTCATAGAACAGGCAATGCCCCAAGCGCGCACCGATGAGCACCGCCAGGAAGACATAGACGAGCAGGCTGTCGAGGTACTCGCCGCGCACCTTCTCGCGCTTGAACATCCACTTGATGATGTAGTAGCCCAGCACGAAGGCTATCAGGAAGCCCAGCGAGTAGTAGCGCACGTCGAACGACCCGATGCTGAACAGCACGGGGTCGATGTTCCAGCGGATGGCGTTTAGTATCATTTACTTGGCGTAGTTGATGGCGCGTGTTTCGCGGATGACGGTGACCTTGATCTGGCCAGGGTAGGTCATCTCGCTTTGGATTTGCTTGGAGAGGTCGAAGCTGAGCTTGTTGGCTTCGGCGTCGCTCACCTTCTCGGCGCCAACGATAACGCGCAGCTCGCGGCCGGCCTGGATGGCGTAGGTCTTCACCACTCCAGGGTAGGCCATAGCCATCTGTTCCAGCTTGTTGAGGCGGTTGATGTAGGCCTCCACCACCTCGCGACGGGCACCCGGACGGGCACCGCTGATGGCGTCGGCCACCTGGATGATGGGGCTGATGAGGTTGGTCATCTCCACCTCGTCGTGGTGGGCGCCGATGGCGTTGCAGATGTCGGGATGCTCTTTGTACTTCTCGGCCAGGCGCATGCCGAAGATGGCGTGCGGCAGCTCGGGGTCGGTCTCGGGCACCTTGCCGATGTCGTGCAGCAGGCCGGCGCGTTTGGCCAGCTTGGGGTTGAGGCCCAGCTCGGCGGCCATCGTGGCGGCCAGGTTGGCCACCTCGCGGCTGTGCTGCAGCAGGTTCTGGCCGTAGCTTGAGCGGTATTTCATGCGGCCCACCATGCGCATCAACTCATGGTTCATGTTGAGGATGCCGAGGTCGATGCAGGTGCGTTTGCCCACCTCGTTGATTTCCTGCTCTATCTGGCGACGGGTCTTGGCCACCACCTCCTCGATGCGGGCAGGGTGGATGCGGCCGTCGGTGACCAGCTTGTGCAGCGACAGGCGCGCTATCTCGCGGCGCACGGGGTCGAAGCCGCTGATGATGATGGCGTCGGGCGAGTCGTCGACGATAATCTCCACGCCCGTCAGGCTTTCCAGGGTGCGGATGTTGCGGCCTTCGCGACCGATGATGCGGCCCTTGACCTCCTCATTCTCAAGGTTGAAGATCGACACCGTGTTCTCCACGGCGGTCTCGGTGGCGGTGCGCTGGATGCTTTGGATGACCACCTTCTTGGCCTGTTCGGCGGCGGTGAGCTTGGCCTCCTCCACAATGTCCATGATGGTGGTCGAGGCTTCGGCGCGAGCCTCCTCGGTGAGGCTCTCTATCAACTGCTGCTTGGCCTCCTCGGCGGTCATGCCGGCGATGTGCTCCAGCTTGTCGATGCTCTCCTTGTAGACCTTCTCCACCTCGGCCTGCCGGTTGTGCAGCACCTCAATCTGTTTGTTCAGGTTTTCGCTGACGCCCTTCAGCTCGGCACTCTTCTTCTGCAGTTCGTCGACCTTCTGGGCCAGCGTCTGCTCGCGCTGCTTCAGTTTGTTCTCGGCGTCGCGCATCTTGTTGTTCTGCTCGTTGACGCGCTTGTCGTGTTCGCGCTGCAGTTGCAGGAACTTCTCCTTGGCCTGCAGTTCCTTTTCTTTCTTGAGCACTTCGCCCTTTTCCTCAGCGTCTTTGAGCACTTGCTGGCTGCGGGCCAGCAGCTTGTTGCGCAGCACGCTGGTGGTGAGCCACACGGCGATGCCGCCGCCGGCCACAATTCCGATAACTATTCCTATTAATGGTGACATGTTGTGTGTGTTGTTGTGGGAGGCTGCCGAGTCAAGGCAAAGCATTTGAAAAACTGCATCCGTTTTGCGGGGAGTTGCCTTCCCGTCCCTCCGGGAGTTGTGGTAAACTCTGGAAACGTAGGATTTGAGCGCCGGGCGTATCAGCCATACAACCTACCCGCCCCTGAGCCGACTCGGTC
Organism: Bacteroidales bacterium; assembly: GCA_017551765.1. GTDB lineage: Bacteria > Bacteroidota > Bacteroidia > Bacteroidales > P3 > Colimorpha. The sequence goes on from JAFZKV010000104.1 coordinate 2,794, forward strand.
TGTAAAAGGTGTTGAGTTTACAAACTGTTTTGGAACGGTCGCGTAGCAACTGTTCACATAGTCGGATGCAGTATTCCTTCCAGTATGGTGTCGATGGACTGCAGCCGCTGGGCAAGGTCGGTGTCCTTGAAGCGGAGCGAGTCCTGTATCTTAGTCAACTGAGTGATCTGGGTGAGCGCCACCATCGCCAGCAGGTCCTGATGGTCGTTGTAGGCATACATGTTACCGTACTGCTTGGCCTGACTCTCAATGGCTTCCGCGGCCTTGCGCAATGCGGCCTCATCCTCCTTGGCCACGCGAAGCCGGTAGGTCCGTCCGAGTATGGTAATCGATGCCTGTACTGTGTCCATTAGTCGTTGGTTTTCAGTATTTCGAGACTCTTGTCGATGGTGCGTATCATCCGGTTGATCGTAAGTTTCAATTCAGCGCTGTCTTTTCCTTCCGTCAGCCTGTTCCCTAATTTTACTAATTTGTTTTCTTCTGTTAAATTATTTATTAATATTTCTTTGTTTTTTAGCGCTTCTTCCAGCTCATAGACGCGGTCGTCGCGCTGGGCGACGAGGGAGCGGAGCCGCTGCACCTCATCGGCCAACTGCCTGACTTTAAACTCGATGCCTGATACCGATGTTTCGAAGTCGAACATATCTTTACCTGTCTATTACACTATAAAAAGCGATGCAAAAGTACGAAGAATATTCGATATACGCAAATTTATTTTTATCTCCCGCCTGCGCATAGTCCGTCAATCTTGTTTTTTATGCTCCCCGCTGCGCGGAAATCCTGTAAATCTTGGAAATCTTTTTGGATTGTTGGATTACCGCCGCAGGCGGGGAGGTTAGAAAAGGGGATTTATGTCGTGCACGACATATTCGTAGGTGCACCGTAAATGGACCGTGTTTTGTCCGACGGCGGTCGGAGTTTGGTCGGACTTCAGTCGGACATGAGTCGGAGTTGAGTCGGAGGGGGTGGGGTGGCAAAGCGATGTATTGTGCTCTGAGGTAGTGGGTTTTAGGTGGTTGGTGGTCGGTAATCGGTGGTCGGTGGCCGACGAAGCGGCGGTTTTGGGGTCGTTTCCAACCGATACCGACCACCGGCTACCGGCCACCGATTAGCAGAATATGTCGTGCACGACCTAATTTTCAGGGTGGGGTGGGGCTTTATTTTTGTTGTATTTTATAAAAAGTTGTATCTTTGCAACCAAATTGAAAAAGGATGAAATGGCCAAAATGGCTTGCAAGTCTTTGTCATAAAGAGGCTTGCAAAGTTGATAATACTGACGCGGTGAGCAAATATCTCATAGTGGGGCTCGGGAATGTGGGCGCGGAGTACGAAGGTACGCGCCACAATGCGGGCTTCATGGTGGTGGATGCGCTGGCCCGCGAGGGCGAGGCCCGCTGGAGCCTGGAGCGCCACGCCTACCGCACCGAGGTGCGCTACAAGGGGCGCGTGCTGGTGCTCATCAAGCCCACCACCTATATGAACCTCAGCGGCAAGGCGGTTAAGTATTGGCTGCAGGCCGAGCGTGTGGAGCTGCCGAACCTGATGGTAGTGGTGGACGACATTGCGCTTGACCCCGGCATCATCCGCATCAAGAAGCAAGGAGCCGCCGGCGGCCACAACGGGCTGACGGACATTGAGTTGGCCCTCGGCACGCAGGCCTACAACCGTCTGCGCATGGGCGTGGGTTCGAACTTCAGCCGCGGCCGGCAGGTGGACTATGTGCTGGGGCAGTTTGGGGCCGACGAGTTGGCCGCGATGGAGACAGCTGTGGGCACGGCCTGCGAGGCGGTGCGCTGCTTCGCCACGCAGGGCATCGACCGCACGATGAACCTCTACAACAGCAAGGGCAATGCGCATAAGGTTTAAGGTTTAAAGTTTAAGGTTTAAGGGTAGCAGTGAATCTGGCGATTGACATAGGGAATACGGCTGTGAAGTGGGCCGCTTTCGAGGGGAGCTCGATGGTGGACCAGGGGTACGGCATGCCCGAAGGGCTGCTGCCAAAGGCCGACCGTGTGCTGGCCTGCGCCAGCGGTGCCGTGGCCAATCAAAGTCTTCCGCTGCTCCGCTCCGACACGCCGCTGCCTATCCACCTGGACTACAAGACGCCCGACACGCTGGGGGCCGACCGTGTGGCCGACGCCTGCGGTGCCTGGGCGCTGCACAGGGGCGAGGACTGCCTGGTGATTGACGCCGGCACCTGCATCACGGTGGACTTCCTGGACCGCGAGGGCACCTACCACGGCGGCGCCATCATGCCTGGGTTGCAGATGAATTTGCGGGCCTTGCATACTTTTACGGCCCAATTGCCGTTAATAGAACTTGAGCCCGGGCGGAAAGCCCCCGTGCTGGGCCGGTCGACCGAGGAGAGCATTGTGGCCGGCACGCTGGGCGCCACGCTGTTGGCGCTGGCTGGCTATGTGGCCCTCTACCGCCAGAAGTGCCCCTCGTTGCGGGTGCTGCTGACGGGCGGCGACGCGCCGCTGCTGGCGCAGGGCGCCGAGGCGGGCTGGGAGCAGGTGCCGCTGCTGTCGCTCGTAGGGCTGAACGGGATTATGGAAATGAAAAACGAGAAATAAGAAATGAGAAATAAGAGACTGTTAATAGGGTTAATAGGTTTGATGGGGCTGCTGAACGGAGCGGCGGCGCAGAACGGCTTCAATGTGCCTTTCTCGCAGTTCGGCCTGGGCAGCAGCGAGTTGCCCTACAACATGCCGCTGGTGGTCCGCATGGGCGGCGTTGCCTATACGCGTGCCGGCAACAACTTCGTCAACCCCTTCAACCCCGCCTCCTATGCCTCCATCGAGCCTGAGAGCTTCGTGTTCGACATGGGGGTGAACCTGCAGCTGAGCACCTTGCGCGACGCCAGCGCCAGCGTCAAGGATGCCGACGGCAACCTGGGTTTCCTGCTGGCGGCCATGCCCGTCACCAAGTGGTGGAAGCTGGCCGTGGGCCTGATGCCCTACAGCACGGTGGACTATGAGTCGGTGGCTGCGCAGGAGGGCGACGACTACGGCAGCATGAAGACCATCTATGACGGTGTGGGCGGTGTGAACCAGGTGTTCCTCGGCTCGGCCTTCAACGTCCTGAAGGGCGGTGCCAAGAGCCCCTCGCTGCAGGTGGGCTTCAACGTGAACTACCTCACGGGCCGCATCCAACGGGCCATCTCCTATCAGTTCCTCGGTGCCGACACCACCTATTTCGCCCATTCGCGCCGCTACAAGGAGACCAATATGGGCAACCTTACCTTCGACTTGGGTCTGCAGATGCGCCAGCCGGTGGGCGAGAAGTACACGCTCGGCCTCGGCCTGGTGTACAAGCCTCGGCTCGACCTGCAGGTCAAGGAGTTGGCTTTGATTTATACCTATGTCTCGGCCACCGACGAGTCGCTGATGGACACCATCTTCCCCCTGCGGGGCGACGATGCCGAGTTTACGAGCAGCTTTATGCAGGGCCACACGGTGGGCGTGGGCCTGAGCCTGGAGCGCAACCGGCGTTGGCAGCTGGCGGTGGACGCCACCTTTGCCGAGTGGCAAGGCATGAAGTACACCGAAGGCAAGGAGCCGTCGGTCTTCGGCACCAGCAACATCGCCTACGGCCCCTACAGCCGCTATGCGGCGGGCTTTGAGAAGATGGGCGACATGGA
>JAFZKV010000105.1 GCA_017551765.1 Bacteroidales bacterium
CCCGCTCGAAGCCAAGCAAAAGCCCTACTTCGACGCCCCCAGCGGCATCCCCAGCATCCAGCACTCGCTGCAGATGATGCTCGAAGCCGCCGTCGACAACAAAGAATTGTTGTCGATGACGGTGCAGAAGATGTGCCACAACCCCGCCCTGCTCTTCGGCATCAAGGAGCGCGGCTTCATACGCAAGGGTTACAAGGCCGACCTCGTGTTGGTACATCCGGGCGTTGAGGAGAAAGTGACAAAAGAAAGCCTGCTATACAAGTGTGGCTGGAGCCCCCTTGAGGGCCAGACCTTCCACACCCGCATCGAGCACGTCTGGGTCAATGGAAATGACACTGGAGCCGGCGCCCAACCGCTGCAGTTCTGCAAATAAAAAAGGCGGCTCTATTGAACCGCCTTTGCTTTTCTTTATCAGAACCTTTTTTAGAGGGCATAACCTATACCAACAAAGAGATTGTTACCCTTCATTGTGGTTTTGTCTTCTTTGCTGAGGTTCATCATACCCATATTGAAGCCACCAAAGAGACGGAAGCCTTTGTAGTCGAAGTTCAAGCCCAAGGTGAAGCTTACATCAAGCGGACTCATATTTCTTCCATCAGCATCGTACCAATTAATTTCGTCGGTGCTGCTGCCCGAAAGGAACAGAACATTTCCAGAGGAGGTCACCGTGGTCTTGCCACTGAGAGCGTAGCTGATGGTCGGGCCTGCAAAGGCCGAAAGTTTAAGGTCATCGGTCAGGTTAAAGCCATAGTTGACGAGGATAGGCACATCGATAAGCATCTGCTCATCGTTCCTTTTCACCTTGCCATTGGCGAGGCCATATATCGTGCCACTCGCAGAGTCACTGTAGGTGTTGTAGCGTAACTGCAGACCCACGGAGAGATTGATGTCACCCGTCAGGTTGAGGTTATAGTTACCACCGACAAAGAAACCCGACATCATGATTGTGTCGTTATAGTTTGTGTTACCATTCGTATAGGTAAAATAGTAATTTTGTGTGGCATAACCTGCATTAATACCAATCTGGGCGTTGGCAATGCCAGCAAACAGCACAATAGCGGCTGCAAATGCAAATACTTTTTTCATCTTTTTTAATTTATTTAGTTAAACAATAGGTATTTTACTTTTCCAAGCGGATGCGGGCGTCAACGGCGGTGACGTAGCGCGGATTGCCCAGCAGCGGGTTGAGGTCCATCTCGGCAATCTCAGGAGCGGCCTGCACCAGGGCGCTGACGCGGGCTACCTGCTCAGCATAGAGGTCGATATTGACACCTTCCTGACCACGTACACCTTCGAGAATCTTGTAACCCTTGAGCTGCTTGAGCATCTCCTTGGCCTCGGCGGCGGTGATGGGAGCCAGCGCGCTCTGCACATCTTTCAGCACCTCGATGAAGATACCGCCCAAGCCAAAGAATATCTGATGGCCGAACTTCTCGTCGCGGATGGCGCCGATGTAGACATCCAGACCGTCGAGCATGGGGTACATCTCGACAGCATAGGTCTCGGGGATGACGATGAGGCGGTCGAACTCCTTAGCCACGGTGTCAAGGTCCTTCACGCCGAGGGTCACGCCGCCCACGTCGCTCTTGTGGAGCGGACCTACGACCTTCATCACGAGGGGCACATCCTTCGAGCAGCCCACCTCCTTGGCGAAGGCGAGGGCATCCTCTTTCTTGCTCACCTCGACGCTCTTCTTGCGGCTGATGCCAGCGGCATCGAGCAGCTCGTTGTAGTCACTGATTTCCATGTAGCCATTCTTGCAGCGGTCGACGGTCTTGCGGATGCGGGCCACGTCGATGGCGGGCTGTTCCACCTTTTCAGGCTGCGGCTTCGGAGTATGGTAAACCTTCACAAGGGCGTTGCCAAGCACGCACTCCTCGGGGAAATTGATGTTACCCTTGGCGATGAAATCGTTGATTTCGTCCTTCACATTGATAATGGAGGGCAGCACGGGGAAGATGGGCTTCTTGCAGGTGCGCATCTTCTGGTCGAGCAAGTCGTAGACCTCCTTGTTGCTGAATAGTCCGGGCGAGCCGAAGATAACCACAGAGAAGTCGATGTCGGTGTATTCGTTCTCGACGGTGTCGATGATGTAGCCAAGTTGCTCGGCGGTGCCGGTAGCGAGGAAGTCGATGGGGTTGCCCACCGAGGAACCACCGAAGAGTTTCTCCAGCAGCGCGGGGCTGGCGGGATGCTCCTTCAGCGAAGGCACTTCCATGCCGCCGTTCGACAGCACGTCGGTAAGCATCACAGCGGGGCCGCCGGCGTGGGTGATGACGGCGCAGCGCTTGCCCTTCAGCTCGGGATACATAAAGACACCGCAGACGGTGGTCAGTTCCTGACGGTTCTGGCAGCGAACAATACCGGCCTTGCGGAAGAGGGCGTCGACAGCGGCATCGTTGGTGGCAAGGGCACCGGTGTGCGAAGAGGCGGCACGCGAGCCGGCGGCGCTGCCACCGCTCTTGATGGCGGCAATGTGGCAACCTTTGTTGATGAGGCTGCGGCTGTGCTTGAGGAGACGCTGCGGGTCGCCAATCTTCTCCATATAAAGCATGATGACGTGGCTTGACTTCTCAGGGTCAAAGGTCTCGTCGAGGTGCTCCAGGACATCCTCGATACCCAGCTGGGCGCTGTTACCCACAGCCCACACGCTATTGAACTTCAGTCCGTTGCTCATGCCGTACTCCTTGATGAACACGGCGGTGGCACCGCTACCGGTGATGAAGTCAACACCCTTAGGATCCAGCGGAGGAATGGGGGTGTCGAAGCAGCCGGCATAGTTCACGTTAAGGAAGCCCGTGCAGTTGGGGCCGATGAGCGAACCGCCCACGCTGTTGATGGTGTCCACAATGTGCTTCTCGATTTCAGCACCCTCGTGGCTCTCCTCCGAGAAGCCGGCGCTAACGATGATGAAGCCCTTGCATCCTTTCTCCTTGGCCAGCACGTCGACCGTCTGGGCGCAGAACTTGGCAGCGATGCAGAGGATGGCGCAGTCCACCTGCGGCAGGTCGTCCACCTTGGCGTAGCACTTCACGCCCTGCACCTCAGTCTCTTTGGGGTTCACAGCATAGACCTGACCCTTGAAGGGGCTCTCCAGCAGGTTCTTCAGCGACTTGCCGCCGGGTTTATGAACATCGGACGAAGCACCGCACACCACGATGCTACGGGGATTGAGTAACTCTTTTGCTATCATATCTGTATATTTTTGATTATTTTATGCTTTGGCAATACGGATGACGGTGTTCTGGCCGTCGAGGAGTTCGACGGGGGTGCCCTCCTTCACCTCGGGCACGAGGGTCAGCGAGGTGCAGAGGGTCTCTGTGCAGATGTAGTCGCGGTGGCGCTCAATGGCGGCATCCCACTCGCCGCTTTGCAATTCAACGACGATACGATCCGTAACGTCGAACTGTTCCTTGCGGATATTCTGAATACGGTTGACCAGCTCGCGGGCGATGCCTTCGTCAACGAGCTCGGGAGTAAGCTGAATATCGAGGGCCACCGTGAGCGTGCCGTCGTTGGCCACCACCCAACCGGGGATGTCCTGAGTGGCAATCTCCACATCGGTGAGCAGCACCTCGCAATCTTGGCCTTCCACGCTGACCACACAGCGGCCATCAGCCTCAAGGGCATTGATCTGCTGCTGGCTGAAAGCCATAATGGCGGCACCCAAGGACTTCATCACCTTGCCGTAACGCGGGCCAAGGGTCTTGTAGTTGGGCTTGATTTTCTTCACCAGCAGGTTGTTGTCGGCAGCAAGGAACTCCACCTCCTTCACGTTGAGCTCGGAGCAGATTAGGTGTTGCACCTTCTCAATCTGCGCCTTCATGGCCTCGTCGCGCACAGGAATGACTATCTTCTGCAGCGGCTGACGCACACGCAGGTTGCTCTTCTTGCGCAGACCCAGCACCATTGAGCAGACCTTCTGAGCCAGCTGCATGCGTTCCTCGAGGGCCTTGTCAATCATCTCCTCGTGCACCTCTGGGAAGCCCAGGTGGTGCACACTCTCAACAGCATGACGCTTGGTGACAGCGTTGAGGTCGAGGAACATGCGCTCGCTGAAGAAGGGGGCGATGGGGGCCATCAGGCGGCTGAGGGTCTCGAGGCAGGTGTAGAGCGTCTGGTAGGCGCTTTTCTTATCATCGGTAATCTCACCACGCCAGAAACGGCGACGGCAGAGGCGCACATACCAATTGCTGAGGTAGGCATCCACGAAGGTGCCGATAGCACGGCCGGCGCGGGTAGGCTCATAGTCCTCCATAGCGTCGCCGACGGTCTTCACCA
>JAFZKV010000106.1 GCA_017551765.1 Bacteroidales bacterium
AGGCGACTTCACCTTTGTCTTCGGATATCCCGGCACCACGCGCCGCTATGTGACGCACGACTATGTGGACCTTGCCGCCAATCAGGAAAACCCTGTGCGTATCGACCTGCGCACCATCCGCCTCGACCACTACAACGCCGCCATGCGCCAGAGTGCCGCCCAGCGCCTGAAATACGCCTCGCGCGTGGCCTCCATCGCCAACGGCTGGAAGAAATGGCAGGGCGAGACCCTCGGCATCGAGCGCCTGCACGGCGTAGAGCAGAAGATGGAACAGGAGGCCGAGTTCCGCAAATGGGCCGCCGACAAACCGCAGTACCGCAATGTGCTGGACAGCCTTGAGGCCAACTACGCACAGTTGCGCGAGGTGGACTTGGAGTGGACCTACTTCGACGAGGCTCTGCTGGCCAGCGACTTTATATTCCGTGCCAGAAGACTGTGGACCTTGGGCAAATTAGAAGACCCGGCGCTGGTGGAGAGCCAAGCCGCAAAGTTGCTCAGTGACAGTCGTAAATACTTCGAGGACTTCGACCAGCACTCGCCCATCGACGAGGCCATCTTCGTCGAGACCTTCGAATACATGTGGCAACATGGCTATGCCCCCTTTGTCAAGGAGAAAGACGCTGCCAGCCTGGAGGCTATGCTGCACAAGGTCTATGCCAAGTCGGTCCTCAACAACCCCAAGAAACTTGAGAAACTGCTCACCATGCCAGGCAACAAGTTGCACGATTGGTGCGCCAAGGCCAAAGACCCCGCGCTTGACCTGCTGGTCAAAGCCAACGACTACTGCTTCAGCGACACCAAGCTCCAGCAGCGCAACAGCGCCAATGCCAACATACAGCGCCTGATGCGCACCTATATCAAGGGCATGATGGAGCAGTATCCCGACAGCAACTTCTTCCCCGACGCCAACCTGACGCTACGTGTCACCTACGGCCATGTGGAGGGCTTCAAGCCCAAGGATGCCACCTACTACACCGCCTACAGCACCATCGAAGGCATCATGGAGAAGGAGAACCCCGACATCTACGACTACCGCGTCGAGCCCCGCCTCAAGGAACTGTGGCAGAAGAAGAACTACGGCCAATATGCCAACAAGAAAGGTGAGCTGCCTGTAGCCTTCATCGCCACCAACCACACCACCGGCGGCAACAGCGGCAGCCCCGTGCTCAACGCCGACGGGCAGCTGGTGGGCATCAACTTCGACCGCTGCTGGGAAGGCACGATGAGCGACCTGCTGTTCGACCCCAACTACTGCCGCAACATCTCGCTCGACATACGCTATTGCCTCTTTATCATCGACAAGTTTGCCGGCGCACGTCACCTGGTGGACGAAATGACATTAATTGAGAAATAATAAACAATCAACGCCATTATGAAGAACCTTCTGAAGAAAAGCATGCCCATCGTGTTGGCCGCCGCCGTGCTGGCCATGTGTGGTATGGCCGCCTCATGCAGCAGCAGCAAACAACCCGGCACCGCTCGCGGCAACGGCACCATGTATCAGCGCCACCAAAGCAGCAAGGGCGTCAAGGTGAAGTCCAACATCAAGGTGCACGGCAACAACAAGGCCAACGGTCACACCACCCGTACCTACTAAGCCATGCCCTCTGCACTCTACCCCCTCAAGTTCCTGCCCCTGTACAAGAATGTCATCTGGGGCGGCAACCGGCTGCGCGACTACGGCTTCAACTACGACCCGCTGCCCAACTGCGGCGAGCTGTGGGCCCTTTCGTCGGTCAAAGACCACGAGAGCGTCATCGCCAACGGCTTCCTCGCCGAGAACACCCTCAACGAGGCCATCGAGATATACATGGGTGACCTGGTGGGCGACAAGATATTCAACCGCTATGGCACCGAGTTCCCGTTGCTGGTCAAGCTGATTGATGCCGCCAAGGACCTCAGCATCCAGGTGCACCCCGATGACGAGTTGGCACAGCAACGCGGCATGCCACAGGGCAAGACCGAGATGTGGTACGTCATGCAAGCCGACCCCGAGGCACGCCTCATCAGCGGTTTCCGGCGCGACACCACGCCTGAGGAATACACCGCTGCGCTCAACAGCGGTCACCTCACCGACCTGCTGCATGCCGAGCAACCCGAACCAGGCGATGTGTATTTCATCCCTGCGGGCCGTGTGCATGCCCTCGGCGCCGGCATCATGGTGGCCGAGATACAGCAGACCTCCGACTGCACCTACCGCATCTATGACTATGACCGCGTGGACAAAGACGGCAAGAAACGCCAACTGCACACCGCCGAGGCGATGGATGCCATCGACTTCAGCGGCATTGGCGGCCACGCCCATACCCACTACCACGCCCACCTCAACGAGACCACCACGCTCGAAGATTGCCCCTACTTCACCACACGCCTTATCCCCTTCGACACTCCCATACGCAAGAACCTTGAGGAGGTGGACACTTTCGTGCTCTACCTATGCGTCGAGGGCCTGGCGGCAGTGAAAAGCATGGAAACCATCGTGCCGATGCACGTGGGTGAATGTGTGCTGGTGCCAGCCGTAGCCGACAGCGTGGAACTCTTCTGCGAGGGGCCCGCCAAGTTGCTGGAGGTCACCATCGACACCTCAGGTTGGGATGATGCCCCTTCAGCCGAAAACGATTGGGTGGCACAGTTCATCGGCAATCTGCGCGACGAACACGAACATGAGCATCACTGCGGCTGCGACTGCCACCACGACCATTAGCGCCTGACGACGCGGCAGGTGGCGGTATGGCCAGATACTTTAACTTTCAATAAATAGGTCCCTGCGGGCAACTGCCGCAGGTCAACGGACTGTACCTTGTTGCGGATGGCCACCCTGCGGCCTTGCATGTCGTACACCGTCACCTCGTCGACGGTTTGTCCGAAGTACAGCATACCCCTCGTGGGATTGGGATAGGCCGTGAGTGACAGCGTCTCAAAACCGGCAATGACCAGCGTGGTATCACCTATTGTGTCAGGCACCAAGGTCAACTGCAACGTCACGATGCTGTCGCAACCATACATGGTTTGAAACTCCTGGCTATAGAGGCCCGACTCGCTGTAGACCGAGTCATTCCAACTGTAGCTGTCGCCCTGCACAGTCATCTCGACGGTGTCGCTGTACGAAGGGTTGATGATGACGGTACGGGTAAGCAGCGTATAGCCTTGCACCTCGCCGTAGGTGAATGAGGAGGTGTGGACGGAATCGCCAAGGGTATAGATGTCGCATGCCATGACGGTGTCCCAACTGTAGGCGACCGCGTGCACCTCGTGCGGCAGCACCACATTGTCAATCCATACGCAGTCGCTAAACTTATTGACACTGCCATCCTTGGCATAGGTGAACTTGAAGGTGTGCGCACCGGCGCTGACGGGGAAGGCGGCGCGTGTCCAATCTATCTCGCCCGACAGGGTCAGCTTGTCGGTCCCGTCAATCAGGAAATGGAACTTGTCATAATTCGCTTCAGACGATACCTTGTAGTAGAAACTGATGCTGTCGGCCACCGTCAGGGTTCGCGTGAGGGTAAGCTCGGCCGTCTGGCTATGGGTGAGTGCGCTGGTGGAACGGGCGCTGTGGGTGCCTGCATAGGCGAAGGTGTCGATAATCACCCAGGGATAGGTGCCCTGACTCCAGCCCGACAAGGTGAACTGTGTCCCCTCGAAGGTCTCCACATAGCTGTTGCCAAGATAAAGGTTCACGGTATCAAGGGGCAGGTTCTCTGTCGAGTGGAACGCCAGCACCAACGGCAACTCAATGCCTGTCGGCAACTGACTGTTGGCATCCAGAGTAAAGTTACGGGTAACGCTGCCGCCGACCGGCAGGCTGAAGGTGCTGTTGTCGGCCGTCACCTCCAGCAGGAGGAATGGCGAAGCCAGCGTCAGGTAGCCCGCAGGCAGCGCTGCATGGCCGCTATTGGTGAGCGTCACACCGAGCGTAGTGCTGGTGCCAGGTTGCATGCAGAGGGGGTTGAGGCTGTAGCTCACCTGCAGCCGCGGGGCCAACACCGTGTGGGTCAACACCGAGCGCACCGAGTCGCTGCCACCCTGCCAACGCGACACGGCATAGGTCATCACCGTCTCGCCGTCGTTGGCGTCAAAGGCCACCTGGGCCGAAAAAGCGTTGGTGAGCGTCACCGTGGCACTTGCCATGAGGCTGTCAATCGTCAGCGAATCAATAGTATATTCGAGCACAGGACTCGAGGTAGAGAAACGAAGCACCACATTGTGGGCCATGTCGGTACCCATGTTGGTCACCGTCAACGACACAGGCACTGTGGCACCGGCGCTGAGCGACGTGGCAGGCACGATATTGGTCACCGCCACATGGGGGCCGTTGGGCATGATAACTGTCACATTCTGGAAGGCCGTGCGGTACTGCTGGGCCGAAGCCGTCAACTCATAGGTGCCCACCGCGAGGCTGGCAGGCAGCAATAGCAGGGCCGACCCCGAGGCATCGGCATAGGCGGCGGCCACCACGGTGTGGTTGGTGCCGGCGGTGAGGGCCACATAGGCATGGGGTACCGCCGTCACCTGCAAGGTGTTGGTGCCCGCCACAATGGCCTGCGGCGCCGTGAGGGGCATCACCGACGCCTGCGTCAGGTAGGGCATCACCGACGGGTCGCCCATCAGGTGATAAATCTCCCAATAGTAGAGCTTGCGGCTTGTCGTCGAGGATTCCACAGCCATATTGCCCTGGAACATCAGGTCGCCTTGCGTCAGAACCCACTGCTGATAGGCTTCACCGTGCGTATGGCACACACGGTCGTAGACACCGAGGTTCGCAGCATTGTAGGCCATCGACATGGTGGCGCTGATGCTGCTGCGCAGACCTACCGCCCAATAGAAGTCCTCGTTCCAATAGGTGCTGTTGCTGCCGCCGATGTAGCCCACCGCGCCGCAGTAGTTGCCCTTGCGCAACACCGCTTCGCCGAGGCAGGTAGTGGTCTGGAACTTATTGGTCAGGCAGCAGTTGCCAATCATCAGGCCAAACTTCTGCGTGTTGGTCATCGCGGCGGCGTGGTCGGTGGTGAAGTTGGGCGTGCCCCAGGAGGTGGCGCTTCCGTGAGCCGAGTAGTTAATCAAGCCCGCTCCTTGGTTGTAGTAGCTGCGCACGGTGGCCGAGTTCGACGAGGCATTGGTACCCACGGTCACATTGCTGCCGGCAGGCACAATGCTGGTGTTGTTCTTGAAGTACATCACCTGGCTAAAGCCGCGCGAACCGTTGATATAGTTGATGATGGCGTAGTCCATAGCGGGGTCGGCATGGGTGTAGCCGTAGTCGCCGCTGCTGCCGCCATCCACACCCGCCACCATCACCGCACGGTCGAGGAACGACGGGTCGGCGAAGGTGTACTGCTCATACATCAAGGTCTTCTGCACTTGCGGCGTCAAGTCGCTGACCGACTGCGCCGAAAAGCGGCCGCAATAGCAGTCGGGGATGTTGTCGCCTGTGGTCCAGCTGATGTAGTAAAGGTCGGTGATGTGTGCCGACGACGTGGTGCCCGTGAAGGCCGGTATCTGCTCGTGGTCGCCCACAATAAGCAAGTAGGTCGGCGCAGGGTTGGTAGCCGTAGCGTTGGTGTATTGACTTGTAATATAGGACTGTATGGCCGTCGTGGTAGTGCCCACACCAGGGTCGTCGGTATAGACAATATCGGTCAGGAACCCCTTGCGGCGCTTCCACTGCACGAAGGTGTCCAGCTGCCCGCGGAACATGCTGTGGGCCACAATCAGGTAGCGCAGCGGAGCGGCATTGGCTACCGTCTTGGGGTAGAGACTATTGAGGGTCATCGCGCCGCTGGCGAAAGCCGGCGAGTGGTAGCGCTCGAAGAGGCTGCGCGTGGCCGCCTCGTCGGGCTTCACATAGCGCACCGTGACCGTCGCCTGGCGGCACACCACCAGCTGCCCGCTTACGGGATTGTAACTCATCGGGTTGAACTGCAGGCGCGCCAGCCGGCGGTCGCGGGCAATGCCCACAGCCTCCACCTCGGCGCCAATCGTGCCGTAGAAAGCATCGGTCGAGTAGACTTTCTCGTTGAACGACAGCGGATAAGGACTTCTGTCGGACTTGCTGCGCGACGGCTGTACGGGCATCACCTGTCCGCTGACCTGCAGCGTGTCGTACACCGCGCCGCTCACCACCACCTCAAACCCCTCACACAGAGGCACCTCGATCAACTGCGAGAAGACCGGCAGGTTGGGACACCCCTCGGCGGCCGAGGGCACGTAGCCGTCGACCGTCAGGGCGGTGAAGGTGCGCCCGTCGAGGGCCACCTTCTGCATCTGCACCTCGCCGGTGGTCAGCACCAGCTGCAAATCGTGGTAGTTGTCGTTCACAATACGGCAGTTTGCCGTCTGCGCCTGCATCGACACGCTGGCGACAACAGCCGACAAAACGAGCAGGAGCCTCTGTATATTAGTATTCTTCATAATCCTATTAGTACTTTAAAGCGGCGCAAAATTACAACTTTTTTCCAAAACAACGGGCTAAAAAAACATTTATATCGTACACGACCTAATTTTTGCACCTTTTATGACGCTTTCACCCTACTTAACATAATCGAAAAACCTTCTTTTGCAACCTATTTAATACCAACATGATAACGGACCATGTCTTACTCATCTCTTACCCATCTCCTACCCAACTCTATCCTAACGCTTAGTTTAGAAAGAGTTGGATAGTTGTTGACGAAAGGATGATAAAGTTAAAATTAGTTAATAATCCGGTATTGACCCCTTGTCTCCCAATAGCTACTCGGAGGCCAATCCGAGGAATTATATCGCACACGACCTTTTTTCAGGGTAACACTCGAGGGGCGGTATGACAGTAGGGCAATAAAAACAGCATCACAGCGTTAGTATGCAGCGAAACAACAGAACATGGAACCGACATATAGCATCAAATCTGTTATTACAGAAAAAGAATTCATCCGCTTCAACCGCTACCTGAGATACAGGAACAAGACTCACATGGCCATCATCATTGGTGGCGGATTATTGGTTCTGGCATTTGTCATCAACGATTTTATCAAAGGTACAAATGTGGCAAGAGCCATAGGATTTCTGGCGGGTTGCCTGATTGTCGTATGGATATACACCTTCGGAGCTGACCGAAAAGCCAAGAAATACTACCATCAGTATGTCGTGAAAGAAGACATAAATCAGCGTATTGATTTCTTTGACGACCACTATGTTCAGTCATCGGCAAATGCGAATGTGACTGTACAATACAGCCAAATCACGAACATCTATGCCACAAAGACAAACATCTACCTGATGCGCGCCCCCAACATCGGGTGCATACTGTCTCTCAGCGACTGTCCCGAGGGATTTGTTGATTTCATTACAGAAAAAATCATAACCCAACGATAATGACGACGTAAACATACCGAGCGGGGCCGTGGAGAAACTCCATGGCCCCGCTCGGTTCTACGAGGGCACACTACCCTACCAGCGGTCGCGATGGATGCGGGCGGGGTCCCATTTGTCCTTGGGTTGTGTCGTGCCGTCGTGGTATCCGATGGGCACCACAGCATAAGGCACCACGGTGGGCGGCAGGCCGAGGGTCTCCTTGACGGGGCGCATGGTGTCGGGGAAGGGGTAGCAGGCTGTCCAGCAGGCTCCCAGGCCGTAGGCCTCGACGGCCAGCAGCAGGTTCTCGGTGACGGCACCCATGTCGTCGCGCCAGATGGGGTCGGGCATAGTGATGGCAGGGCCGTCGGGATTGTCGCGCGGAGGCCGCGTGACGGTGGTGTCGGCACAAACCACGATGACGGCACCGCTCTCCATGAACTTCTTCATATTGCCGTTGCCCTCGAAGATGGTTTCATACTCGCTCTTGTCGGTGAGCACCACGAAGCTCCAGGGTCGGATGTCCATGCCGCTGGGGGCGGCCATGGCGGCACGGAGGATGTTCTCCATCACGGCGGCGGGGATAGTGTCG
>JAFZKV010000107.1 GCA_017551765.1 Bacteroidales bacterium
GCGGTCAGAGTGGTCTTACCGTGGTCAACGTGGCCGATAGTACCGATGTTGACGTGCGGTTTGGAACGATCGAATTTTTCTTTTGCCATTTTTAATACGTATTAAATTGTTAACAATTAATATTTTACTTTCTTTCACGTTTAAAGAGGGCGGGCACAAGGCTTTCGTCCTCTGTTTTAGTCATATTCTCCTTCTGCTTTCGCATAAAAAGAGAGCCACAGACGAGAGTCGGACTCGTGACCTCTTCCTTACCAAGGAAGCGCTCTACCACTGAGCTACTGCGGCTTGTCATTCTACTCACACTCTCTTTTGAGTACCTGTTCGCGGGCGTGTGCTCGGGTGGGTGAGCCTTTGCTCCGCTTTTTTGGAGCGGAAGACGGGGCTCGAACCCGCCACCTATAGCTTGGAAGGCTATCGCTCTACCAAATGAGCTACTTCCGCCTGTTGAAGTTGGTCTTCGTGGGGGAGGGTGGACTCGAACCACCGAACTCTTCCGAGGACAGATTTACAGTCTGTTGCAATTGCCGCTATGCGACTCCCCCATTATAGTTGTCCGACTGCTCAGTTTTTCGAGGGCCGGACCTCGAGCCGATGAAGGGACTCGAACCCCCGACAGGCTGATTACAAATCAGCTACTCTACCAACTGAGTTACATCGGCTTCTGTCAACTTTTCAAACAACTCTTTTTTCTCGAATTGAGGCTGCAAAATTACTACTTTTTCCGATACCGACAAAGTTTTTTTTCAAAAAAAATCGCCTGCTGTTTATAATTTGTTGAAAAATAACAATCTATCCGTCCAACTTTTTTTTGCCCGAAGGTCTGTCGGCACCGTTTTCCACCACTCATCCGCCACAGGAAAGGTCTTTTTGGACCCCAACCATAGTGGCAGAAATCGAAGATGCATACAACAAGCTGTTACACAAGCACATCCACCTATTCACTCCGTCTCTTCCCCATCCATTCTACAACTGTTCTTCAACTGATGCAGAACGATTGAAAAAAGGGCGGCTCTTGCGAGCCGCCCTGGGGTTACCGCGTCGTTGACGCTGCGGGTTACTTCACTATCAGCTTGCGGACGGCGGTGGTGTTGCTGCCGGTGACGCGCACAAAGTAGGCGCCCTTGGCAAAGCCGGCCACGTTGACCGTCATCTTCGCTCCGCCGGCCTTCTCGGCAAACACCTCGCGACCGTTGAGGTCAATGATGCTGACAATGGCAGCATCCTCAACACCTGTCAGGTCGAGGGTCACCGTGGTGGTAGCGGGGTTGGGATAGAGAACAAAGCTGCCCACGAAGTCCGCTCCGTCGATACCCTGCGACGACACCGTGTCGGTCGTGAAGGTGACTGCGGCGCTCCACTCAGAAGTGGGTTCGTAGTTCTGGCCGTTGCAGAGGGCACGCACACGGACGCTGTAGCCCAGGTTGGGCAGCAGGCCGGTGAGGGTGTACGGGTTGGTGCTGGCGGTGAGGTTGGTGCTGCCGCTGACGTTGGTAAGCTCAATCTCCCACGCGTCGGCGGTCGAGGTCCAGCTGAGGGTGGCAGAGTTGGAGGTCACATTGCTGACAGCCAGGTTGGTCACCGGGTCGCACGGGAGAATGACCACATCGTAGTGCGTGTTGAGCTGGATGGTGACGCTGGGGGTCGAGGTACCGTTGGTGTCACAGTCGGCCACAACATAGATATCGTATGTGGTATCGGGGGTGAGGCCTGTGAAGTGGTAGGAGTTGCTGTGGGTGGTATCCATCGACCAAGTGGTTTCGCCGCTGAGCTTGTAATATACATTGTAGAAGGATGCAGTACCTTCCCATTCTGCGTCGGCCTCACTGGCGGAGGTCATCTCGACATTCAGGCGGATAGGACGTGCGCAGAGGGCTGTGCCGACGCAGTGGATGTATAGTTCGTAGCCGAGGGCGGCATAATAGCCCGAGGTGAAGGTGATAGTCATGGCGCCGGTGGTCGAGGTGGCAAGGACGCTGTCTATGGTCTCTGTGAGGTTGGTTTGGCTGCGCGAGTAGAGTACATCGCCGGTGGTGCCTATGCCGTCATACACGGTCAGCGTGTTGGCGTCGGCGCCGTGGCTGAAGAAACCGCCTTGCAGCTGAAGCTCTCGGCCGGCGTCGCCACTGATGAGCACAAGCGAGGAGTTGCTGTTGTGCAGGTAGCCAGCCACCGGACCGCCATTGTCGTAGACTATGAAGTCGCATCCCACAACGGTGTCGGCAACGCTGCTGTTGTTCATCCACACCTCGTCGGTGGCGAAGCCGTTCTGAAGCTCAACCCAGTTGCTGTGCTCGTAGCCGCAGTTGCTACGCACGAAGAAGCGGTAGTGGGCGCCGTAGGCAAGGCTGTTGAAAGGCACATGATAGTAGGCCGAGTCGGTGACATTGATGAGCAGCGAGTCGGGCACGCTGTCGATGTCAACAGTCGAGGTGATGGTGTCGATATATATCTGCCATCCCATCACGACGCCGCTGGTGGTCCAGGTGAAGTAGACATCGTCGGCAGTGCTGGGATACATGGTGTTGTGAGCCTCCACGTTCTCGGGAGGATAGCAGTCGGGCAACTGTATGACCACAATGCTGTCGAGAGCCATGCCCCAGTCGCTCGGATTGTTGTGCGAATGGCCGATGGCGATACGGTTGCCGGTGCCGGAATAGTTGATATAATTGTAGGTGAAGCGCACGAAGTTCTCGCGGCTTTGGCCTGCAATGGCAAGGCGGTCGGCCACGGTGACCGTACCGGTGGTGGCGTCGTATACACCCATCAGGATGCTGTCGCCCTCGCTCACATTGCCAAGTTTGGCATCGAACGAAATCTCCAACTTGGAGAAGTTGGCGCTAAATTCGGGCAGAATGGCAAATTCGTAGGCAGAGCCGCTGCCGACCATCAACTCGCCGTTGCCGCTGGTCTCGGAGTGCGTCGTCCAACGGTTCCAGTGGAAGTAGCTGGGGTTGGTGTAGTCCCAGCAGGGAGGCAGGGTGCCGGTAGGACTGTCGAACCGCTCCATGTAGGGCACCGGCAGCAGATCGCAGGTGGTCTGAACGTTAAGGTTGCTGGTCCACAGGGTGTCGTTGTTGCAGAGGTAGCCCACGCGGAACACATAGTTGGAGGCGGCGTTGAGACCATTCACAGTATAGGTGGTGTCGTTGACGGCGACGGTAGTGTCCCAAGCGGTGGCGCTGGCGGCACGGTACTGCACCACGAAGTCGTTA
>JAFZKV010000108.1 GCA_017551765.1 Bacteroidales bacterium
CTTGCCACCACGCAAGCCCACCTTCAATATACTGCCCCTCACAATGTTGACAGTGTCTGTCTTATGCTTGTCGTCGAGAAAAGTACCTGCACAGACACCTTGCGACAAACCATCCCCTTCAGCCACTCTGCAGTATGGGCACCCAATGTCTTCTCTCCTGCCGCCGATGGCAACAACCGTTTTGTGGTTGTTGTCAATGAAGGGGTGGCCGAGGATTTCCGTGTCTACAATCGCAACGGCGTGTTGGTGGCACACAGCGACGGCCCTGTGCCCGAGTGGGACGGCACCCACCTGGGTACTCCTTGCCCGCAGGGAACCTATGTGTGGCACCTCCTCTACCGCCGCGATGACAATCCCGACCAACTACACACGCTCACCGGCACCGTCACACTGCTTAGATAAACCGTCATGAGTCCGACATTTCTTTTGCATTTCTTTTACCGTTCTTCGGTCGTTCTTTGCTTTTTTCCGAAGAACGACCGAAGAACTCCGACTGATCGACAAAAGAACGGCCGGTGTTTAACTGCTGTTTAACTAAAATTTGTAGTAAAACAATAGTTAAACAGCAATGGAACGGTAGTCGATGAGGCGGAGTTGGATTTTTTTTTTACAAGGCTTGCAATAATTATGCAATAAGGAGCACTAAATATTATTACTATATATGCGAACTATGAAATATAACAGAGGTATCTTGTTGAGAGCGTTGCTGTTGGTAGCAATGCTGTTGTCGGTGACGATGGTGGAGGCGCAGCCTGGCGGTGGCCCTGGTGGTCGTCCACCGATGGGTGGGCCTGGCGGCCGTTTCCCTGGTGGCCGTCCTCCGATGGGCAACCGCGATTGGAACCAGATGGGCGATAGCCAGAAAGCCCAACAGGTGAAACAGAAGAAGAAAGTGAAAGAGGGCGATACCTTCAAGGTGGTAGGTTCCTTGCGTGACTCCGTGAGCGGCGAGTTCCTGGCCTTTGTCAATGTGGCGGTGCTCGACTCGGCCGACTCGAGTTTCATCAAGGGTGCCTCCACCAATTTCGACGGACTCTTTGAGGTGACCGAGATACCGGCAGGAGCCTACCTGCTGCGTGTAAGCGCCATTGGCTACCAGAACGTCCTCATCCCCTTCAATGTGACCAACAATACCGCCCTCGGTACCTTCCGCCTTAAACCTGGCGCCACCACCCTCAAGGAGGTGAGCATCACGGCCGAGAAGCCCCTCTATGCTATGGATGGTGAGAAGCTGATATACAACGTCAGTGAGGACCCCAGCATACAGACCGGCACCACCGAGGACGCCCTGCAGAACGCCCCGGGTGTGGAGGTGGACGTGGAGGGCAACATCACGTTGCGTGGCGTATCGAGCGTGGAAATCTGGATTAATGACAAACCGTCTAAGCTTACGGAGGAGAACCTGAAGACTTACTTGCAGACGCTGCCGGCCAACGCTCTGGCGCGCATCGAGGCCATCACCAACCCCTCGGCCAAGTACGCTACCGATGCCGAGGCAGTCATCAACATTGTCACCTCGGCACACATCAAGAGCAACCAATTTATCAGTTTTGGCCTTAACGGAGCCACCCAGCCTTTCATCAGCCCGTGGTTGAGTTACATGTGGACCAAGGAAAAACTTAGTATAAATTTCTTTGCCAGCGGACGCTATAGCTCCCGCAATAACACCAATGAAGGCTGGTCGCTCAGTCAGCGCCGCCATCAATCCACAGACCCTGCGGACACGGTTCAGTTCGATGACGTGGAGGATACCACTTTCCAGCGTTCGTTCGACACAAGCTATAGTGCCAACTTTTTCCTTGGGGTCAACTATGAGATAGACTCCATGACCGAACTCTCGTTTGATGCCGGAGGTTTCTACAACCACAACGGCAGCTCGTCGGACAGCTGGCGCCAGCAGACTGTTTTCCTTACACCGGACGACAGCATCACCAACGACACCACCCGTAGTCTCAGTGGTTCCAATTCGTTCATGACCCACATCGGGACCGACTACACCAAGAAGTTCGACCTCGAAGGCCACAACCTGCGCATTGGCTTCAACGCCCGTGTGTCGCACAACGCCAGCGAGCAGTGGTATAACCGCATGTACGACACCTACACCGACCTTGACGAACATCGTTACCTTTTGACTGACAACTATAACTATGGTGTCAGCATCGACGCCCGCTACAACCGACCCTACTCCAAGGACGGCGAGATGAGCTACGGCTTGCGGGCCGACTTTAGTGGCCTCAATAACGATTACCAGCGCTTCAACGATACGCTCAGAAAAGTTCCCGATGACCTCCGCACCTACCACTTCAACGGCAGTGACGGCAGTGTGGATGCCGATGTCGATTGGACGCACCGCTGGGGCGGTTTCACCCTCAGCAGCGGTCTCGGTGTGGGGCTGAACCGCACCTACTACGACTACATCAGCGTGATGCCTTTTGCCGACGACAGCGTGTACTTCACCTTTGACATGCACCCCTCGCTGCACTTGAGCTACCGTACGGAAGACATGCATAACTTCAAGCTGAACTACACCATGCGCATGTCCAATCCGGGCGAGGAACAGGTGAGCACTTTCCGCCGCTATGGCAACTCAAACTACAGCACCGGCAACCCCGACGGCCTGATGCCCAGCTACACTCACAGCTTCGAGGCGGGCTGGCAGAAGTTCTTTGAGCGCTTCGGAAATGTCGGTGTCGAGCTTTACGGCCGCCACAGCACCAACGAAATCAGTTCGCTCACCAGCCGTACCTTCGACGACGAATACCTGCCCAACCGTGCCATCGACTTTAGCATCCCATACAACATGGGACAATCGTGGCGCTACGGTGCCAGCCTCAACATGACTTACCGCCCCACGGGTTTCTTCAATGTTCGCCTCTATGCCAACGTCTATGACTACGGTTACCACCTCGACAACTATCGTGGCCAGCCCTATAACAAGGACATGTGGTCGTGGAGCGTGCGCCTCAACGCGTGGACCAAAATCTTCAACCAATACCAGATACACCTTTCGGCCAACTACAACTCGCGCACCCTCAGCCTGATGAGCATCAGGGGTGAGCGCTACTCTCTCAATATGGGTGTGCGCAGCGACTTTTTCAAGCGCAAACTCTCTGTCTTCGTCAACGTGCAGGACATCTTCGGCTGGGGCGCCAAGCTGGGTTCCACCAGCCAGAACACCAACCCCAACTACCTCAGCAGCAACACCAACAAGATGCTGAACAGCACATACATCTCTGCCGGCATCACGTTGCGCTTCGGTAAGATGGAACTCGAAAGGAACGCCAAAGAGGGTGAAAGTGAGACCGGAGACAGCCTGTAAAAGTTGAAAAAGGGAAAGTGAAAAGTGAAAATTTGTTTGCTGCAACTATCTGATTTTCACTTTTCACTTTTCGCTTTTTGCTTTTCGGAAAAAAAATATTTGGTCAGTTTCGGAAAAGTTAGTACTTTTGCACCCGCTTTTGAAGAAAAAGAAGCAATCCCAATTACCGATTGTCCTATGGTGTAACGGTAGCACATCTGACTCTGGATCAGCTTGTCTTGGTTCGAATCCAGGTAGGACAACAGAAAGTGGCGATTAATCGCCACTTTTTTTGTTTATATTGGAAATTATTTCGTATCTTTGCACCATTAATCTTTTCAAAAAATAGTAAGTCATGGAAGAGCAACACATTCAACTTCAAGAAGAAGTGAAGCAGTATGTCCGTAGCACGGGCCGATGGTACAATTTTTTCGCCATTCTCAGTATCGTTGGTATCGCCTTTATGGTTCCTACGGCCCTCCTCTTTTTTGTGGCTGGCGGCTTTATGAGTGAAGCAATGGCCGAAGCGGGACAGCCTTTCCCGGCATGGGTCTTTGGTGTGATTTATCTTGTTTCTGCCGCCCTGATGGTGCCAATCGTTATTTACTTGATGCGTGCATCGAAGGATGCCAAGAGCGCTGTGGAGCTCAACAGCAACGAGGCTGCGGTCCGCTTCCTGCGTAACACCAAGTCGTATTGGAAGTTCTATGGCATCCTCACCATCGTGATGATAGCGCTTTGCATCGTCGCGGTGCCCATTGCCGTTATTATTGGTGTTGCCGCAGCCCTTTAATTCTGTCATGTTTATAATTTAGAAGAAGATGAAGAAGATATTTTTAGTCCTTTCTTTGATGGCAGTGTGCGCTTCCTACTCAGTGGCGCAGCAAAATGCCCTGCCAGGCAAGTATGCCGGCAGCAACACTGTCACCCTGTTTGATTCGACGGGTGTCTATATGGAAGAGTCGGGTCTCAGCCATGTGTTGACTCACAAGTGCATCCGCATGTACAGTTATGCCGGCTGTGCGCGGTGGAGCACCTACAAGATTGACTACGACCCCCTGTCGGCCTACTGCGAGATTACCCATGTGTTGGTGCACCGCGCCGCTACAGGCAAGACTGACACGCTGGTGTGGCCCGGCCGTGAAGGCAATGTGACGGTGTATGACTATGTGGCACCGGCCCGCATGATTTATTGGGGCGCCAGCCAGAAGATGGTCGAGGTGGGGCACCTGGACCTCAACGACCGCCTGGAGGTGTGGACCTACAAGAAAGGTTATACCTATGCCTTGCTGGCCGACGAACAGCCGTCGCTGAATGGAACGTTTGCGGCGCTGCCCGAGGATGATGCGCGCTATGTACCACCCATGAAGGGCCATTACTATGACATCGTGCCTTTCTGGAGCGATGAGCCTGTACAGAAGAAGGTCTATCAGCTGAACATCCTCGACAGCAAAACGCTGCAATACAAGGTCTACAATGGCAATCTTGAAGTGCGTCGCGAGGCTGCCGACGAGGAAGGCCGCACGCTCTACACCTTTAGCAACAATGAGGATATCATGCCGCTCAAACGTGAGCCGAGGGCTTTGGCCAACAACGACATACAGTGCAAACTCCTGCTCAGCACCAGCCCCGATTGGCAGGCCAAGAGTCGTTGGTTTTATGGCGTGAATGAGGACTATGGTTCGTTCAAGGCCACGCCTGCTGTGCAGAAGAAAGTCAACGAGCTGCTGCGTGGTGCCAAGGACGAGATGGACAGCATCAGCCGCCTGACCCATTGGGTGGCCGACAACATCCGCTATGCCGGTATCTCGATGGGCGAGGGCGAAGGCTTTACACTGCACAATGCCGAGATGAACTACACCGACCGTTGCGGTGTGTGCAAGGACAAGGCTTCCACGCTCATCGGCTTCCTGCGTGCCGCAGGCTTCAAGGCCTACGCCGCCATGACGATGGCGGGCGAGCGCATCGACCGCATACCGGCCGACCAATTCAACCACTCGGTCTGCGCCGTGCAGCTGCGCGACGGCTCGTTCCGCATGCTCGACCCCACCTGGGTGCCCAATGTGCGTGAGTTGTGGAGCAGCGCCGAGCAGCAGCAGGGCTATCTCATCGGCACGGCTGAAGGGTGCGACCTCATGGAGACCCCCATCTCGCCTGCCGAGAAGCACTACATCCGCATCAGCGGCGCGAACACCATCGACAAGGATGGCACTCTCACCGGCACCATCAGCATCACTGCTGAGGGGCAGAGCGACGCCTCGGTACGCGGCGTGTTCAGCGCCCGCCAGAGCGAGTGGCGCCGCAACCTCGAGCTGGAGTTGCTGCGCATTGCTCCCAATGCGGAGATACTTGACATACAGTACACCGACCCCGACCGTTACCTGGAGCAGCCGGTGAAGATTACCTACAAATACCGCATACCCAACTATGCCGTCGTCAGCAAGGATGTGATTGAATTTATCCCCCTTACCGCGCGCAACTTCTTCAGCCGCGCCATGAGCCACCTTTACTTCGACTTCAGCAAGGAGACCCGTCAGCAGCCCTTCAGCGACCGCTGCTCCAGACTCATCCAGATACATGAGGACATCCTGCTGCCTGACGAATACAAGCAGTTCCACTATCCGATGGTGGATGGTGTCGCCGACCCCGCCGCCGCGTTTGGTTGTGGCTTCCAGATGGAAGGCAACAAGTTGACCTTCGGCGAGCAGGTTGTCTTCAGCAAGCGCGTCTACGAGGCCCAGGATTGGATGTCTTTCCGTGCCGCCGCCATGAACCAGCTGAAAGTGGCTGAAACTCCCGTGATATTGACCAAATAAAGATTGACTGTTATGAAAAAGATATTTCTCGTTGCCATAGCAACACTTCTTTGCACCACCGTATTCGCCCAGCAGCCCGATGCCGTGTTCAAACTGCTGCGCCAGGAGTGGACCGTCAACGCCGACGGCACCAGCGACTACCACTACCGCCATGAGGTACAGATACTGCGCAACCGTACTCTCACGGCCTACGCCGACAAAGGCGAAACCTTTGTGGTCTACAATCCCGACCTGGAGGAGCTGACGGTGAACGAAGTATACACCATACAGAAGGACGGCACCCGCATTGATATGCCGCAGAACGCCTTCGTCTACCAGCTGCCTTCGCAGTGCGCCGACTGTGGCCGTTTCAACCACCTGCGCGAGCTGGCCATGATACACACCGGCATGGAGCTGGGCTGCACCATCGTGGTGGACTACACCATCCACCGCCACTACAGCCTGCTGACACAGACGCTCTGCCTCGTGCGCGAGTGCCCTGTGGAGCGGCTGGAGGTCAGCGTCAAGGTGCCTGAAGGGCAGGAACTGAACGTCAAGCTCAGCGACCCCGAGGTGTTTGTCTTCAAGCCCACCGTCGAGCAGACCGCCACCACCTACAGCCTCAAGGCCATCAACGTGCCGCAGACCTACGTGGATAACTATTTGCCCGCCAAGGAGGAACTCTACCCCATGTTGCATTTCTTCAACGGCACGCCCGAGTTCCTGCCTGCCTTCGATGGCAATGGACTGAAGGAGGCTGAGGTGGCTGCCTACCAGCAGACCAAGGGCGAGGGTGCCCTGAAGGACGTCACCGCCGTGCGTGACTTTGTGGTAGACAACATCCACCTCAACGACATCAACCCCGCCATGTTGGGCTATGTGCACGCCACCGCCGCCGAAGTGTGGCAGACGGGCTGCGGCACCGCCACCGACAAGGCTGTCCTGCTGGCCGCCATGCTCAACCAGATTGGCCATCAGGCCCGTGTGCTGGGCGACAACATGGATGAGGTGGGCGTGATGATTGACACGCTGGAATACCACCTCAATGTGCGCGCCAAGACTCCTGCCGTGCTCTACGGCGAGGCCAAAGACGAGGTGAAAATTGTCAGCGAGACAGGTACTTCCGATGCCAAACTCGACACTCTGGAGGACGGCTTCTATCATTTTGTGCTGCCTCCCATCGCCGGCAGCCCTCAGGTGCGTGCCACCCACTTGGCTCTGGTCCGCACGGCTCCGCTGCAAGGGGCGGCCTGCGACATACAGTCCGATGTGACCTACCTGTTGCCGAAAGACGTAAAGATGGTCGGCAGCAGCCGGAACGACAAGTTGGTAGTCGACGGCCTGGGCTCGGTCGAGGTCAGCATCAAGCAGAGCGGCAAGAAGCTCCGCGTGGTGCGCAACCTCAAGATTGACAAGAGTCTCATACCCGTCAGCGACTATGATGGCTACCGCAAGCTCCTCACCCTCTGGCAGGGCTACGACAAGGTGTTGCTGCGGAGCAAATAACACCGCTCTGGTTTCGATCGTTCATTAACTGTTTATCGGTAGTTCTTCAACAGTTCTTCAATTTTTTTTTGAAGAACTGTTGAAGAACTATTGAAGGACAATTGTCGAAATGAAGGAGTCATCAGGGTGCCGTTTAGGAGTTTTTTTGAAAAAAAATGGTGCCGATTAAAAATAAATGAGTATCTTTGCACACTAAAACAGAAAATAATAATAACAATATGAAACGTATATTCTTCTCAGTCTTAGCCACTTTGGCGCTCATGACCCCCACGGCCAAGGCCGACAACGTCACATCAGAGCAGGCTCGTCAGGCTTCGGCCAACTACATGGCCTACTACACCGAGCGGCCCAGCCTTACAACCAGCGACTTGACGATGGTCGAGCAGCGCATGAACGACAAACTTGGTGTGCCGTCGATGTATGTCTACAACGTCAACGGCGGTGGCTGGATTGCCCTGGCCGGCAGCACCACGATGGACCCCATTGTGGCCTACTCCGAGACGGGTGCGTACCCCACTGACAACAAGCCTGAGGCGATGGAATGGTGGCTCGAGGGCTACAACGAGTTGATCTGCGGAGTGCAGAACGCTGACCTAAGTGAGGATTTTCCCGACAGCCGCCGCTGGACCGAGGCAATTACCAATAACTTCAAGGGCAGCAAAGGCATTGTCAATCTGATGGCGAATGTCAAATGGGGCCAGGGCAACAATGCCGGTACCACCTACAACATGTATTGCCCCACCATCAATGGTGTGCATTGCGTCACGGGTTGCGTGGCTACCGCCATTGCCCAGATTTGCTACTACTATAAGTATCCCCGCTATTCTTTCGGCTATAAGGTCCTCGTTTGGAGTGGTGGCGCTCCTATTATTGTAAATTATGATGACTCTGCAGCTTTCGACTACACCATTATGCCCAACCAGATTAAGGCCAGCACCTCACAAGAGGCTCGCAAGGAGGTATCGCGCCTGGGTAAAATGGTGGGTGTGTCTGTTAAAATGCAGTACAACACCAGCGCCGGTGGCGGCAGCGGTGCCTATACGCAGGATGTGCCCGACGCTATGGTTACCTATTTCCACTATAAGAATGGCATGTCGCTGATCAACCGCGGCCAGGGTGTGTCGGAAACCAACTACATGAAATGGTTGCGCAATGAACTGAAGGCCAATCGTCCGGTCTATATGCACGGATCGAGTTTGACCGGCGACGGCAACGACCGTGCCGGCCACGCATGGGTGTGCAGCGGTTACCAGACCGATAACGAGAACCTCTACTTCATGAATTGGGGCTGGGAAGGCGACGGCAACTCGTGGTACAACTTGGGTGCCAACAACATGCCTATCTCTGGCCGTGGCTACAACTTTAATCAGGGTCAGGGCTACATCAGGAACTTCATTCCCCCGCAGGACTCCATTGACATCAACATCAGCTTGGCGGTGCCCGATGGCCCCGAGGCCGTGGTACTCGGTACAGCCTATCCCAATCCTGCCACCATGAGCGTCATGCTGCCCTACAGCACGCAGAGCGCTGCCGACCTGACGGTCTACAATATGATGGGCCAGCCCGTGTTGACCCACAGCGTGCAAGCCGGTACAGGCAATGTGGAGCTGCGCGTCGACTCCATGCCTGCGGGTATCTACATCTACCGCATGGGCAACGCCTACGGCAAATTCATTGTCAGATAGGCAGACTTACGGTAAAGGTGGTTCCTTTACCGACTTCACTTTCAAGACTTATACTACCGTGGTGCAGGCGAACAACCTGCGCCACGTAGTTTAGTCCTATGCCGAAACCTTTTACGTTGTGCACATTGCCCGTGGAGACGCGGTAGAACTTCTCAAACACATGCTTCTGGTCGGCCTTCGGGATGCCGATGCCGTGGTCCTGCACGCTGATGAGGAAATGGTGGTGATTGCGGGAGGTGCTGACGATGATGTGCGGTGCGCCGGTGGAGTATTTGATGCCGTTGTCCACCAGGTTGTAGATAAGGTTGGTGAGGTGCAGCTCGTCGGCGAAGAGGGTAGAGGGGGCTGCATCGAGGTGGGTCTCCATCTGTCCGCCGCGTCCCTCAAGTGTCAGGCGGAAACTCTTTGACACATGTTCCACCAGCTTGTTCACGTCCACCTCGGTGGGGTTGAGGTGGTAGTTGCTGTTGGACATCTTGGAACTCTGCAAGATGGTCTCTACCAGCAGGCGCATGCGGGCGTTCTCGTCGGCAATGATGCCCACGAAATTGGCCCTCGAGTCCACGTCTTGCGCCACGGTGTTGTCCTGCAGCATTTCACAGGCCAGCGAGATAGTGGAAAGCGGAGTCTTGATTTCGTGCGTCATGTTGCTGATAAACTCGTTCTTCATCTTGTCGAGGCGCCGTTGGTTGGCAACGGTGCGCACCGAGATGAGGAACAGTACGGCGATGACCACCACCAGAAACAGGCTCATGTACAGGTAGAGGATGCTGTCGACCTGCGGAAACGGTGAACGTGGGAAGGCCAAAATGACGAAGAATTGGTTGGAGGACACCACGCCGATGGGCTGGAAACTATAGCGGTAGGGCGACTCCTTGAGCAGCATCTCTTTGCGTGGGTCGGAGGTGTAGAGGAACGAGCCCTGGCTGCCGTCATAGATGCCTACGACGGGGCGCAGGTCAATGCCGACAAGGATTAGTTCCTCGGTGACAAGCGAGTCGAGGTCCTGGTAGTGGAAGACGGCGGCTTCCTGATGCTCCGGCTGCAATTCCCCGCCGTTCAGTTGGCGTATGACCTCGTCCATAGCGGTCGATACACTGACGTTGAACATGTTGTCGCTGATGGAGAAGGTGCGGCGTGCCTGCACCAATTGTATCACCACCAAACTGACTGCCGCCATGGCGAAAATAGAGATGACGATGACGCTAAACCAACGTTTCATGGCTCTTCTTTGTTGTTGTAATTGTGTATTATAACGACTGTTAGAAAAAAATATTATATTTATGGCTCCAAATAGCAAAAAAAAGCGTACTTTTGCACAATAAAATGATAACGAATAGTATATGAAAATAGGAGTCATTATTGCTATGGATATTGAGTATCGCCAGATGCATGATGCCATCGGAGGCGATACAGGCCGTTTGGGCGACAACGAGATTGTGCTGTGGCAGTGCGGCATCGGCAAGGTCAATGCGGCGGTGGGCACCATGCGTCTTGTGCAGGAACACCATCCCGACGCCATCATCAGTACCGGTCTGGCCGGCGGCATCGACCCGCTGATGCAGGTGATGGATGTGCTGGCGGCCACGCAGGCGGTGTATCACGATGTGGATTGCGGCGCGGGTCTCGGATGTCAACGGGGACAAGTGCAGGGCCTGCCGGTGCGTTTCGATGCCGACCCTCAGTTGCTTGACCATGCCTTGAAGGTGCAGACAAACTCCACTCTCCGCACCGGCCTCATCTGCACCGGCGACCAATTCATCACCGACCGCGAACGGCAGAACGACATCAAGCGCCACTTCCCCGACGGGCTGGCTTGCGACATGGAGAGCGCCGCCATTGCGCAGACATGCTACCTGCTCAAGATACCTTTCCTCAGCCTTCGTGTCATCAGCGACACCCCTGGCCGCACCGACAACCATCAGCAGCAGTGGGACGACTTCCTCGCCTCGATGTGCGACCGCTCGTTCCATTTTGTCAAGAAATTTCTCGAAACTCTTTAAGCCTTAAACCATAAACCTTAAACTTTGTATGGAAGTAATTCAAAGTTTCACTGTTGACCATACACGCCTGAAGCCAGGCATCTATGTCTCTCGCATCGACAAGGGGTTTACTACCTTCGACCTGCGCATCACCGAGCCCAACCGCGAGCCTGCTGTGGCCCCCTCGGCCATGCACAGCATGGAGCACCTGATGGCCACCTGGTTTCGCAATTCGGAGGCCAAAGAAGATGTTGTCTATGTGGGGCCTATGGGCTGCCTGACGGGAATGTACGTCATCATGACCGGCACCTACACGGTGCAGGATATGCGTCGGCTCACCATAGAGTGTCTGGAGTGGATACTCACCCAAACAGAGGTCCCCGCCACCACCCCCGCCACTTGTGGCAACTGTCTGCTGCACGACCTGCCGATGTGCCATTGGGAATGTCGTCGCTACCTCGACCGTTTGCGCAACGACTTCCACAGCGAATACACCAAACTGCAGGTAACCCTTGACGACGGCAAGGTCTTCGCCGACGCTTGAAGAACCAGATACAAAGAGAGTGCGGCACCCCGACGGGGTGCCGCACTCTTTGTATACCATATAGATGGTTTAGAAGAAGATGTAGTTGAAGCCAACGGTGAAGAGCGAGCTGTTGCCGGCAGAGAAGAGGATGTTGGTGGAGTTGACAACCCACTCATAGGTATTGGCGGGGGCGTTGAGGGTGTTGTCGATGAGGTTGCGGTCCTGGTAGTAATCCTCGCTCTTGTACTCGAAACCAAGGCGGAGCACGTTGACATAGAGGTCGACGGAGAGGTTGTCGCTCATTCTGTAGTGGATGCCGGGGATGACGTTGAAGGTGATGTCGGTGAAGGTGTAATCCTCGCCAGCCACGTCCTCGTCAACGGCCGGATGGTTGGTGTAAGCAGTATGGTATTTGTGAATCGTGGGAGAGAGGCCGAAGGCCAGGCCCACCTGAGCTTCGGCAAAGAGGGTGAGCTTGCCCAGCTCGGTCAGGTTGTAACGGAAGTAGGGGGTGGCGCAGACAGTCAGCTGTGAGGTGCTTTTCCAACCCTCGAAGTTCTCGACGGTCTGATATTCATACTTGTAATCGCTGTAGTCCTTCGTCTTGTCCCACACGATGCCGAAGGCGAGGCCAACCTGCATCTTCTCACCTATCATATAGCCGATTTTGGGCATGACGCTGAGGGTCATGGTCTCTTTCAGGTTGTCATAAGACAGGGGTTCGGGGTTGGCGATGGCGTTCGGCATGGTCCAAGTGGATGTATTTTCGCCTTGTATGCGCGTGAAGTCGGTGGAGCCGTTGAACATGCCAAAGCCGAGGTTGGCGCCGATGAGAAACTGCGCGTTGCCCGCCAATGCAAAAGCAGCCAGAGCGATGGTCAAGAATGCTTTCTTCATATTGTTGCTGTATTAATAGGGTTTATAATCACATTTGTTCGACGGTGCAAAGATACGCACTTTTTACGATATGGCAAAAAGTTTTTTGCGTATGCCCGCACGGACGCCGCTGTTTGGCCGTTTAGAAATAGAGGTCGCGCTCGCCTTCGCCAATCTTGCAGAGGTTGCCCTCGACGCGCTTTTTCAGCTCTTCCTTGGAGAATGTCTGGGTCAGCTCCTTGAGCAGGCGCAGGCCTTTCTCCTTGGTGGCGGGGCTGGCATAGTCCTCGAGGTACTCGCGGAAGGTGAACATGGCGTTGGGCTTGCAGTACTCCTTGATGAGGCCGGGCTTGGCCAGGTCCATGAAGTCGGCGCCCACGCGGCCCTTGCGGTAGCAGCCGGTGCAGAACGAGGGAATGTAGCCGCCGTCGATCATCATGCTGATGACCTCGTCCAGCGAACGGTGGTCGCCCAGGGTGAACTGTGCGCCTGTGGTGCCGGTCTTCTCGTAGGGCTTGGCCTCGCTGCTGTTGTTGTCCTCGTCATAGCCGCCCGGATTTGTCTCGCTGGCGGCGCTGATTTGGCTCACGCCGTACTTGACCAGCTGGTCGCGCATCTCGGGCCGCTCGCGGGTGCTGATGATGATACCCGTGTAGGGCATGGCGATGCGGATAATGGCGATAATCTTCATGAAGTCCTTGTCGCTCACGGGGTGCGGAATATTCTCCGGCAGGCTGAAGGGGGTGCCTTCGGCGGGCTCGATGCGGGGGAAGCTGACGGTGTGGGGGCCGCAGCCGAAGTCCTCCTCCAGGTGGCGGGCATGCTCCATGATGGCGAGGATTTCGAAGCGGTAGTCGACCAGGCCGAACAGTACGCCGAGACCCACGTCGTTGATGCCGCCTTCCATGGCGCGGTCCATGCAGGTGAGGCGGTAGAGGTAGTCGCCCTTGGGGGTGTTGGCGGGGTGGAACTTCTTGTACTCCACCTCGTCGTAGGTCTCCTGGAAGCAGACGTAGGTGCCAATCTTCTCGGCTTTCAGCTTGGCGAAGTCCTCGACGCTCATGGGGGCCAGCTCGACGTTGATGCGGCGGATGGTGCTGCCTTTCTCGTCCTTGGCGGCGTAGCAGCGGCGGATGGCCTCGACCATGTAGTTGGCGTCGTTGCGGGGGCTTTCGCCGCAGATGAGCAGGGCGCGCTTGTGGCCCATGCGCAGCAAGTGCAGCGTCTCGGTCTCGATTTCGTCGAGGGTCAGCACTTTGCGCTTCAGCGCCTTGTTGTCGCGGCGGAAACCGCAGTAGACGCAGTTGTTCACGCAGGCGTTGCCGGTATAGATGGGTGCGAAGAGCACCAGGCGGCGGCCGTAGATTTCCTCCTTGCAGTACTCGGCGGTGTCGAGTATCTTCTTGATGCCGGCCTCGTCCTCGACGCTGAGCAGTTTGGCCACATCCTCCAGGTTGAGGCCTTTCAGCTTGCGGGCCTTGTTGAGGATGTCGTTCAGTTGGCTCTCCGTGGGAGCGTTGTTCTGCAACATGCCGTAGAGCTTGTCGCGGTCTATGAAATTCTGGTGTTTCATTGTTATTATGTTTTAGGATTGATTATTCTTGGTGACGACGGCCTTGCACTCGACGCCTGGCAGGCGTCCGAGGCTGCCGGTGAGGGCGTTGATTTGGTTCACCGACCCCTCGACAATCAGCGAGATGACGGCCACGCTGCGGTCGTGGAACGGAAGTCCCTGGCGGCAGAGGATAATATCGGCGT
Source organism: Bacteroidales bacterium (assembly GCA_017551765.1). Taxonomy (GTDB): domain Bacteria; phylum Bacteroidota; class Bacteroidia; order Bacteroidales; family P3; genus Colimorpha. The sequence continues at coordinate 14,427 of JAFZKV010000108.1, forward strand.
GTTCAGAGAGAATCTGATTGATGTTTGCAGACAGCAAACGCTCCTTGATGAGTATGGTTATTGTTCCTATTCGCTTCTCCATCAGGTGTTAGGCTTTTGGATTAGACAATCGGTTATCGGGTGCAAAGATACATAAATTTCCCGAATAAAACACAGCAGTATGAAAATTTAACATTTCATCAACCTCTTACGGACGCGGCACGCCGCGCCCCTGCTTCCCCATACGGTCTCTGTTCTGTCGTTTGAACGACCTACGTACTACCTCCACGGTAGTCGATGGGAAGTCCTTGGGAAGTCCTTGGGAAGTCGATGGGAAGTCGATGATGAGGGGTCAGGGCGGGTGGAATGGGTGAAAAAAAGAAGAGACCCCTTGAGAGGGTCTCTTCCTGATGGTGGCATCGACTGGATTTGAACCAGTGACGCAAGGATTTTCAGTCCTTCGCTCTACCAACTGAGCTACGACGCCATTCCGCTAAATGCGGGTGCAAAATTACTAACTTTTCCGGAACTGACCAAACTTTTTTTTACTTTTCTTCTCCGATTTCTTCTTTTTCTTTTGATTTTGAGTATTTTGGAGCGATAAAAAGTTGGTCGATGATGAGCCAGACGACGCCGATGGTGATGGCGGAATCGGCTATATTGAAGATGGCGTTGAAGAATTCGAAGTGGTTGCCGCCCACGATAGGTAGCCACATTGGCCAATCGAACTCAAACAGAGGGAAATAGAACATGTCGACCACGCGGCCCTGCAGGAAGGGGGCATAGCCGCCTTCGGGCGGGAAGAGGGTGGCTACGGAGTAGTAGCTCTCGTTGAATACCAGGCCGTAGAAGCAGCTGTCGATGACGTTGCCCACGGCGCCGGTGAAGATGAGGGTCAGGCTGATGATGAGCGAGGTGCGGGTCTGCTTGCGTATCAGCCTGACGATGAGCCAGGCGATGGCCGCCGAGGCCACAATGCGCAGCAGGGTGAGCAGAATCTTGCCGGCCTCGCCGCCGATGCTCATGCCGAAGGCAAAGCCCTCGTTCTCGATGAAATGCAGGCGGCACCAGGTGCCGATGAGGGGTATCTCCTCGCCGATTTGCATGTGGGTCTTGACGAGGATTTTCACCACCTGGTCCACCACCAGGAGGGCGGCCACCAGGAGGGCGTAGAGGCGTATGCGTTTCTTAGTTTCTATCATGGTCACGTTGTTTTATCTGTTCGATGAGTTCGTCGTACCATTCGCTGCCGAAGCGGCGGATGAGCGGCTCTTTGAGGTAGCGGTAGAGCGGTTCGCCGTGGCCGATGGCGCAGCGGCAGATGTCCCAACGGTGGTAGTTGACGGCGGTGAACTCGCCGTAGTCTTCCACGCGGATGGGGTAGAGGTGGCACGACACCGGCTTGTAGAGGTGCTGCAGGGCGCAGAGGGCGGTGCCGTCGGGGGCGTAGGTGATGTAGGCGCAGGCCGAGCCGTTGATGAGGGGGGTGCCGAGGTCGCCTTCGTTGTCGCGCACGGCCACGCCCTGCTCCTCGATGGCTTTGCGCCCTTCGGGGGTCAGTAGTGGCAGCACGTCGAGCAGCACGCGTTCCAATTCGGCCACCTCGCTTTCGAGCAGTGGCGCGCCGCTGTCGCCGTCGACACAGCAAGCCCCGTGGCACACGCTGCAGTCGCAGCTGAAGCGGCAGTCGGCGATGTCGTCGCTCACGATGCTGTTGCCCACGATAATCATTTGAGTGCGTCGATTATTTTGTCCGCCAGCACGGCGGCGAGTTTATACTTCGACTCCACCGTCCAGCCGGCCACATGGGGGGTGAAGACACAGTTGAGAGTTGAGAGTTGAGAGTTGAGAGTTGAGAGTGAGTCGGACTGCATGTTCTCGTTTTCGAGCACGTCGAGGGCGGCGCCGAGCACCTTGCCGCTCTGCAAGCCTGCCGCGAGGGCCTCGGTGTCGACCACGGCGCCGCGCGAGGTGTTGAGGAGGTAGAAGGGCTTGCGCATGGCGGCTATGAAGTCGGCGTCGAGGTAGTGGCGTGTTTCGTCGGTCAGGGGCACATGGAAGCTGACCACGTCGGCCTCCTGCTGGAGGGTTTCCAAGGTGACCCTCTTTAGATTTTCTAAATTATTTAGAGATTTTAGATATTTATCATAATAGATTACCTTGCAGCCGAAGCCGCTGAGGCGTTTGGCGAAGGCCTGGCCCATGTTGCCCATGCCTATGATGCCGACGGTGAGGTTGCCGAGTTCGTGGCCGCGGTTGGCTTCGCGGCGCCAGAGCCCCTGGCGCACTTCGGCGTCGGCGCGGGCGATGTTGTTCAGCAGGCTGAGCAGCAGGCCCACGGTGTGCTCACCCACGGCGTCGCGGTTGCCCTCGGGGCTGTTGAGGCAGCGGATGCCTTTCTGCTCGGCATAGTGGATGTCGATGGTCTCCATGCCGGCGCCCACGCGGCCGATGCAGCGCAGGACTCCTCCACCACCCTTCGGGCGGTCCCCCTCCCCTTGGCAAGGGGAGGAGCTGAGTACCTGGTCGATGAAGGCGCGGTCGATGATGACCTTGCTGCGCACTACCAGTCCGTCGCAGCCCTGCACGGCCTGTAGCAGGCTGTGGTAGTCGTGGTCGGGCTCCACGCTGACGACAAAGCCTGCGTCGCGCAGACGCTCCTCGAGCACCGGGTGGGTAAGGTCGGAGATGAGTACTTTAGTCATGGAGATAGATGGTGGTGCTTTGTTTGACACAGACACCGAAGATGCCGATGCCGCCGTTGATGTTGGAGTGCACCTGCACAGGCTCGCTGAAGATGCCGATCATGTCGTCGCTGGTGTAGCTCTGCATGGTTTTGCGGAAGAGGTATTGGTCGCGCGTGAGCGAGGTTACTTCGACAATCAGGCGGGCGCGGTACTCGCTCATTTCGCCGTAGAAGGAATAGTCGCCGATTTCGGGGTCGTAGTCGACATGACTATAGGGCGACAGCTTGATGGTGTGTTGTTGCCCGTTGATGTTGGCATCGACGAAGAGCAGTTCATCGCCGTAGTAGCGCATGGTTCCTGCGGGGTCGAGTTCTACCATAGCGCCGAGGTCGGAGTTCTGGATGAGGATATTGTCGACACATTCAAAGTCAAGGTAATGGTCGTTGTAGACGGTGTCGTAGCCGATGATGCTGTCGTAGTAGTCGCGGATGATGGCATAGCAGGTGTCGATGCAGCGCACACGGAGGGAATAATAGTCGGTGCTGGAGGCGTTGTCGGTCAAGGTGAGGCTGACGGTGCTGTTTTCGTAGTAATTGGAATAGAACATGGAGGTGTCGGGGTTCGAGAAGGTGACGTTGGCGACCGTTGGCGCTGTGGGCACAGTGGCGGTGGCGGTGACTTTGTCTTTGCCGGGGACAGAGATTTGCAGGCTCAGGTTATCGCCTGCCACAGGGGTGTAGGGGAAACTGTAGCAGTTGCCGGTGCGTGTGGCGGTGAGGGCGCTGCCGCCGTTGACGCTGAGGGTGGCGGTGGCGTTGGTAATCTGCTGGAAATAGTCCTCATCGTTGCGCACATAGTAGGTGCCAAAGACGGGGCGGCTGTAGGTGAGGGTCAGCGACACGGGGTTGTCGGCATCGTTCTGCGACATGACGACCACCTGCGACTCGGTGTACTCGATGTCAAGTTCTATCTGCTTCTCGCAGGCGGCGAGGAGCAACGCGGAGGTTATGAGTATAAGAATTCGTTTCATGGCTCGTTAGAATTTATAGATGTATGAGACGGAGGGAATGATGGGGAAGAGGGAGCGCTGCATGAGCACGGTGCTGTATTCGACACCTTGGCTGTCCCAGCGCTCGGTCTGTTTGGGGTAGATGATAAAGGGGTTCTGCCGGTTGTAGGCGTTGTAGATGCTGATGTTCCAGGTGCGGATGCCGTATCGCTTCTTCTTGTGGAAGTTGACGCTGAGGTCGAGACGGTGGTAAGGGGGCAGGCGGAAGTTGTTGCGGCTTTCGACGAAGTCGACGGCACCGTAGTAGTTGTCGACCGAAATCTGCTGCATGGCCAGGGTGGCGGTGTTGCCGGTGGCGTAGACCCAGGTGAGGCCGGCATCGAAGCGGTCGCTGTGCTTGTATTGCAGGGTGATGCTGATGTCGTGTATGCGGTCGTACTTGGCCGGGAAAGGTTTGCCGCCGTTGAGCTCCTCGCCCGGAGTGTCGAATTGGCGGATGGTGCGGCTCCAGGTGTAGCCGAACCAGCCGGTGAGTTTGCCAACGGTTTTCTGTGCCAGGAACTCAAGACCGTAGGCGTAGCCGCGACCCATGCAGACCATGTTCTCCCAGCCGGTGCTGGAGCCCAGGAAGGTGCTGCCGGGCTTGTATTCCAGCAGGTTGTTCATCCATTTGTAGTAGCCTTCGACCGAGAAGTCGATGAGGCTGCGCCAGCTGTAGAAGACGCCGGCGGCCACCTGGTGGCTGTTCATGGGCTGTATGCGTGCGGTGACGGGCACCCACAGGTCGGTGGGCAGGCTGATGTTGGTGCTGCTGAGCAGGTGCATGTATTGCGTCATGTAGCTGTAGCCCGCCTTGACGGACAGGTCGTCGGTCAGCATGAAGCGGCCGCTCAGGCGTGGCTGCAAAGAGGGGTAGAATTTGTTCTCGACGTAGAACCCTGTGAGGGCGAGGCCGCCGTTGATTTTCAGGGCGTCGGTGATGCTCCAATCATCTTCGGCATAGAGGGTGACCTCCTCGGCGTGGATGCGGCTCTCGCCGAAGGTGGTGTCGACGGTGGGGATGCCGGTGTAGCGCAGGCGGGCCGACTGCGTCTGCGGGGTGAAGATGTGGTGCGTGAGGATGCTGCCGAACTTGATGGCGTGGTCGGGCGAGGGGTCGTAGTCGAAGTCCACGCGTGCGGCCACATCGCTGATGCCCGAGTGGATGCCCATCTCCACCTCGTCCTTGTATTGCTGCCCGTATTCGCGCCACTCTTCCTCTACCCCCAGGCTCAGCCGCTGACGGTAGCGGGTGAAGGAGCCGGTGACGTTCATGAACAGTTTGGGGTTGAGTTCGTAGTTCCAGCGGACGGCGGTGGCCAGGTTGCCCCACTTGTAGCTGAGCTTCATGTATTCTTTTGAATAGTCCAAGTCGTTCATGCTGACGCGCATGTAGGCCTCGTCGTCGCCGCTGTAGAAGGTGGCGTAGAGGCGGCTGCGGTCATTGAACTTGTGCGTCACCTTGGCGTTGAGGTCATAGAAATAATAGCCTGCGCTGAGGCCGCTGATGCCCGTCTCGGACGAGGCGGCGGCCACGGCCCAGAGGGTGGGCTGCACGAGCAGGTCGCCATAGGTGCGGCGCAGCGAGAGGCTGAGGGTGGTTTTCTCCTTGACGATGGGGCCTTCGATGTTCAGTTTGGCGGCAATGAGGCCGATGGAGGCGCCTCCGTGCCACTCCTTGTCGTTGCCGTTGTTGGTGGTGATGTCGAGCACCGAACTGATGCGGCCCGAGAAGCGGGCTGGGAAGGAGCCCTTGTAGAGGGTGACGTTCTTGACGGCGTCGCCGTTGAAGGCGCTGAAGAAGCCGCCCAGGTGGTTGACGTTGTAGAGGGGGATGCCGTCGAGCAGGAACAGGTTCTCGTCGGGGCCGCCGCCGCGCACATAGATGCCGTTCATGCCCTCGGTGCCGCTCTGCACGCCCGGCAGCAGCTGTATGGCCTTCAACACGTCGGTCTCGCCGAAGATGACGGGCACCAGCTTCAGCTGCTCGGTGGGCAGCTGGATGGCGCTCATCTGCGACATCTTGGGGCTGCCCACACGCTCGGCGGTGATGGTCACCTCGTCAAGCTCCACCGCAGGCGTCAGCACGATGTTGAGTTGCCGGTCGCCCCTCAGCCCGAGGGTGTGGTGCTGGGTCTGGTAGCCGATATAGCTTATGCGCAGGTGCACACTGTCGGCATGGAGGGTGAGCGAGTAGCGTCCATAGGCGTTGCTGACGGTGCCCTTGCCGCTGGCTTCGTCGAGGATGGTGGCGCCGATGAGCGTCTCGCCCGTTTTGGCGTCGGTCACCGTGCCGCTGACGGTCTGTGCAAACAGCCCCGTCGGCAGCAGCGTGAGTAGCAGTATGAGTGTTCGTTTCATGTTCGTTTTTCAGTTGATGATGGCCTCTTCCTCTTCGTCGAAGTCCTTCTCCATTTCCTCCACCACCTTGAGGGTGTGGTGTTTCTTCTTTTTCTTGCGGTGCTCGTTGATGGTTTCGCCAGCCACCACGCCCATAGGGACGGCAATGATGGAGTAGCCCAGCAGCATGACCAGCACGGCGATGAAGCGTCCGGCCGGTGTGATGGGCACCACATCGCCGAAGCCCACCGTGGTGATGGTCACCACGGCCCAATAGATGCCGCTCAGCACATTGTCGAAGGCGGGGTTGACCTCGCCCTCGAGGGAATACATCATGGTGCCCATGATGACGGCGGCCACAAAGACAAACAGCATGAACACCGAGATGCGCAGGGCGCTGTTCTTGAGCGCGTTCAGTAGCTGGGTGCTGGCCTCCTGGAATTTCTGCAGCCGGAAGATGCGGAAGATGCGCATGGTTCGCAGCAGACGCAGCACCGTGAGGGCCTGTCCTGTGGGCCAGAAGAGGCTCAGGTAGGCGGGGAAGATGCTGAGGAAGTCGATGATGCCCCAGAAGGAGGTGACGTACTTCATCGGATGCTTCAGGCAGTAGATGCGCAGATAGTATTCAAAAGTGAACAGCAGCGTGAAGCCCCATTCCAACACCTTGATAATCCAGAACGACAGGGTCCAATGGGCGCTGGAGGTGATGGTGCTCGTGGTGCCGAAGAGGCTGTCGGTCACCAACACCAGGATGTTGGCGACGATGGCTATCAGCAGCCACACGTCGAAGGTCTTGCCGGCGGGCGTGTCGCTCTTGAAGATGATCTCGAAAATCTCGCGCTTGGTGATGTTGCGGTGCCGTTTGGGCAGCAGCCAGCTGAAGAGCATCGTGTGCATCACCTTGCCGATGCCGTCGATCACCCGTCGACCTACATGGCGCCAATTCACAGTGCGGAACCACGTCGCCACCCCTTTCGGCAATCCTTTTATTCTCTCTGATAGTTTCATATTCTTTCGTAATATAGCAGGCTCTCATGTTGTGGGTTGAATACCGAGCGTGCGGCCTCCTGCAGCAGGGTGGGGGTTACACGACGGTATTCTTCGGGCTCGCGGTTGATGAGGTCGGTGTCGCCCAGCCAGGTATAGTAGCATAGGCCGAGGGCCCGATCCGAAGCTTTGTATTGCGAGAAGACGAAGGTGTTCTCGTATTTGTTGATGACTTTCTGTAACTCGTAGGTGTCCACAGGCTCATTTGCCAGCCGCTGCGTCTCGCGTCTGAAGGCTTCGGCTACGCTGTCGAGGTCGGTGCCTTTTTTCAGTTTGCCGCTGAGGACCAGCAGGCCGGGACCCGCATCGCCCGTGATGCAAGCGTCTACCTCGGTCAGCAGGCCCTCCTCCTTCACCAGACGGGAGTAGAGACGCGACGACTTGCCGTTGCCGAGCACATCGCTGACGAGGTCGCAGGCGCGGAACAATGGGTGGCCGTGGTCGCACATAGGCCAAGCCATATAGACCATCGAGGTCGGCACGTCGCGCTGCGCGCGCATGAACCTCGGTGCCTGTTGGTGTGGCTCGGTGGGGTATTCTCTGGCTGTTCCGGAATATCCGGACATTCCGGATACTCCGGAATTCCATGCCTCCTCCACCATCTGTAGCATCGCGCTGTGCTTCAGCGGGGCGGCGACGGCCAGGATGGCATTGTCGGGGCGGTAGTAGCGCTGGTGGAAGGTGCGCACGTCGTCGAGGGTGGCCTCGCTCACGTGGCGTATGTCGGCGCCGATGGTGGCCCAACGGTAGGGGTGCACCTTATAGCACAACGGGCGCAGCAGCAGCCATGCATCGCCGTAGGGACGGTTGGTGTAGCGTTGGTTATATTCTTCGGTTACCACATGCTGCTGCACTTCGAGCGCCTTCTGGCTGATGTCGAGGTGTGCCATGCGGTCGGCTTCAAGGTGCAGTGCCGTAGCCAAAGCGCCTGCGGGCAGGGTGAGGTAGTAGTTGGTGTAGTCGTTGTTGGTAAAGGCGTTGCTCTCGCCTCCAAGGTTGCTGAGCACCCCGTCGAAGTCGGGCACCTCGGGGGTGCCGCCGAACATCAGGTGCTCGAAGAGGTGGGCAAATCCGGTGCGCTGCGGGTCCTCGTCGCGGGCACCCACATTGTAGAGCAGGTTCACCGTGGCCAATGGTGTGTCCCATGCTTCGTGGGTCAGCACCGTCAGCCCGTTGTCCAATGTATGTTTTTCGTAACTAACCACGAGTCACTTGGCACTTAATGCTCACTTCAGCAGGTTGCCGAGTATGTCGCGCGTCAGCGTGCGGGTGGCAGCCGAGGTGGTGTTTTTGATGATTTTCTGCCCCATCGTCTTGCTGCTCTTGGTTTTCTTGCCCGTGACGGCATCGCTTACGGCGGTGCCGGCGGCGGTGGCCAGGGTGGCGGTGGCGGCGGTGAAGACGGCCTTCAGCAGTTTGCTGCCGATGCCTTTCTTGGCTGGGGTATTCTGATTGTTCTGAGTATTCTGAGTGCTCTGAGTCGTCTGAATATTCTGATTGCTCTGATTGACCACAGCGACCTCTTCGCTGGCTTTGAGCAGCACCTCGAAAGCGCTTTCACGGTCCACCATGTTGTCGTACTTGCCGTAGATGCGGCTGCTGCGCACTATGGCCGAGCGCTGTTCGGGGGTGATGGCACCAATCTGGCTCAGCGGGAAAAGCACTTTGGCACGCTGCACCACGCAGGGGGCACCCTTCTCGTCGAGGAAGCTCACCAGCGCCTCGCCGGTTTCCAACTCGGTAATGGCCTCGTCGGTCTTGAACGCGGGGTTGGGACGGAAGGTGTCGGCGGCGGTCTTCACGGCTTTCTGGTCCTTGGGAGTGTAGGCGCGCAGGGCGTGCTGCACACGGTTGCCCAGCTGGCCGAGGATGCTGTCGGGTATGTCGGTGGGGTTTTGCGTAACGAAGTAGATTCCTATGCCCTTGGAACGTATCAGGCGGATGACCTGCTCAATCTTGTCCACCAAAGCCTTGCTGGTGTCTTCAAAGAGCATGTGCGCCTCGTCGAAGAAGAACACCAGACGTGGCAGCTCCTGGTCGCCCACTTCGGGCAGGGTGCTGTAGAGTTCGCTGAGGAGCCACAGCAGGAAAGTGCTGTAGAGCTTGGGCTGCAGCATCAGTTTGTCGGCCGCCAGCACGTTCATCACGCCTTTGCCGCCTTCAGTCTGCAGCAGGTCGAAGATGTCGAAGCTGGGTTCGCCGAAGAAACGGTCGGCTCCCTGATTGTCAAGTTGCAGCAGCGAGCGCTGGATGGCGCCTACGGTAGCGGTACTGATGTTGCCGTATTTGGTGGTATACTCTTTGGCGTGCTTGGCCACATAGTCGAGCATGGCGCGCAGGTCCTTCATGTCGAGCAGCAGCAGTCCGCGCTCGTCGGCGATGCGGAAGACGATGTTGAGCACACCGTCCTGCGTCTCGTTGAGGCCCAGCAGGCGGCTCAGCAGCTGCGGTCCCATCTGGCTCACGGTGGCGCGGATGGGGTGCCCCTGTTCGCCATAGACGTCGAAGAAACGCACGGGGCAGGCCTGGAACTGCGGGTTGGGCACACCGAAAGCGTCTTTGCGCTTCTCGATGAAACCGCTCATCTGGCCGGCCTGGCTGATGCCGCTCAGGTCGCCTTTCATGTCGGCCATGAAGCAGGGCACACCGGCCTGGCAGAAGGTCTCGGCCATCACCTGCAGGGTGACGGTCTTGCCTGTGCCGGTGGCGCCGGCAATCAAGCCGTGGCGGTTGGCCATGCGGCCTACGATAGATAATGCACCTTCATCGCAATGAGCGATGTACAATCCTTGCTCCGATGTAAACATGGCTAAAGAATGTTAGAACGTCCAATTAAATCCGAGGCGCAGCATGGGGCTTTCCCAACGGAGGGTTTCCATGAAGGTGTTCAGGCCGCCGTAGAAGGTAGTGCGGGTGGTGCTGTAGGGCGTGAGCGGGGTGGTAATGCCTGTGACGGCGTCGGTTGTGGACGTTGCATCGTAGTGGGTCGTCTCGCTGGCGTAGCCGATGCTCAGGAAGTCGAGGCTCAGCTCGGCGCTGAGGTGCTTCGAGAACTCGTAGGTCAGCGTGGGACGCAGGCTGACGCTCCACGAGGTGCAGCTGATGCTGTCGTCATAGGGGTCCTGCTCCCAATACTCGTTGGGGTTGGGATAGGTTACCCAAGTGTAACTCTCCGAGCGATTGGTGTAACTCAGTGAGCTATAGGTGCCTTGCAGCAGCAGGTGGAAGTGCATGTTGCCGTATTTCAACAACTCGTAGCGCACCTGCGGGCTGACGGTCCATCCGCTTCGTTTGGTGTTGAAGTAGTGGTCTTTTATGGGGAAAGTCTGCGCCGATCCCTGCCACGTGGTGTCGCCCGTGGCGTCGTACATCTGGGTGTTGTTGCCGAGAATGCCGCCGCTGACGCCGACAAAAAGCTTCGGTGTAATCATGTAGCCCACACGGAGGCCGCCCACGTAACTCGAAGCGAAGTTATAGTCGGAAACGGTGTCGATGGTGTTCTTTTCCTGGTGGTAACCACCTTGCAGTCCAACCACCAGCTGGGCGTTGGCTGCCGTCATAAATGCCACTGCGGCAAAGAGAAGCGCTATTTTCTTCATCGTAATTTAGTATTAATACAAAATGCAAAAATACACTTTTTTTCTCATTCTGCAAAATAAAGTTCCCTAAGGGGGTAAAAAGAGGAAGTGTTAATGTATGTTAAACACTACGACCTGATAACCCCCTGACTGCACCGTACCGACACCGTGTTTTCTCCGACAAAAGTCGGACTTTGGTCGGAGTATAATCGGAGTTGAGTCGGACATGAGTCGGAGTTGGAGTGCGTTTGATGTTGGTTTTCATTTGTTTAGGTGTTGTTTTATGGCTAAAATACTGATTTTTAGGCAATGTTTTCGTTAAAACCTATTCCCGATGTTGTTTGTTAATGGTTGTTAATACTGATGGTGTATTAAGTTAAATTATGTCCAATGATGCGTTTTTATTGTTAAAAGTGTGTGTTGGTTATTGGGCTTGTTTTTTGCGAAAAAATGGGTTGGAAGAAACAAAATTTGCTTTTTTATTTTTGTTTCCATATATTTGCATTTCCATATAGTGCCTTGCTGTTCGGGTAGGGTGCTGGTATAGTGTATTATAGAATGGATTATGATGATAAAGAAACAGCATAAATATCTCATTGCGGCGTTGGCGGCGTGCCTCTTCGCCGCGCCGGTTCCCCTTGCGGCACAGTCGGAGGTGAATATGGTGAACCATGATACTATCGTGCTCGATGCCTGTGTGTTGGGTGGCGGCACCATCTATGACGACGGTGGCGCCACGAACTATTACTCCGACAACTTCGACGGCTGGGTGTTCATTCAGGCCAGCGCAGGCCTCACCATCCACCTGACGGGTAACTATGTCACCGAGATGTGCTGTGACCGTTTGACGATTTACGACGGCACTACGCTGCTGGTGGATCATGTGGCGGGTACCGGCCTTATCGACGTGACGGCCACCTCGGGCGTGATGAAGATTGGATTTAACACCGATGGCGGAACTACCTACAGCGGTTTTGCTTTCGCATGGTCTATCTCGGGTGTCAGCGCCTCGTGCGCCAACCCTGTGACCAACTTCCACACGACGGCTGTCACTACCTCTTCTGTTTCTTTGGCTTGGAGCGCCAGCAGCGCCTCCGGCCCCTTCACGATTATCAGCAACGGCAGTACCGTGGGCACTGCCAATACTACCAGCTATACACTCAATGGCCTCAACGCCGCCACCTACTACGACATCACCGTCGTGGCCACTGCCGCACTGGGCAACCGCTGCTGCGCCTCAGAACTTGGTGTGCGCACCGCTTGCGGTCTGCCTACTATGCCCTATGGTGATGGCTTCGAGGGAGTTGCCGACGGGGCTTTCCCGCCCTGCTGGCTGTCGTCGCAGAACTTCGACGAGGAGGAATTCCTGCCTCAGGTGGTGGCAAGCCACCATCGGGAGGGTGAGCGCTCGCTGATGCTCAGCTGCGGCAACAGCGAGAGCGCGGGCCACTTCGGCATGGTGGCCACTCCGCCGCTGGCCGGTAGCGGCAGCCATACGTTGCGTGTCAACATGTTGGCCAGCCACAGTGGCGCCGTGGTGGTGGTGGGAACCTGCGACAGTGTGGGTTCTGACTATAACGCATACGGTTTCACACCGTTGCAAACCATCACCTTGTCGGATGCCACCGTGTGGCAGGAGTACCGCGTGACGTGGAATGCCACCAGTGGACGCCGTCTGGCCTTCCGTATGGAACAGTCGCAGCAGGACGGTGTCGGGCGCCGTGTCTACCTTGACGGCCTGAGTGTGGAGACGTGCGGAGTGGATTCGCTACAGGTCTATCATATTGAGTATGATGGCTTCAAGGTGTCGTGGAATACCTATGGCAACCCCACCTGCAGCGTGGGTGTGCGTCCCGAGGGCGCGATGGTGGACTCGCTGACATTCAACAATGCCGTCTCGCCGCTCACCCTGACGGGCTTGGGTGCCGACCGACGCTATATTGTGACCGTCTATTCCACCTGCGGCATTGCAGGCATCAGCCGCTCGGTGGCTGCCCGCACCCTGCCGATGCCTACTCCGGCGGCCACCTTCTGCTCAGATTTCTATGATTGGACAAGTATGCCGCAGGGCTGGACCATACACACTACAGGTGTGTACAGTTCTTTCGGTTTTGGTGGCAATTACTTTTATTTCAACGACTACAGTACTTGTTTCCGCAATATCTATTTGTATGCCAACAGCGACTACAACTACAATTACAGCCAGGGAAACCATCTGGTCAGCGAGCGCCTGTCGGGGTTGGCGGGCAAGCAGGTGGCGGTGGATTATTTCGGCGACAACAGTAACAGCGCCATCATCACCATTGGCACGATGTACTATCCCGACGACACCACGACGTTTGTGCCGTTGGCTACCGACACGTTGGACGGAGGACGTCATACGCTGGCGGCCACGGTGCCTGCCGCCTCCACCGGCCGTCACATCGCTGTGCGCATGAGCAGCGTGTGGTCGTGTGGCTTTTACATTCTGGGGGTGCAGGGGGGAGTGGCGCTGGTGGACAGCGTGCGTCTGGTGCACCGTCGCGGCTCCTCGGTGGAGTTCAGTTGGGCCCAGCCCTACGACACGGTGCTGATACAGTATGGTCCGCGCGATTTCGCCATTGGCACCGGCGCGGTGGACACTTTCCTTCATGTCACCCGCGGCCGTGTGACGGGGCTGACGCCTTCGACGGATTACGACTTCTATGTCTACCGTCCCGGCACCCAGCCCTGCCAGGATTTCCGGCAGCCTGTGCGCACCGCCCAACAGGACTATCCGATGCCCTACTGCGAGGGGTTCACTGCTTTGGACAACAACAACGCGTGGAGCTATCAGTGGGGTGATTGGCGCCGCATGAACGAGGTGAACGGCTATCCGCAGATGGGGTCGCAAGCCTACGACGGCTATGCCGGCAATGCGTTGCGGCTGGCCTCTTGGGGCTTTGATTGGAGCTACTATTCCACCGCCCTGCTGCCCGACGTGGAGGTGGACAGCAGTTCGATACTGAGTTTTTATATCAACGACAACGCTCCGCGTTCCACCATCATTGTGGGCACCATTCCCGAGGGTTACTACAGTGAGCATTTCCGGGTGCTTGACACCATCCAGATAGTGGCATACAACCAGCGTGTGCATGTCAACTATCAGCTGCGGCCGAGCGACACGCTCTTCAACTGCCGTCTGGCGCTGCGCTATGTCCATCCGTTTGAATACTCGTTTTACAGCTGCTATATCGACGAGTTGCAAATCGGGCATGCGGCCTACGAGGACTATCATTGTTACGGCGCCGACTACACTACAGCCGGCCTCAACTTTGGGCAGCTTGTCGGCACCGACAGCGCGCAGGTGACCATCGTCGGAGGCGGCGCCACCATCGACACGGTGATAACTCAATACAATGTCAATGCATTGGGCCTCACGGGGCTTGACACGGGCACGCTGTATCTCTGTTATGTGCGGCCCTATGGCGGCTGCACCTCATACGCGGGCTATTTTGTTACCCGCGCCGACGGTTTCGGTGGCGAAGGGTCCTGTTTTCACTTCGACGATTTGACTTCATACGAGTTGCCCTGTCATTGGGCGGGTTCAGGTGCGTGGGTCGTTACCAACGACGACTACTTGCAGTTGGCCCCGTCGGCTGTCGTGGCCACTCATCCGCTCAATGGCATTGGAGGTGTCAGTTTTGCTTTCCGTGCCCGCGGAACCGATGTGGGCGACACGGTGCTGCTGGGCATGATGCAGGCGTCGCTCTACACGCCGATGGATACGTTTGTTCTCGACACGGCATGGAAATACTACATGCTGCGCCTGCCCGACACAGACACCCATCAGGTCCGCTTGGCGTTCAGTGCGCTGGGTGATACCGTTGGCCTCGACGACATAGGCTTCAGTGGGTGCCCGATAGTGCATTTCACCGTGGACGGCAATACGGTGCTCTGTGAACTCGACTCCGACCAGGTGGCCACCTATTACCTGCACCTCACCGACAGCAGTGGCGAGGATAGCCGTGTGATACTCATTGACCAGAACTCCTACCGTGTCGAGGGGCTCCATCTTGGCAGGCGTTATGATCTTTGGTGGCAGTGCCTGTATGGTGAGACGGACTGTCGGCCGGAGGTGAGTATCCGCACCGGCGGCCTTATCCCGTTGCCCTATTGTGAGGACTTCGAGGCTGCCACGGGTTCGCTCAGCATACCGCCCACGTGGGACTTCTTCCGTGCGGACACCAATGACGAGTTGCGTCTCGACACTTGGGGACCGTCGCTCATGATGAACCCCTATTCCTCGGGCAACCGATGGGAATATGCTGTGTTGCCGGCGTTGGATGCCGACTCGGCATTGTCGCTCCATGCACGTATGTATGTGGGTGAGGATGGCGGCGCGGTGCAGATAGGCTATTTGGCCTCGGGGGTTGACACGGGTTCGTTTGTGCCGGTGTGGGTGTTGGGGGTGTCCGATTGGCAAAATCCCGACGTGGACCTCTCTCTCTACGCTGACAAACGCATTGCCATCCGTGCACGTTCTGCAATGTATCTTTTCGGCATCCATCTCTATGGTTCGCCGTGGCCCAAGGTCAGCCTTACGCGGTCTCAGCAGTTGACTCTCACCGCTTCGGTCGACAAACCCTATTGGATGCGCTACCACCGGCCTCAATGGGGAGATGGTTACGACCTTGACACCCTGCTGTATATTGACAGGAACCCCTATATTGTGTACGATAGTTTCCGTTCGGATATCTACCTCACGCCTGTGGCGGATGCGTCGGGATATACCTGCGAGAGCGAGAGATATTACAGGCTTGGTTGGCGCCGTGAATCGCCTGCCTGCTGCACGCCCAACGGTGGCTGGTGGTGGGACTACTTTACCTATTGTCCTGAAGGACAGAACGGTCCCTCCATTGACCAAGTGCATGGCACCTACGACTACTACCTCCATTTATGGGACAATGTGTCGCAGTGGGCTGTGTTGCCTGAGGTGGAGATGGATTCGCTGAAGCATGCCGGAATGAAGATAGTTTACAAGGGAGCCAGCGAGCATGACACTTTGGTGGTGTGTGCGATGACCGATGCCTACGACACTTTGTCGTCTGTGCCGATAGACACATTGGTCTACACCCGTACTGACGACAGCGTGCAGGTGGCTTTTGTGGACTTTGAGGCCTATGCCGACACCGGCCGGTGGATAGCGCTGCACCATCTGCGTAGTGCTGGAGGCAATTGGATGGATGTGAAGGAGATATATGTGGACAAGTGTGCAGCCTCTATGGGCGCCACTGCCACGCTCAGCCGATGGAACCAAGTGCGTATTGATGGCAAAAAGACGCCGTTCTATGTGGAATATCACCACACGAACGAGTCATGTCAAGGCTGTGGCAATCCTATTCTGCGCATTGACAGTGTGCCGCAAATACTCATCCTTGACCCCGAGACTACCTATGACTTCTATTTCCGTTGCGACAGCAATGCATATACTTGTATGCCTGCCCAGCGTGTCACAACCCTTGGCGCTCCGTTGGAGGTGCCTTCCTGCACCGACTTCGATACCGCTGCCGTCGGTACCGTGATACACAATTGGACTACGCATCAATCAAACATTGGTGTTACCAACACAGTGGCTCACTCGGGAACCAACTGCTTGGAGATGCCTATCGGCATTAGGTCCTATTTGATTACGCCTGACATCAATATTGACTCTATCCAGAAAGTGGCTCTCAGCATCTGGTATCAGGTGGAGGATGTGGCAGACCGTCTGGTGGTGGGCGTCATGAGTGACCCCAACGACCTTGCCACATTCTATCCTGTACGCACTTTGGCTCCCGTTGAGGTGGGTGCATGGCAACACAGCCTGGTTGACTTCCGTAATGCGCCAGATGAGGCTCACTTTATCGCCCTGCGTGCCCGCAGTAACCGTCAGGCGGGTGGCAGGTCCATCTATGTGGATGACATCTATGTAAGCAATTGTGCGGCTTTCGACTTTACTGTGCAGAAACTTACCAATAACTCGATTGACCTTACATGGAACCAGGTGGGTAGCCCGAATACCACCGTTACCGTTCTTGATGAAGGTGTGGTGGCAAACACCTTCACTAATCCTGTTCCGCCGTTGCATATCGAGCCGCTCACCATGCTGCACTACTACACTTTCATCCTCAATGGTGAGTGCGGTACTGATGGTTATTGCTCGACAAACTACACAGACACACTTTCAGTGGTTACCCCCGAGCCTGGCGTGGGTTGTGTCAATGCCACTGACCTGGCATCCCCACAGGCGGTCTTCTTCAGTGGCACTTACAGCAATCCTTACTCGCGGGCCGGTGCCATCAACTACGGACCGATGCATCCCGACAGCCGCCACACGGTTTGTTATGACACGGCTCAGCGTGACCCGCGTACAGGAAATCTGCTGCGCACCATTCCTGAGGGCTATACCAGCAGTGTGCGTCTGGGCAATTGGAGTACCAATGCTTACAATCCCGAGGCCGAAGGTGTCACCTATAGCCTCTTGGTGGATACGTCGAGCTTCGAGCTTCTCTTGTTGCGCTATGCCGCTGTGCTACAGGATCCCTTGCATGATCCAGCCGACCAGCCCCGCTTCCGCATGGAACTGCTGGACACCAACTACAATATCATTGACTCCGCCTGCACCTCGGCCGACTTCATCGCCGACCAGAGTCTGGGATGGAACGTTGCCGACGATGGTGTGCTGTGGAAGGACTGGACGGCCGTGGGTGTCGACCTTTCGGCCCATGCCGGTGAGCAAGTTTATTTCCGCTTGACCACCTATGACTGTAACGAAGGTTCGCACTATGGTTATGCATACTTTACGCTTGAGTGCATGCGTAAAAACATGAACACCGAGTCGTGTGGCGATGTGGACAGCAATACGTTGAGCGCACCCGAGGGCTTCCACTACCGCTGGTACACTTCGCAGTCTACCGCCACTGTCAGCACTGAACAGAGTATCACCGTGCCCAGCGAGGATATTACCTACTATTGTGAGGTGTCCAAGCTTGACAATGCCGCCTGCAACTTCACTATCAGCGCCTATGGTGGCACCCGCTACCCGATGGCTAACTTTGACACTGCAATGGTTATCGACAGTTGTCGCTTCTTTGTCGATTTTACCAACCTCAGCGGCATCAGTCGCGACGGCGTCAATTTGCTGCCTGGTGAGACCTGTGAGACCTCCTATTGGGATTTCGGAAACGGCACCACCTCGACCCACTACCACGGTTCGGCCGTTTACCTGCTGCCAGGCACCTATACGGTAACACTCATTAGCGGCATCGCCCTTGATGCTTGTCAGGACACCATGACCATGACCCTTGTTCTGGAATTGCCCGAGGGTATGATACCCTCAGACACCACAAGGGCTTCTATCTGTGACAATCAGCAGTATACTTTCATTGGACAATCCTACAACATTGCCGGCGAATATCATCAGTTTGTCAATGTGCCTGGAAATACATGCGACAGCCTCTATGTGCTGCAACTTGAAGTGCGTCCCACTACTTCGAGCGACACCGTGGCTGTGGCGTGCGATAGTATCATTTGGCGTGGACAGACTTACACTACCGACGGCACCTATTCTTCCGGTCCTATAGGCCTCAATACGGTGGGCTGTGACACCTCGGTCAACCTGATACTTGCCGTTCATCCCACCTACGACACAGCCGACCCCATTATCATCTGCCCCTATATGCCGTTTGCCTACCGCGGTGTCGACTATGGTGGTCCTGCGGTCATCGACACTGTGCTCTACTCCGTCTACAATTGCGACAGTGTGGTGCATGTTACGCTCACGCCGCGCGACACCAATTTCCGCATGGCTCCCTACTACTATTTCGACAGCCTGCCAATGTTCGTTCCGGACACGATGCTTGTCAGTTGTGAACCTTCCGCGCTCTATTGTGTTGACAGTACAATGGGTGCCACAGCCTGGCAGTGGACGCTCTTTATGCCTGATACCACGGTCAACGGCGATGCCGCGACCTTCACCTACCTCTTCGAGACGGGCAAAGACAGTGTGTCGGCCTACCTTACGCTGGTGACCACCAGCGAGGGCGACTGTCTCGACACCATTGGCTGGCCCATCTTTGTCTTCCCAAGCCCTGTGCCCGATTTCGATTGGCTTCCCCAGCGTCCTTCCATTCTGCATCCCGATGTGCAGTTCCGCAACCTCACCACACCGACTCTAAGCGACCTCGGCAGTGGCGACAGCCTGGCCTACCTCTGGCGTATACAGCCCATTGAGGGCGGTGATTTCGATACCACTACGGTCTACGAACCATACTATAAATGGGGAGAAGAGGGCGACAATATGGCTGGTGACTACACCGTCCAGCTGGTGGCTTCGTGGGTCCATCCCGTCGATTCCTTCTATTTCGAGGAGATGCCGTGGGTCAACCTCGCTTTCTACCGCGACATGCTCTATCCTTCCTTCACTCATACCTGTAGGGACACCGCCGAGCACACGGTCACCATCACCAACGAATACCTGCAGTTCCCCAACCTCGTTACGCCCAATGGCGACGGCGTCAACGACCGCTGGGAGGTGGTAAACCTCGTCGAGATGGGCAACTACCCCATGAACGAGCTCTGGATTTACGACCGCACCGGTGCACTTGTCTACCATGTGCGCAATATTCGCCAATCGGAGCAGTTCTGGGATCCCAACGCCACCCGCAGTCCCGACGGCACCTATTATTTCCGCTTCTTGGCTGAAGGTGACTACGGCATCGTTAAGCGCAACGGCACAATCGAAGTCCTCCGCAAGTAATAACACACTCGAGATGCAGCGAATACTGATTGTGGACGATGAAGAGGACCTGTGCGAGATACTCCGCTTCAATCTTGAGGCTGAAGGCTATGCCATAGACACAGCCAACAGTGCAGAGGAAGCGCTCGCTGCGCTCCACTCACCGCACTCCGTCCACTACGACCTGCTGCTGCTCGACATCATGATGGAGCGTATGTCGGGTATCGAATTGGCCGAGCACTTGCGGGCCGAAGGCGACCAGACGCCAGTCATCTTCCTCACCGCCTTGGGCGACCACGATGCCCAGCTGCGCGGCTTCTCGGCCGGCGCCGACGACTATATCGCCAAGCCCTTCGCCTTCGACACCGTGCTGGCACGGGTCAAGGCAGTGCTGCGAAGGAGCAATCAGAGTAATCCGAATACTCAGACTACTCCGAGTTCTCTGACCAAGCGGGAGCACCTCATTCTCCAACTCTTCCGGGAGCATCCGGGACGGTTCTTCTCGAGGGAGGAGATACTGAAGGCTGTGTGGCCTGATGATGCCTATGTGGGAGAGCGCAGTGTGGATGTGCACATTGCGCGGTTGCGCAAGAAGTTAGGGCCTGACGGCAACCGTATTGTCAACAAAACAGGTTTCGGCTATGGATTGGTCTGAAGTAATACTATTGGTGGCCATTGCGGCTGTCCTCTTTCTTTACATCCGCCTGATGTTGAAGAATAAACGGCTGCGTCAGATGGCCGACGAAGCCAACCGTCTGCGTCTTGAGGCTGCAGAGGCCGAGCGCCGCAATCGGCAACTCAAGCAGGAGATGACATCCAACATCGCCCACGAGCTGAAGACCCCCGTCAGTTCTATACGTGGATATCTTGAGATACTGCTGGGTGACAAGCCGGTAGATGACGAGCGCCGCCGCCACTACCTGCAGCGCAGCTACAGCCAGACGCTGCGCCTCAGCGACCTGATACAGGATGTTTCCATCATCAACAAGCTGGAGGAGAGTGCCGACCTCTTTCCGCGCAGTGAGGTGGATGCCTGCGAGGTGGCCAACGAGGCTGTGGGCGACCTGGCCGACAAGGCCGCTGCCGCCGGCATCAGCGTTAGTAACCACCTGCCGCCCATGCCGTTGCGTGGCAACCGTGAACTGCTCTACTGCATCTTCCGCAACCTGGTGGAGAACTCGGTCTCTTATGCTGGCCACGGCATAAGTATCACGATAGAGACGTACGAGCCTATCCGTACTGCGTCAGCTAATTCTCAATTCTCAATTCTCAATTCTCAATTCCACTATATTCATTATTATGACACCGGCAAAGGGGTACCCGACGAGTATCTTGCGCGGCTCTTCGACCGCTTTGTGCGCATTGGCGAAGGCCGCTCGCGCGCCGATGGCGGCACCGGCCTTGGTCTCAGCATCGTCAAGCACGCCGTGCTCTTCCACGGCGGCGAAATTTACGCCAAGAACAGAGCCGAGGGCGGATTGGAATACTTCTTCTCACTGAAAAAACAATAACCATGCATACAACACCGATACAGATAAGGTTTAACGACGTGGACCAGATGGGTCACGTCAACAACGCCGTCATCATGGAGTATCTCGACCTGGGCAAGGATGCCTTCTTCTCCTCCCACGGCCTGTCGCCTACCAAGAGCGACTTCACCGTCATGGTGGTGCACTACGACGTCGACTTCCGCGCCCAAATACACTACCACGACCGCATCCAGGTGGAGACCTCTATCGAGCGCTTCGGCACCAAGAGCCTCACCATGCTGCAGCGCGTGGTGAACAGTGAGAACGGAACCGTCTGTGTCGAGTGCCGCACCGTCATGGCCGGCTACCGCCGCAGCACCTCCAGCTCCGAGGTCATCCCCGACGAGGTAAAACAATGGCTCAGTAAATAACGTTAAGCGATAAACAATATGAAGAAAGTATTTTTGGTATTTGTAGCGATGCTTTCCCTAGGATTATTCAGCGCTTGTGACCCCGCTTATTTTATCGACTATTCCGTTCGCAACAAAAGTGGACATGATGTGACTATTTACTCCACATTCCCTTCCGACAGAACGTTGTGGAACAATAATCCCAATGGAATAGCGGTAAGTAATGGACAAGATACGCTGTTTTGCACAACAGAAGGGCTCGGTTCGGCAAATCTAGCTACAGCAAAATCTGATATTAGGACTTGGGTCTATGGCGACACTGTCACGTTTATGTTTGATGACGGGAAACAGCTTGTATATTTACAATCAAACGAAGACGAAGTGTTCGACGTATATAGTAGCCATTATTCATGGTCTTCCGAGAAGGACTGGATGATACTTTTGCACTATAACAAATATGGCCACCTGAAATATACCATTACAGAAGAAGACTACAATCGGGCACAATAAATTTCCTACAAGCTAAACGTAAACCCACCCGGATTTCTAAAAATCTCGGTGGGAAATTGCAAAGTCCCGGTGGGAAATTTGAAAATCCCGATGGAAATTTTTGCAGCCCCGAAAAGTTCCTACTTTCTCATTGCCTCCAGCTCCTCTCGGAGATAGAGGCCGGTGAAGTTGTCTTTCTGTTTGGCTAACGCTTCGGGGGTGCCGCAGAAGGTGATGCGTCCGCCGGCACGGCCACCGTCGGGGCCGAGGTCAATGACCCAGTCGGCCACCTTGATGACGTCCATGTTGTGCTCGATGACCAGCACGGTGTTGCCCTTGTCGACGAGCTTCTGCAGCACGCCGAGGAGGATGCGGATGTCCTCGAAATGGAGGCCCGTAGTGGGCTCGTCGAGGATGTAGAGCGTGCGGCCGGTGTCGCTCTTGCTGAGCTCGGTGGCCAGCTTGACGCGCTGCGCCTCGCCGCCGCTGAGGGTGGTGCTCTGTTGTCCGAGGGTGATGTAGCCGAGGCCCACCTCCTGCAGGGTCTTGAGTTTTTTGTGCAGCTTGGGCATGGAGGCGAAGAAGTCGACGGCCTCGTTGACGGTCATGTCGAGCACGTCGCTGATGGACTTGCCCTTGTAGCGTATCTCGAGGGTCTCGCGGTTGTAGCGCTTGCCGCCGCAGACCTCGCACTGCACGTAGACGTCGGGCAGGAAGTTCATCTCGATGGTGCGGAGGCCGGCGCCCTTGCAGTGCTCGCAGCGGCCGCCGCTGACGTTGAAGCTGAAGCGGCCGGGCTTGTAGCCGCGGATGCGTGCCGACGGCAGCTCGGCGAAGAGGCGGCGGATGTCGTCGAAGAAGCCCGCGTAGGTGGCGGGGTTGGAGCGAGGCGTGCGGCCGATGGGGCTCTGGTCTATCTGGATGACTTTGTCGATGTTCTCTATTCCTTCTATCGATGCGTAGGACAGGGGGGCGCGGAGCGAATGATAGAAATGCTGGCTGAGGATGGGCTGGAGGGTGTCGTTGATGAGGGTGGACTTGCCGGAGCCGGAGACGCCCGTGACACAAACAAACATACCCAGTGGCAGGTCGAGAGTGACATCCTTGAGATTGTTGCCACAGGCCCCTTTCAGCAGCAGGTGTTGGCGGCCTTCGACGGTTCTCCTCTCTGGCAGCGCGATGTCGCGCTTCCTTGAAAGGTAGTCGAGGGTAATGCTCTGAGTATTCTGAGTATTCCGAGTATTCGGATTATTCGGAATTCCCGCAAACAGCACTTTGCCTCCATGTACGCCGGCGCCGGGGCCGATATCCACTAGGTAGTCGGCGGCGAGCATCATGTCTCGGTCGTGCTCCACCACAATAATGCTGTTGCCCAGGTCGCGCAGTTGCTTAAGGCTTTCTATCAAGCGTTGGTTGTCGCGTTGGTGCAGGCCGATGCTGGGCTCATCAAGGATATAGAGCACGTTGGTGAGCTGTGAGCCTATCTGGGTGGCCAGGCGTATGCGCTGAGCCTCGCCGCCCGAGAGCGACTTGGCGCTGCGGTTCATGCTGAGGTAGCCCACGCCCACGTTGTTGAGGAACGACAGGCGCTTGAGTATCTCCACCAGCACCTCGTGTGCCACCTTGCGGTCGCGCTCATCAAGCCGTGGTTCTAATGCTCGCAGCCACTCTTCAAGTTCCAGCAGGTCCATGTCGGCCAGCTCGCCGATGTTCTTGTCCAATATACGGAAGGCGAGGCTCTCGGGCTTCAGTCGGTGTCCGTGACATTCGGGACAGGGCACAGTGTTCATGAACGAGGCCGCCCATTTCTGCAGGCTGGCGGGACTCTCGTCACTGGCCAGCGAGGTGATATAGTTGATGATGCCCTGGAACTCGCTGAGGTAGCCCGGGTCTTCGGGGTCTTCGATGCCGGCGAAGTGGTTGCTGCCGTAGAGGATGGCGTTGAGGGCCTCCTCGCTGAGGTCGGCGACGGGCGTGTCGAGCGTGAAGTCGTAATGCTTGCCCATGAGCTCCAGCTTGCGGTAGACGTAGTTGGTGGGAGAGTATTTGCCCAGCACCTCGATGGCACCGTCGCGGATGCTCTTTTTGTCGTTTGGGATGAGCTTCTGCATGTCTATCTGCGCCACCTCGCCGAGGCCGTTGCAGTGGGGGCAGGCGCCGTAGGGCGAGTTGAACGAGAAGGTGTTGGGCTCCGGCTCGGGGTAGGAGAGGCCGCTGTCGGGGTCCATTAGCATGCGGCTGAAATAGCGGATGCTCTGTTCCTCGTTGTTGAGTACCATGAGGATTCCTTTGCCTTGCTTGAAGGCGGTTTGCACTGCCTCGCGGAGGCGTGTGGCGTTCCTGTTCGCACGGAGTCTGTCCACCACCAGCTCGATGTCGTGCACCTTGTAGCGGTCCACCTGCATCTTGTAGGTGATTTCATTTATCTCGCCGTCCACGCGCACCTTCAGGAAACCTTTCTTGGCCA
>JAFZKV010000109.1 GCA_017551765.1 Bacteroidales bacterium
CACGCCGCCGTTGCGGGCGCGCAGGGGGTTGATGTGGCCAGGGCGGCCCAGCTGGTCGGCCTTGGTGGCGGGGTCGGCCAGGGCGCGGATGGTGCTGGCACGGTCGTGCATGCTGACACCTGTGGTGCAGCCGTCAAGCAGGTTGTCGACGGTGACGGTGAAGGGGGTGCCGAGGAGCGAGGTGTTGTCATGCACCTGCATGTCGAGCTGCAGCTCGTGGCAACGTTGCTCGGTGATGGGGGCGCAGAGGACACCGCGGCCGTTCTTGAGCATGAAGTTGACGGCCTCGGGGGTTATCTTTTCGGCGGCCATGATGAAGTCGCCTTCGTTCTCGCGGTCCTCGTCGTCGACCACAATCACAAACTTACCCTCGCGGAAATCGTCGATGGCTTCTTCTATGGTGTTGACTTTAAATTCCATATAATCAGTAGTGTTTTATTCGGTGGTATTTTCTATTTGCTGTTTGAAACGGTAGTTGGCGCCGCAGAGCGCATCGTCGGCGTTGATGCCGTGGCGACGGGCCCAATCGACGAGGGCGAAGAGGTAGTCGCCAAACTCTTCCTCACTCATATCCTCTCTCAATTCTTCATTTTTAATTTTTAATTTTTCATTCATTCCGGCCACCTTCTCCTGCATGCGCACGGCCTTGACGAGTGAGGGCAGGCTGTCGGGCACGCCGTCGAGGACGCCGTGGCGGTCGCGCTCGCGCATCTTGAGTTGCTCCCAGCTCTCGCCGTGGTAGTCGTCCTTGTGGTAGATAAAGGGGTGGCGGTCGACGAGCTTGTCACAGATGGCGTTGTAGACGTCGGCAGTGGTGAAGAGGCCCTGTTCCTCGGCAATCTTGCAGTAGAACATGATGTGCATGACCAGGTCGCCGAGTTCCTTTTTGAGGTGGTCGGTATTGCCCGAGACGATGGCCTCGCTGAGTTCGTGTACCTCCTCGATGGTGAGGTAGCGCAGGCTCTGGAGGGTCTGCACACGGTCCCAGGGACACTCTTTCCTCAGGGTGTCGAGGATGTCGCTAAGGCGCTCAAATGCGGTGTACGTCGTCGACTCCATCGATGGCTTTCAGTTTGTTAATCAATCCGTCGAGACTCTCCACGTCATTGACGTAGAGCATGATGATGCCGCGTCCGACGCCCTCGGAGGCTTCGAGGGTGATGGCGCGCATGTTGAGCGCCAGCTCCTCGGAGATGAGGCGTGTAATGTCCTGCAGAAGCCCCTTGCGGTCGATGGCGGTGAGGGCTATACCGGTGAGGAGCGACAGTTGTTCGCCCGGGCGCCACTTGGCGCGGACGATGTGGTTCTCGTGGTTGGCCATCTCGTCCATAGCCACTTTGCAGTTGGTGCGGTGCACCATGATTTTGCCGTCCTGCACGATGCCTACCACCTGGTCGCCCTGCACGGGTTTGCAGCAGGGTGCCGTCTCGGTGGGCAGGTCCTCGTACTCCTTGTCGAGCAGGAAGGGGTTGGTCTTGGTTTCGTGGAAGAAGAAGTTGGGTGCCGGCCGGGCTTTGCCGAAGCACTCGGCGATGCGGTGTTCGGTGATGGTGCCCACGGCGATGTCGTAGTAGAGGTCAATGTCGGAGGGCTGGTTGAAGAAGCGCTTGAGCTGACCGAAGTTCTGCGGATTGTTGCGGATGTTGAGGCGGCGCATGTACTCGTCGAGGCGGCGTTTACCCTCGGCACTATAGCCTTTGCGCCAAGTGCGGAGGAAGTCCTTGATGGCCTCGCGGGCATGGGGTGTCTGGCACTCGTTGAGCCACTCCTCGGTGGGGACAGTGTTCTCGGTGGTGAGCACCTGCACCTGGTCGCCGGTGTGGAGGCGTTCGCTGCGGCTGGCCACACGGGCGTTGATTTTGGCTCCTATGCAGTGATGACCAAGGTCGGTGTGGATGGCATAGGCGAAGTCGAGCACCGTGCTGCGCGACGGCAGGGTGATGGTCTTGCCGTGGGGGGTGAAAAGGTATATCTCCTTGGTGTAGAGGGCTTCCTTGAACTCCTCGACGAGGTCGAGGGCGCTTTTGTCGCTCTGTTCGAGCGAGGTGCGTATCTGTGCGAGCCACTCCTCGACGGGGTTGTTCTCGATGTGCTCCTCGGGGTGCGCCTCCTTGTAGAGGAAGTGGGCCGCCATGCCTTTTTCGGCAATGGTGTCCATGCGCTCGGTGCGTATCTGTATTTCCACCCACTGCCCAATGGGGGTCATGACCGTGGTTTGGAGGCTCTCGTAGCCGTTGTTCTTGGGGTGGGTGATCCAATCGCGGAAGCGGTTGGGGTTGGGGTCGAAGGAGCCGGAAATCATGGCATAGATGCGGAAGCACTCTTCCTTCTCGTGCTCGCGGGGCACGCCGTGGAGGACGATGCGCATGGCGTAGAGGTCGTAGATTTCGTTGAAGTCCACGTGCTTGTTCTCTATCTTCTTCCAGCAACTGTAAACCGACTTGACACGGGTCTTGACGGTGTAGTTGTAACCCGCCTGGTCGAGCATCTGCTTTACGGGTTCATAGAGGCACTCTTTCAGTTGCTCGCCAATATCGGCGGTGGCGGCTATCTTGGCGGCTATCTCAGCGTACTTGTCGGGGTTGGTATAGCGCATGACCAAGTCTTCGAGCTCGGTCTTGATTTTGTAGAGCCCGAGGCGGTGCGCCAAAGGAATGTAGAGGTAGGAGGTCTCGCTGGCGATGATGAGCTTCTTGGTGTCCTTCATCGAGTCGAGGGTGCGCATGTTGTGCAGACGGTCGCAGAGCTTGAGGAAGATGACGTAGGCGTCGTTGCACATGGAGAGCAGTATCTTGCGATAGTTCTCGGCTTGCTTGCTCTCGGCCTGCTGGATGACCATGACGTCGTCAATCTTGGTGACGCCGTCGACAATGGTGGCCACACGCTCGCCAAAGACCATGCGCAGTTCGTCGAGGGTGATATCGGTGTCCTCTACCACATCGTGCAACAGGGCGCTGATGACGGCAATGGGGCCTAAACCCACTTCTTTGACAGCTATCAAGGCAACAGCCAGAGGATGGAAGATATAGGGCTCACCGCTTTTGCGGCGCGTGCCGGCATGGGCACTCTTGGCCATGCGGTAGGCGCGCAGGATGCCTGCCTCTTCGTCGGCCGTGAGCGGCTTCAAGTCGCGGCAGGCGGCAATGAGTTCATAGTACTTGGCTTGTATCTCCAGCTCTTCCCTTGCTTCGTCAATCTCGTACATGGTTTACCAGAAAAGGGGATATAGTCCTGTGAAAGCGCTGATTTCAAGACTTAGGCCGCAGGTAAGGAAAGGATGCCTGCCCACCATGCCCACGCCGATGGAGAGTGACTCCCAGCAGAAACGGCCGTCGCGCCGAGGGGCCGCCATACGGAGGCCCAATTCGCCGCCAAGGTGATTGCTGACCATCACACCTCCATAGAGGTGCCAATCGAGCATATCGCCATTGTCGGACAAACGCAGGGCGGGCCCCAAAGAGGCGTAGCCGTGGCTCAAGCCTCCCAACAAGGAGCCGTAGATGCCCCATCGCTCGGGCAGATAGGTAAAATTGAAGCCTATGGCCATGTCGTTGTTGCCCAGCAGACCTTCCAACTCAAAAAAGAAGGCGTTGTACTCGTTGCTCAGGCGATTGAAGTAGTGATGCTTCGGCAGATGCGCCACCGTATCGCCAGGCTGGGTCTGCCCGATGACATTGCCCAAAGTGTCGTAGTACACCGGCGCACCCAGCACATTGCGGTTGCGGCTGGTGTTCTGCGCCACTGCCGCCACAGACAGCATGAGTATCAGTAGGACAATCAGGCGTTTCATCCTTCGATGTTTGCTTTTTCTTTCAAGGCAGCACGTATCTTGCCCTCCAGCTCCTCGCAGAGCTCGGGGTTGTCGCGCAGCAGTTGTTTGAGGGCTTCACGACCCTGGGCCAACTTGGCGTCGCCATAGCTGAACCATGAGCCGCTCTTGTGAATGATGTCGAGGTCCACACCCAAGTCGATAATCTCACCCAACTTGCTGATGCCCTCGCCGAACATGAGGTCGAACTCGCACTGACGGAAGGGAGGGGCCACTTTGTTCTTCACCACGCGCACCTTCACACGGTTACCGATGTTCTGGTCGCCGTCCTTGATGGCCTGGGTGCGACGTATGTCTACACGCACCGAAGCGTAGAACTTCAGGGCGTTACCGCCGGTGGTGGTCTCGGGATTACCAAAGAGGATACCTATCTTCTCACGCAGCTGGTTGATGAAGATACAGCAGCAATTGGTCTTGCTGATGGTAGCCGTCAACTTGCGCATGGCCTGGCTCATGAGGCGTGCCTGGAGGCCCACCTTGCTGTCGCCCATGTCGCCGTCAATCTCGGCCTTGGGGGTGAGGGCGGCCACAGAGTCAATGACGATGATGTCGATGGCACCAGAGCGGATGAGGTTGTCGGCAATCTCAAGGGCCTGCTCGCCGTTGTCGGGCTGCGACACCAACAAGTTGTCAATGTCCACACCCAGCTTCTTGGCATAGAAGCTGTCGAAAGCATGCTCGGCATCAATGAAGGCAGCGATGCCGCCTTTCTTCTGGCACTCAGCGATGGCATGGATGGCCAGGGTAGTCTTACCGGAACTCTCAGGGCCGTAAATCTCAATAACACGGCCACGCGGGAAACCGCCGACGCCCAGCGCCATGTCGAGGCTGATGCTACCCGTCGAGATGACATCAAGCTGCTCATTGGGGCGGTCGCCAAGTTTCATGATGGATCCTTTGCCATAACTCTTCTCAATCTTGTCCAGCGTGCTCTGCAGTATTTTCAGTTTTTCCTGCTTCAAGGCATCTGCTTCGTTCACTTCTTTTGCCATAATGTTCAAGTATTTAGTTTATTATTTGTTCTCCGTTTGACAGGTGCAAATATACACTTTTTTTCTTGTTTATTGATAAAAAGGTCACCAAACCCTATTCTCCCGAAGCCCGGGAGCTCTCACCCTGTCGGCGCTCTGACGTATGCGCTCCTCGGTCACTTCGCCGTCGGCCACCATCTTTTTGATGACCTTGACGGCGCGGGGCACCATATTGACGTCGTAGGTGCCGCCGTTGTTGCTCAGGCACAGCAGGTCGGCTCCCGCCAGCACCGCCATGCGGACAGCCTTCTCGAAGCTGTACTGCTGCACGATGGCACCCATAGCAAGGTCATCTGTGACGATAATGCCATCATACCCCAACGTGTCACGAAGGTAGGAGGTAATCTTGGGCGAAAGCGAGGCCGGAAGTCCCGAAGGGTCGAGTTTCCTATTGACAACATGGGCTGTCATCACCATGCCAGGTATAGCGTATTCTAAAACAGGGTCACCATGTGTATAATAAGAGTTTTCTTTTGTCATGCGGTAAGGCTCCAGCTCACAACGCTGCCAGGTGTCGGTGACATCTACCAAGCCCTTGTGTGTATCGCCCGTGGCACTGCCATGCCCAGGGAAGTGCTTGAAGCAACTGATGACATTGTGATTGAGCAGTTCATTTGCCCAGATGAGGCAGCAACGACGCACCACAGCGGGGTCGCCCGAGAAACTGCGCTCGATGCCTCCGATGACGGGACAACGGGGGTTGACATTCACGTCAGCCACGGGGGCAAAGTCGAGGTTGATACCTATCTCTTGAAGCATCTGGCCCGTCAGGTCGGCATAGTGGCGCACAGTGTCGTCGCCCTTGGCGGCGCATTTCTGTGCCGACGGTATCTTGGGGAAGTCATATTTGGTGCTTAGGCGGCTGACATAGCCACCCTCCTGGTCGATACCTATCAGTAGGTTGTCAACGGTGGCGAACGACCGCAGCTGCTTGCACAGCATCCTCAGTTGCTCGGCATCCTTGATGTTGCGGCCACGGGTGCCGGTAGGCACGTCGTAGTCGAACAATATCACGCTGCCCACATGATAGTCGCGCAGGGCACTGATAATCTCGATGTTCTTGTTGTAGTCCAA
The DNA here is from genome assembly GCA_017551765.1 of Bacteroidales bacterium. Lineage (GTDB taxonomy): Bacteria > Bacteroidota > Bacteroidia > Bacteroidales > P3 > Colimorpha. The sequence goes on from JAFZKV010000109.1 coordinate 5,935, forward strand.
CTCGGTGCCACGGAAGCCCACGAGCAGCATCATGCCGATATTCTCCTCAAGGGTATATTCCGGCTCAGGCTCGGTAATCTGAGTATTCTGAATACTCTGAGTATTCTGATTTCCACAACCCATCAGGGCCAGCACCAATGCAATGACTGTCAGTTTCATCTTCATCCTTCAAAGGGTATTCTGTGGGCAATACTGCGGCCCAAAGTAATTTCGTCGGCATATTCCAGGCTGTCGCCCACAGCCACGCCACGCGCCAAGGTGGTAATCTTCACCCCCAAGGGTCGCAGCTGGCGGCTGAGGTAATAGTTAGTAGTGTCGCCCTCCATAGTGGTGGGCAGGGCCAGGATGACCTCCTCAACGGGAGCAGGGTCGCCTGTCTGCACACGGCGCAGCAGACTGTCAATCTCCAGATCGTGCACACCGATGCCGTCGATAGGTGAAATGACGCCGCCCAGCACATGGTAGAGGCCACGGTACTGCTGCGTGTTCTCCAACGCCATCACATCCTGCACGTTCTCCACCACACAGACAATGCCGCGCTGGCGCTTCTCGCTGGCGCAGATGGGGCACACCTCGGTGTCGCTGACATTGTGGCAATGGCGGCAACGGTGCAGGTCGGTCTTTAAGCGCAGCAGGGCCTCGCTCAAGTCGCGTACCTTCAGTTCGTCCTCCTTCAGCAGGTGGAGAGCGTAGCGCAGTGCCGACCGC
>JAFZKV010000110.1 GCA_017551765.1 Bacteroidales bacterium
CTGAAAGCATCTAAGTGCGAAGCCGGCCCCAAGATGAGACTTCGTTACAGGGTGGTCGAAGACTACGACCTTGATAGGCCGCAGGTGTAAAGGCAGCGATGTCAAAGCCGAGCGGTACTAATTACCCGAAGACTTTCCGTTATAAGCTTTAAGCTGTGAGCTGTGAGTTTTGAGTGGCTACGCAGTACGCGCCAGCCCACTTAAAGCTTAAAACTCAAAACTTAAAACTGCTCTCTTATATGTCTTGGCCAATAGTCAAAACCATTATTTTTGGTGGCTATGGAGTGAGTGTTCACCTCTTCCCATTCCGAACAGAGAAGTTAAGCCTCACATCGCCGATGATACTGCACTTGTTTGTGGAAAAGTAGGTCGCCGCCAATTTTTTATAAGGGAACCGTTATCGGTTCCCTTTTTTTATTTCCCCAATCCGATTTTTTCTTGTATCTTTGCAAATCGAAAACGGAAATGCATATATGCTTGCATCATCATATAGACCACGCAATCCAGGTCACGACTACTATGGGCGCGGAACATACCTCATCACACTTGTGGTGGCTTCGCGCTCGCACTTGTTGGCCCATTTCTCGACCGATTTCGGTCGAGAAATAATAGCTCTCACCCCACTCGGCGAAGCTGTACAGCAAATCTGGTACAAGACCCCACAAATCCAGGCCACTCACGGCAACCGTGTGGTGGTACATGCCTGTGTCTGTATGACGGACCATTTCCATGGTGTGATAGAGGTGCTCGAACCTATGGAGTGGAGCCTTGGCGATATCATACAAGCCTTTAAGGCCGCCTGTACCAGCCGATGGCAACAAGAACAAGGCCTCCTTTCATCCACCAATCGACCGATAACGGTCGATTGCCAAAGCCCCGACTGCCCACAGTGGCTGCGCGAAAAAGCACTCCTCCACTACAACGAAGGCGCCCTTATCCGCAGCCTCTCCAAAAAGCAGCGCCAAGAGTACTACTCTTTTGTCGGCCGCTGTCAGCGCCCTCTTTTCGACGACAACTACGACGATACCGTCTGTCTCGACGACCGCCACCGTGAGGCGATGATAGCCTATGTGAACGACAATCCACGCCGTGCGCTCCTGCGTCGACTGCTGCCCGACGTGATGCAACGCAGTCTCCATGTGATGATAGGCCAGCGCAGCTATGGCGCTTTCGGCAACCTCTTCCTTCTGCGATGGGCTCGCAAAGTGCAGGTGCAGTGCCACAGGCGCCATCCTGTCAGCCGCGTCCCGTATGAGGATACCGACGACTATGCGCGCCAACGTGAGGCGTGGGAAGCCGCCATCCTCGAAGGACAAACTATCATTGTCACACCCGGCATCTCGCGGGGTGAGCTCTTGATGAAGAAAGAATGTTTGGAGAAGGGCTATCCGTTGATACATCTACAGAAAGAGCCCATTGGTCCCTATTGGAAGCCCGAGCGTCAGCGTTTTGATGCCTGCACCCGAGGAAGCCTGCTGATATTGGCCCCGTGGAATCTCGACAGCATGGATGCTGTCGCCGGTATTCCCTCCGACAGCGACTACAGCCGCTTCCACAACCTCAACACTCTCGCCGCTGAGATCTGCTCCTTCTCAGGCGATGCCAGGATAATCCAAAACTGATTTTAGCCAATAAAATAATAAAGTATTGGACGATGATTATTTATTTACTGAAATACTCATTGTTTATGAAAATCCACTTCAATGTATTCTCCACCCCATTTAAAGTAATACACATATCGGTAATTTCCATAGGTGCCTTCATGCCTTGTCTCTGGACTTGGGACACGTATTTTCATTGTTAGTGTGTAGTCATCATTAATTAAATAACCTTCGGCGTTATTGGATATTCGTATACCATCATTATCCGAATAATTCCCTTGGCTAAAAACAATTCCGTTTGGGTCAATTAATGAGTATAGATACCGTTGTGAATCATATCGTGTTTCTGTTATTGGAATATATGGTGTTTCCGAATATGTGTAAGTCGTACGTGCGGACATGATATTTCTGCCCTCAAGGATGCACCGATTGTCGTTGGTGATAATAAGTTTATAATCCAAATCATAGGATACATATGTATCGTTCTTCCTCCACTCATAAGATGATTTAAGAGTCCATGTTCCGACAAATGGATTAGTATTGTCTTCTTGCTCGTTTTGTTGAGGATTGGAAAGGTTTTCAATTGGCTCATTTTTGGAACATGACAATACCAATCCCAATGTGACAATAATGGTTATCACTGCAAGTATTTTCTGTGTTTTATTCATTTTGTTTGTGGCCGTGTTATCCTGTTGGCTCGTCAGTTTTTGCGCTCGCACGGGCGGTGTTGAGCAATGGAATGAAACGAAGCGTGGCATCAAATGCCGCTTCATTTGTAAGAGGTCGTGAGAATTACCTTGAATCGAGAAGATGCAATGAGGCCACGCTAAAATACGCGAACCTTTACACTTGCTTCTGCGATTCTAAAGAATTTCTCACGTTCCTTACAACAGAAAACGAGCATATCGCTTCGTGATTTCCTTTTGAAATCGACTGCAAAAATACGACTTTTATTTTGATTGGCCAAATTATTTTGACAGAGTATGAAAAAAGGAGCCTCAATTGAGGCTCCTTTTTTCTGTTGAGTGAGAGGATTGTCAGTCCTTGCGGATGGGCTCGCTGGTGAGGCCGACGCCAAGTTTCTTGAATATCTTGCGGTCGACTTCGCTGGTCATCACGGTGGTGTGGACCTGACAGCCGTCGAGGAGCGGCAGGCAGTCGAGGGCACGGCGGCAGTTGTCGTCCAGAAGGCTGAGGATGGAGAGGGTGACGAGCACCTCGTCGGTGTGCAGGCGCGGGTTGCTGCCGTGCAGCATGGAGACCTTGGTGTGCTGGATGGGCTCTATCATCTTCTGCGAGATGAGCTTGACGCTGTGGTCGATGCCGGCCAGGTGCTTCAGGGCGTTGAGCAGCAGGGCGGCGCAGGCGCCGAGCAAGTCGCTGGTGGTGGCGGTGATGATGGTGCCGTCGGCCAGCTCGATGGCTGCCGAGGGTGCGCCTTCGCGGTCGCGGCGCTCCTTGGCGGCCACGGTGGTGCGACGGTCGTCGGTCGATATCTTGGCCTGCTTCATCAGCAGGGCTATCTTATTGATTTCATTGTCGCTCGACTTGCCGTTGGCGTAGTCGCACAGGGCGGTGTAGTAGCGACGGATAATCTCGTCCTTCGAGGCCTGGCAGCAGACCTCGTCGTCGCAGATGCAGAAGCCCGCCATGTTGACACCCATGTCGGTGGGCGACTTGTAGGGATTCTCGCCATAGATGCCTTCGAATAAGGCATTCAGCACGGGGAATATCTCGATGTCGCGGTTGTAGTTGACAGCCGTCTCGCCGTAGGCCTCGAGGTGGAAGGGGTCAATCATGTTCACGTCGTTGAGGTCGGCGGTGGCGGCCTCGTAGGCGATATTTACGGGGTGCTTCAGCGGGATGCTCCAGATGGGGAAGGTCTCGAATTTGGCGTATCCGGCCTTGATGCCGCGCTTGTTCTCCTGATAGAGCTGGCTGAGGCAGACGGCCATCTTGCCGCTGCCGGGGCCTGGGGCGGTGATAACCACCAGCGGCCGCGTGGTCTCGACGTAGTCGTTCTTGCCGAAGCCCTCGTCCGAGTCGATGAGCTCCACATTGGTGGGGTAGCCCTCAATAATATAATGATAGTAAGCCTTGATGCCCATGCGTTCGAGGCGTTCGTGGTATGCGGTGGCGCTGGCCTGGCCGCTGTAGTGGGTGATGACGACGCCGCTCACCAGGAAGCCGCGCTTTGTGAATACCTCGCGCAGGCGCAGCACGTCTTCGTCGTAGGTGATGCCGAGGTCGCCGCGCTTTTTGTTCTTCTCAATATCCACTGCGCTGATGACGATAACTATCTCGGCATCGTCCTTCAACTGCGTGAGCATCTTCAGCTTGCTGTCGGGCTCAAAGCCGGGCAGCACACGACTGGCGTGGTAGTCGTCGAAGAGTTTGCCTCCAAATTCAAGATAAAGCTTATTGCCGAACTTGCCGATGCGCTCTTTGATGTGTTCAGATTGTATCCTCAGATACTTCTCGTTGTCAAATCCGTATTTCATAAATGATGATTAAATATATTTATTCCACCGAGAGGATTTCGGTGGCGATGTATTGGCTCTCGCCGCGCCAGGGGAGGGTGCCGAGGTAGCGGTTCCACTTGAGTTCCACACGCTTGCCCGAGCAGCGCATCAGGCTGTCGGCCACCGCCTTGTTGGTGACCGAGAACTTGAACTCGTTGCTTCGCAGGCCATTGGTATTGGCGCCGTTGGCTTTGAAGCCGCTCTGTATCATCTTGCCCTCGTAGGTCTTGAAGACGATACCCTGTCGCTGGAAGTAGTTGATGTCGCCCGCATTGACGCCGCTGCTGTAGACGAAGAAGAAACGGAAGTAGAGGAACAACGTCAGCACCAGCGCGAGCACCAGCGCAACGATGGTGATTATCTTTGTCTTGCGTGAAAGTGCCATGATGTTATTTCTGCTTCAGTGCTTCAATCATCGAGTCAAGGGAGGCGATGAGGCCGGCAGCCTGCTTTTCGTTCTGCCAGCATCCCGTCAGGCACGAGGGTATCTCTTTGGCCTGGTCCTGCATGTGGAGGCCCTTCTTGGTGAGGGTTACCAGCGTCTGGCGTCCGTCGGCGATGCCGCGCGAACGGATAATAAGTCCTTCGTTCTCCATGCGTTGCAGTAGAGGAGTGAGTGTGTTGGAGTCGAGCATCAGCTTGCGGCCGAGTTCGCCCACCAGCAGGTTGTCCTGTTCCCAGAGCACCAGCATGACGAGGTATTGCGGATAGGTCAGCCCCAGCGGGTCGAGCAGCGGACGGTAGGCCTGACTGAGCATACGTTGGGCCGTGTAGATGCGGAAACACACCTGATTGTCAAGTTTTAATTCTTCGTGCATAATTATGATGTTTTTTTGTATTAATACTCTTTATCAGAAACAATTAATCGGTGCCAAAATTAGGTCGTGCACGATGCAAATATACAAATAAAAGATAATATGGGAGTGAAAAATCATCTTTTTAACACTTTTTTAGTTTTTGGCGCAGAAGCCTCCCAAAGTACCATATTTATGTTTAAAGTATTGATAATCAGTGTTATTATGCTGTAAAATCATATTAAATAGCTGTAAATCAATGTTGAATAGACACCAAGTCCGACTCAGGTCCGAGTCAAGTCCGTGTTTTGTCCGACCCATGTCCGACTGCAGTCGGACAAAACACGGTGTTGAGGTGTAGTTGGTGCGATTATGTCGTGCACGACATAAGTTGTCGGCCACTCCGCACAATAATGTCGGTGTGGCGGCGTTATTTGGGTGTCCTTTTTGGGAAAGTATGAATACAATATATATAGACAATCTTGGCGGGGTGGAGGTGGCGCCCTATGCGCGGCTGACTGAGGCGCAGTTGCTCAACCGACTGCACCCTGACGAGGGGGTCTTCATCTGTGAGAGCCTGAAGGTGATACGTGTGGCCTTGGAGCATGGCATGGAGCCTGTGTCGTTTCTTTGTGAGGAAAAGTTCCTGCCGCAGGTGCCTGACTATGGGGTGCCGGTCTATACGGCTGAGCGTGCTGTGCTGAAGCAACTTACGGGTTATGAGCTGAGTCGTGGGGTGCTGTGCTGCATGCGCAGGCCGACGCTGCCGCCGGTGGCGACGGTGCTGGAGGGTGCGAGGCGTGTGGCGGTGCTGGACGGGGTGGTCAACTCGGAGAACACCGGTGCCATCTTCCGTGCAGCCGCATCGTTGGGCATTGACACTGTGCTGCTTACACGCACCTGCTGCGACCCCTTGAACCGCCGCGCCTGCCGTGTCAGCATGGGCACGGTGTTCCAGCTGCCGTGGACCTTTATGGATAACTATATGCAGTTGAAAGACAACGGCTTCGCTACCGTTGCACTGGCTTTGACCGACCGCTCGGTGCCGATTGACGCTTCGGTGCTGAAAGGAATAGAAAAAATGGCCGTCATCCTCGGGACCGAGGGCGACGGACTAAGCGACAATGTGTTGCGGCAGGCCGACTATGTGGCCCGCATACCGATGCAACGGGGTGTCGACTCGCTCAACGTAGCCGCTGCTGCCGCTGTGGCGTTCTGGGAATTAAGCAAATAGACCTCAATAGGAGGACGAGAATCAAGGGAATGACGGCCACGTTGAATTGTTGTGGCCAGCCGATGACGGCGATAATCAGCGACAGGACCAGCAGGGCAGCCTGCAGACACAGGAACCAGCGCGGCGATTTCTCCAACCGTATGGCAATCAGCAGGAAGAAGGGTGAAGCCCACAGGATGTTGAGGTTCCACTTGGTGCAGTAGTGCTCGGTGCCGGTCCACAAGAAGATGAGGAAACAGCCTACCAGACCTGCAATTGCGAACAACACCCTGTCGGCCCATTTAGGCCATAAATGCTTCCAAGAGAGCAGCGACACGGCGATGAAGAACAGCGCGAAGACCACCAGCGGCGGGAAGCTGCGGCGCAGTGGCTCGCGGGTGTCCTGGAGCAGTTTTTGGGTGGGATTGCAGAGGGGCTCGGCATCGTCAAGCATGGCGTTGTTGTAAAGCTCCATCATGGCCACAGGGTAGAACATGGTCTCCGAGGTGTTGCAGACGTGGTCGGTAGTCATGCCCAATAGCATGTCGATGCCGAAAGTCCACCATTCCAGGCAGCCGCCGGCGGTGGCATCGTGCAGCCAATAGCGGTAGCTGTGGTCTTCCCAATCATCAAATCCTATCGTGCGCTTTCCTGCAGCAGCATCCACCATGTCGCGCACACGGGTGGCGCAGTTGTCGAGCAAGAGGTCGTAGCGATAGTAGCGGTTTTCGGGCAGGTAGTTCCACTCCAGCATGACAAACAGGTTGTTGAGTTCCTGTGGCGTGAGGTTGAGCCGCTGCTCGTACATGTAGCGTCGCTCATAGCTATAAACAGCCAGGAAGTGGTCGAAAGAGCTGCGGGCGAGGCAGTAGTCAAGTTTCCCTTTGGCGAATGTCCAATAGAAGTGGGGCGTGTCGAAGTCGAAGGTACCGTAGTTGTAGACCAGGTCGATTCCGTTGGCGGTGTCGGTGATGCGCAGGGCGCTATGTCCGAAGGTGGTGTAGAAGTCGTTACCCGGGCCGCAGGTGATAACGCTGGCGGTGGCCGTAGGGCTCAGCGGCAGCTCCTGCGCCGGAAGGGCGAAAGGTAAAAAGTAAAAACTAAAAACTAAAAGCAATAATTGTTTGCAATGCAAGTTTCCATCTGTCGGCCTTTTGCAACTAAAGACTCTCATGTTTTTTACTTTTTAGTTTTTACTTTTTACTTTACTTTATTAGGCTCCTTCGCCCATAGCTTCGTTCTCAAAGGTCTGCAGGTGGTCGTTGTTTGTGCGCGTCTCCATGTGGATAGGCTCCTTGGGGGTGGCGCTGTGCACGGTGACCTGCGGGAAGGGTATCTCGATGCCTGCGTTGTTGAAGGCGATGTAGATGTCCTCGCGGATGCGCATCCAGACGGTCCAATAGTCCTCGACGGCAATCCAGAGCCATAGGGTGATGTCAACCGAGCTGTTGTTCAACTCGCTGACGGCCACAATGGGGGCTTTGGGCTCCCATTTGATGAGCGGCTCGGCCTTGATGACTTCCCACAGCACCTCTTTGGCCCGCTTGATGTCGGTGCCATAGGCTACGGAGGCCACCACATCCAGACGGATGACGGGCTCCTTAGTGTGGTTGATGAGGCTCTTGGTAGCCAACTCGCTGTTGGGGATGATGATGGTGCGGCCGTTGAAGGGACGCATGATGGTGTGGAAGATGCGTATCTCTTTGATGTAGCCTTTGTATTGCCCGCACTCGATGTAGTCGTCGACCTTAAAGGGCTTCATGAGCAGGATGATGACGCCGCCGGCGAAGTTCTGCAAGGTGCCCTGCAGGGCCATGCCGATGGCCAAGCCCATGGCGCCGAGCAGTGCGATGAAGGAGGTGGCCTTGATGCCGATAATATCCATGGCCATGAGCACCACCATAGCCTTGAGCAGCAGGTTGAACAGTGAGCCGAGGAAGGTCTTTAGGCTTGGCTCGGCACCGCGTTTGTCGAGGGCCTTCACAATCATCTTGCGCAGCATGTTGGCCAGCTTCAGGCCAATCCATAGCACAAGGATGGCTACCAACAGCTTGGGCACGAAGCCCACCGTGAGTTGCGTAAGTTGGTGCAGGCTGTCTTTGATGAAGGTGTTTTCTCCGGTCACCACGGCTTTTAGGTCGGAGATGTCCATGTTCTTGATGCTGTCGGAGAGGGCGCGCGAGATGCTGTCCTGTGCCATCACGGTCTGTCCAAACTCGTCTTGCGGCGGAGGTGGCGGCGTGCCACCGTTTTTCTGCGCCGCAGCCACAGCCATCAACGTGGGTGTGTTGTCGTCTAAGAGGAACATTGTTAAGTTGTTTTTAAAAAAGAGACTGCTCCGAAGAGCAGTCTCTTTTTGTTTGAATGGTTGTCAGTTTATTGTTTGACAATCTTCTGGGTGTGGACGCCTTCGGCGGTGACCACGCGGATGACATAGACGCCATTGGTGAGGCTGGCAATGCTGAGCACGCCACCATTGTTGGCGGTCATCACGGTGCGGCCGTTGATGTCCATGAGCTGCACCTCGCTGATGCCTTCACCCTCGATGTTCAGCTTGTCGCTGGCGGGGTTGGGGTAGACAGCCACGTTGATGTTGTTGACGTCGTTGATGCCAACAACAGAGCCGGTGGAGACCACTTTGATGTCGCCAAGAAGGATGACATAACCACCGGAGGTCTCATAGTGGCGGAACGCAATCTTAAAGTCGCCAGTAATGGAGGCCGGGATGCTGACAACGCGCTGTTGGAAGCCGTTCATGCTGGCGTTCAGGGTCTCCTCACGGAGCAGGGTGGCGTTGTTGCCCTGGACAACATAGACACCGTAGTGGTCGGAGGGAAGCTGGGTGGTGTAGGGGGCCACCTGCCAAGCAATGTCAAAGCTGCCTTCGGCGGGCATGGTCAACGTGGGAGTGTAAATCCAATTGTCGGGGTCCAAATCAATGAAACCATACAGGTTAGACATGGAGTAGAGATAGAAGTTCCCGCTATCGTCAGAGAGGGTGTCCCATCCGTCTTCGGGGTTATCCCAGCAGAGGTTGAACTCGGTGGCAAGGTCAAAAGTGTGGGGGATGTCAATAGCGTTGCACTCAATGACGTTGACAATGAGGGTATCGCTATTGCTACCATAGATATTGGTGGCCTCGACCACGATTTCGTGGTTGCCGCTGGTGGTGAAAGTGGTGGTCAGTTCGTTGCCCACGTTGTTGGCATCCGTGCCGTCCACGTACCATACCAGGGTGTCTGCCAGGTTGGCGGTGGCGGTGTAGGTGGCGGGCATGTTGGTGCCCATTTCAATAGGACCGTCAAGGGTAACAATGGGAGCACCCATTTCTTCAACGCTGAAGGCATCGATGTAGAGGTAGTAGGCGTAGTCGCCGTAGTAGTTGATGGCAATGTACTTGGTGCCGGCGGGCAGGGTGTAGGCAACCTCGGTCCATGTGGTGGCCACGGTGGGCAGGTCAGCCAGCACGGTGGTGAAGGCGGCGGTGTCGCGGGTGGTGGTGGAAACCTTCACACGGAAAGCATCGGTGTTCATGTCACCCATATACCAGAACTTGACCATAAAGTCGCTGGTGGTCGGCAGGTCGAACTCAGGGCTGATGAGGAATTGGTTGTAGTCGCCAGAGGTGGCGCTGGCATAGCTGCTGAGGACGAAGGATGAAGTGCCCTCGATAGCCTCCTCAGTGGTGATGCCGGTGTTATCGTCGTTGGCGGGGTCGGCGCTGACGAAGAGCCAGCAGGGGTTGGCAGCCTCGAAGTTCTCAGTGTAGGGGAAGTTGTCGATGGCACCACCGCAGTCAACCACATTTACATTGAGGGTGTCGTAGGCGGAACCAACATTATTAGTGGCCTCGGCCACCACTTCGTGCATACCGGCGGTGGTAAAGGTATAGGTCAGGGTGAGGCCGGTGGCGCTCTCCTGCACACCGTCGACATACCAAGTCAGGGTGTTGACGGTGCTGGTGGCGGTGAAGGTGGCGGGATCGTTCACCAGGGCGATGGCGGGGCCGCTAACGCTCACTTCGGGGGCACCGGCGGCACCGATACGCATGTCGTCAATGTCCAGATAGAACATGTCGGTCACGTTGTGGTGGCGGAAGGCGATGTAGATGGTCTGACCGGCATAGCTGGCCAGGTTGACGGTCTTCTTCACCCAGTCGCCGGTGGCGGTGCTGGTGAGCACGGCAGTGGTGGCGGTGAAGTTGGCCACGGTGTTACCGGTGGTGTTGATGTACACGCTGTAGAACTCGTCGGCATAGTTGGCGTCTTGGCCTTTTTCGTACCAGGTCAGCTCGAAGTCGCTGCCGGCGGGAATATCAAAGGTGGGCAGAATCATCCAGTTGTCGGGAGTCAGGGCACCGCTGTTGTTGTCGTAAGAAGCAGAGGCAATCATGCCATCACTACCGTTGTGGCCGTAGCCCTGTCCGTACAGATAGGTGGGATCCCAATTGTTTCCGTCGTTGTCACTGTCAATGAGGGTGAAGCCGGAAGGAGTGGTGCCGCTCTCAAAGTCCTCAGTCCAGGGGAAGCTGGTGACGTTCTTGGGAGCAGACGGAGTGGCCACAGGGGCGGCAGGTTTCTGCTGCTGGGCCTTGAACATGGCGGCAGGCGAAACTTTGGCCATGTCCTTTGCCGTCATGCGGCGGGCGTTGGTTTGTGCAAAGCTGGCGGATGCAAGCAGCATCACGGCAGCAAACAATGTTAATGCTTTTTTCATGATGTATCTGTTTTTTTATGATTGATTATTCGTTTAGCAGAGCTCGTGGATTACGAGGCCGGAGCGGAGCTTGGGCTCGAACCAGGTGGTCTTCGGGGGCATGATGTTGCCGGTGTCGGCAATGTCGATAATCTGCTTCATGCTGACGGGATAGAGGGCGAAGGCGACCTTCATCTCGCCGTTGTCGACGCGACGCTTCAGCTCGCCGAGGCCACGGATGCCGCCGACGAAGTCGATGCGCTTGTCGGTGCGGAGGTCCTTGATGCCAAGTACCTTGTCGAGCACGAGGTTGCTGAGGATGGTGACATCGAGCACTCCGATGGGGTCGTTGTCGTTGTAGGTGCCGGGCTTGGCGGTCATCTTGTACCAGTGGCCGTCGAGGTACATGCTGTGCTCATGCAGCTTGGCGGGCTTGTAGATCTCGGTGCCCATGTCCTGCAGGTCGTAGCTCTCGCCCACGGCGGCGATGAACTGCTCCTTGCTGAGGCCGTTGAGGTCCTTCACCACACGGTTGTAGTCGATGACGTTCAACTGGTTGTCGGGGAAGATGACGGTCATGAAGTAGTTGTACTCCTCCTTGCCGGTGTGCTTGGGGTTCTGCTCCTTCTTCTCCTGTCCCACGAGGGCGGCGGCGGCGCTGCGATGGTGGCCGTCGGCGATGTACATGGCGGGAACTTGCTTGTCGAAGATGTCGACGAGCTCGGCGATGGTGGCCTTGTCGTCGATGACCCAGAAGCGGTGGCCGAAGCCGTCCTCCTTGGCGATGAAGTCATAGATAGGCTTCTTGGCGGTGATGCCGGCCACGATCTCGTCGATGCGGGCAATGGCGGGATAGGCGAAGAAGACGGGCTCCACGTTGGCGTTGGTGATGCGGACGTGTTTCATGCGGTCCTCTTCCTTGTCCTTGCGGGTCAGCTCGTGTTTCTTGATGACCTTGTTCACGTAGTCCTCGCTGTAGGCGCAGGCCACGATGCCGTACTGCCACTTGGCGTCTTTGTCCTTGGGGTTCATGCTCTGGGCGTAGATGTAGAGTTTCTCCTCCTCATCCTTCACCAGCCAGCCGAGGTCCTTGAACAGGTTGTAGTTCTTCACCACCTGGAGGTACACCTCGGGCGAGTGCTCGTCGGTGCCTTTGGGGAGGTCGATTTCAGCCTTGGTGACGTGCAGCAGGCTGTAGGGGTTGCCCTCGCACTCGACGCGGGCCTCTTCGCTATTCAGAACGTCGTAGGGGCGCGAAGCCAGCTTCTCGACGATGTCCACCGGGGGACGGAATCCTTTGAAGGGTTTAATAATGCTCATAGGTTTGTCTTTTATTTATTGTTTATATTTTTATTATTAAATGATATACAATATATTGCACCGATTAATGCAAC
>JAFZKV010000014.1 GCA_017551765.1 Bacteroidales bacterium
AGTTAAATTATAAACAAATAACAAAATGTACGCAATCGTAGAAATCGCAGGCAAGCAATTCAAGGTCGCCCAAGATCAGAAGATTTTCGTCAACCGTCTCCAGAACGACGAGGGTAGCGAAGTGTCTTTTGACACCGTGATGCTTAAAGACAATGATGGCAAGGTTGAAGTGGGCAAACCTTACATTGCAGGTGCCAATGTCAAGGCCACTGTCCTTCGCCACCTCAAGGGCGATAAGGTTTTGGTGTTCAAGAAAATCCGTCGTAAAGGCTTCCAGAAGATGAACGGCCACCGCGACTATCTGACCCAAATCAAGATTGACAGCATCAATTAAGTCTAACCGTTTAAATTCAATGCAATATGGCACACAAAAAAGGTGTTGGTAGTTCAAGTAACGGTCGTGAATCCGAAAGCAAACGCTTAGGCGTTAAGATTTTTGGCGGTCAGAAGTGCGTCGCCGGCAATATCATTGTCCGTCAGCGCGGCACCGTCCACAACCCCGGCCAGAATGTCGGCATGGGCAAGGACCATACGCTCTTTGCCTTGATTGACGGCGTGGTGAAATTCCACAAAGGCCGTGAGGACCGCTCCTATGTCAGCGTGGTTCCCGCAGAATAAATATTATTCTTTTCATAAGTTAAGGTTTTTGCCTCCGCCGCCCGAGGGTGGTGGAGGTTTTTTTGTGCCGTCAGCCCAGCTGCACCCGCACGCTCTCGGCGTGTATCTTCTCGAGGAGTTCCTTGGTGAAGTCGGTGTTGAGGCCGAGGGCGGCGGCTATCTGCTGGCGGTCCTGTAGCACCTGCTCCCAGCGTTTGGGCTGGTAGACAGTGGTTTGCATCTGTTGCTTGACGGTGGCTATCTGTTGCGAGAGTCTCATTCGTTGCGCTAGCAGGCCGAGCATCTCATGGTCGATGTCGTCGATTTGCTGCCGCAAGGGGGCGAGGGCGGCGGCGAGGCGCTCGTCGTCGTTCCTGGCGGCACGGTGCGCGGTGGACAGCAGGTCAATCAGTTGCTGCAGTTCGTCGGGGGTGATCTGTTGCTCGGAGTCGCTCTGTGCCGCTTCGGGGTGGGGGTGCACCTCGACCATCAGGCCGTCGTAGCCCAATTGCATGGCCGCCAAGGAGATGGGTGCTACCAAAGCGCGCTGGCCTCCGATGTGGCTGGGGTCGCACAGGATGGGCAGGTCGGGCCGCTCGCGCCGCAGTTCGAGAGGGACCTCCCACAAGGGAGCGTTGCGGTAGCCGTGGTTGTTGTACATGGCAAAGCCGCGGTGCACGGCGGTGAGGTCGGTGATGCCTGCAGCCTGCAGCCGCTCGATGGCGCCGAGCCACAGGTGTACGTCGGGAATCATGGGGTTTTTGGCCAGCACGCTCATGCCGCTGCCGCGCAGGGCGCTGCATATCTCCTCCACCATGAAGGGGTTGCCGGTGGTGCGTGCACCCAACCATACGGTCTGGATGCCATACTGTTGGCACAGTTCCACATGCTCGGGACGCGCCACCTCGCAGCAGTAGCGCACGCTGTATTCCGCGGCAAGTTCCTGCATCCACCGCAGGGCGGGCTCGCCGAGTCCCTCGAAGCTGCCCGGACGGGTGCGCGGTTTCCATACGCCGGCGCGTATCAGGCTCACCTGCCCTGTTTTGGCAAGTGCTTCGGTGGTCTCTCTCAGTTGCTCGCGGCTCTCCACGCTGCACGGGCCCGCGATGATAGTCTTGTCCATGAATTTGAGTTTGAAACAATTTGCAAAGATACACAATTTTTTTCATTCGGCGGCGTTATCATTATATGAAAGTTAAGTTTCTCAAATTGAAGAATTGGTTGCTCGTCTCGTTGATGGGTGCTTTGGGGCTCTCTGCCTGCCACTGCCACAAGCAGTTGGCCGCGCCCGAAGAAGAGGAGACGCCTGTGGTCAAGGAGCGCGAGGAAATGCGGCTGATGTATGGTGTGCCGACGATGAACTATATGATTCGCGGCCAGGTGAAGGATGCCGACGGGCGTCCGGTGCAGGATATCCGCGTCAATATGTTGGAGCGCAACATGCAGACCACCCCCGAGGGAGGGCTGGTAGGCGACCCCGAGGCCATCGACAAGTGGCTGAGTGGCACCGAGGCGCGTACCGATAAGGATGGGCGTTTTGTTATACAGAATAGCGGCCTGCCGCAGGAGCAGGTGCGCCTGATGGTGCGCGACGTGGACGGCGAAGAGAATGGCGCTTTCCGCAACCAACTGCTGGAGGTGGACGTTACGCCGGCCGATATGGACCGCACCCATGCAGGTGGCTGGAACCAGGGCACCTTCAACAAAGAGGTGGAGATTAATTTAGAGGATAAGTGACACTCAGTCTTCGTCAACGTGTAGGCCTCGAACTGCAACGCTCGCTGCGAAAGACCGATGAGCAGTTGCATCCGCTGCGCACGCTCTTCTGGGAGTGCACGTTGCGGTGCAATATGTCGTGCCGCCACTGCGGCAGCGACTGCAAGGTGCAGCCCGAGGTGAAGGACATGCCGGCGGCCGATTTCCTTAAAGTGATAGACTCAATCACTCCACATGTTGACCCCCATAAGGTCTTTATTATCTTCAGCGGCGGCGAGGCGCTGCTGCGCGACGATCTGGAACAGGTGGGCCTCGAGCTTTATCGGCGTGAGTATCCTTGGGGTGTGGTCACAAACGGCTTCCTGCTGGACCAGAAGCGGCTCGACAGCCTACTGGCCAGCGGCATGCACTCCATCACCGTCAGTCTCGACGGCTTCGAGGAACAGCACAATTGGATGCGGCGTCACCCGCAGTCGTTCGAAAGGGCCACGCAGGCCATCAAGTTGCTGACGCAGCAGAAGGACTTGCTGTGGGACATTGTAACATGTGTCAATCCGAGGAATTATCCTCACTTGAAGGAATTTAAAGAGTATCTTGTCTCGCTGGGTGTCCCGGCATGGCGCCTTTTCAGCATCTTCCCCATGGGCCGTGCGGCCCACGACCCCGAGCTGCAACTTACCGATGAGCAGTTCCGTGGTATACTTGACTTTATCAAGGAGTGTCGCAATAGTTCGGAGTTCGGAGTTCGGAGTTCCGAACTACATGTGAGCTACGCCTGCGAGGGCTTCCTGGGCGAGTATGAGCAGCGTGTCCGCGACCACTTCTTCCACTGCCGCAGCGGTGTGGATGTGGCCAGCATCCGTTGCGACGGTGCCATTAGCGGCTGCACCTCTGTGCGCAGCCACATGGACCAGGGCAATATCTACAAAGACGACTTCTGGGAGGTGTGGCAGAACCGCTTCCAGGTGATGCGCAACCACTCCTGGGCTAAGAAAGGTCAATGCAAGGACTGCAAGGTGTGGCGCTACTGCGAAGGCTCCGGCCTCCATCTCTACGACGACAACGGCGACCTGCTGATTTGCCATTACAATAGGTTGAAAAGCGGGAAGTAATTATTTTCATTTTTTACTTTTCATTTTATTTTGTATCTTTGCACTTGCAAATGTGGATAGATTTGTAATGATTGCAACCACTTGAAAAAATGCTAAAGCACTAATTCAACGGACTTTCAGTACAATTCTTTTCACTGTTAAACTAAAGTATTAACAGTTAAAAGTAATGTAAAATGAGCTATTTCTTCACTTCAGAATCAGTGAGCGAGGGCCATCCCGACAAGGTGGCCGACCAGATTTCCGACGCTTTGTTGGATGAATTCCTGCGCCGTGACCCCGAGAGCCATGTGGCTTGTGAGACGCTGGTAACTACCGGCTTGGCTGTGGTCAGCGGCGAGGTGAGTTGCAACGGTTGGGTCGATGTGCAGCAGACCGTGCGTGACGTCATTAAGGCCATCGGGTACACCAAGGGCGAGTACAAGTTCGAGTCCGAGAGTTGCGGTGTGCTCAGCGCCATCCACGAGCAGAGTCAAGACATCAATCAAGGGGTCAGCCGCAAGGCTAAAATGGACCAGGGCGCCGGCGACCAAGGCATGATGTTCGGCTATGCCTGCCGCGAGACCGACGAACTGATGCCGCTGCCCATCACCCTGGCACACATTATCCTTATCGAGTTGGGTAAGATACGCCGCGAAGGCAAGCAGATGCGCTACCTGCGGCCCGACGCCAAAAGCCAGGTGACGGTGCAGTACAGCGACAAGGGAAAACCCGAGCGTATCGAGGCCATTGTGGTCAGCACGCAGCACGACCCCGATGCCACGCAAGAGCAGATACGCAAGGACGTGGAGAAGATACTCCTTCCCCGAGTCGTAGGGCGCCTGCCCAAGGCTACGCAGAAGTTGTTCTCCAAGAAAGACTATAAGCTTCACGTCAATCCTACCGGCAAGTTCGTTATTGGTGGCCCCCACGGCGACACCGGCCTCACGGGCCGCAAGATTATTGTCGACACCTATGGTGGGCGTGGTGCCCACGGCGGCGGCGCTTTCAGTGGCAAGGACAGCAGCAAAGTGGACCGCTCGGCAGCCTATGCTACACGCCATATTGCCAAAAACCTCGTGGCTGCCGGTCTCTGCGACAAGGCCCTTGTGCAGGTGGCCTACGCCATCGGCGTGGCCGAGCCGGTGGGCCTGTATGTGAATACCTATGGCACCGCAAAAGTCAAGATGAGTGACGGCGAGATTGCTTCGCATGTGCTCAAACTGTTTGATATGCGCCCCTATGCCATCGTGGAGCGTTTCGGTTTGAAGAACCCTATATTCCTGCCCACAGCAGCCTATGGCCACATGGGACGCGACCCCTTCGAGGACTATGTCACCGTCTACGATGCCGCAGGCCGCAAGCGCAAGAAGAAGGTGCAGTTCTTCGGCTGGGAGAAACTTGATATGGTTGATAAAATTAAAAAAGAATTTGCTTTATGACTAAGTTGAGTGTGAATATCAATAAGGTGGCCACTATCCGCAATGCGCGTGGCGGCAATACGCCTGATGTGTTAAAGTTTGCTGTGGACTGTGAGCGCTTCGGAGCCCAAGGCATCACCGTCCATCCGCGTCCCGACGAGCGCCATATCCGCTACGCCGACGCGCTGGCCATCAAGCCGCTCATCGGCGTGGAGTATAATATTGAGGGTAATCCTAAGGGTATCTCCAAAAGTCGCCCATACGGTTTTATTGACCTGGTGAAAGAGATACGCCCTGCGCAGGTGACGTTGGTGCCTGATGCCGAAGGAGTGCTGACCAGCAATGCTGGTTGGGACACCGTCAAGAATCAGGACTACCTGCGCGATGTGGTCAAGGAGTTTAAGGCCTGCGGCATCCGTGTAAGCATCTTTATCGACGCCAACCCGCAGATGATTGAGATGGCCGCCAAGACAGGCACCGACCGTGTGGAGCTGTACACCGAAGCCTATGCCCGTGAATACCACGCTGCCATCAGCTCCTCCCCTAAGTTAGGGGAGGTGGACGCGAAGCGGACGGAGGAGTGTGTCAGACCTTTCGTGGAGGCTGCCAAAGTGGCACGCGACTGCGGTCTTGGCCTCAACGCCGGTCACGACCTCTCGTTGGAGAATCTCACTTATTTCCATCAGCAGATACCCTGGTGCGACGAGGTGAGCATTGGCCACGCGCTCATTAGCGACGCCCTCTATCTCGGCATCGAGGAGACCATCCATAGATATTTAGACTGCTTGAAATGAAACGGATAGTAGTTGCATTGCTGCTGCTGACGCTGGGAGTGGCGGCTTTTGCGCAGAGGAGCCCCATGGATTGGCTCGGAAACTATGACAAGCTGGGGCTGATTCCCACACCACAGAAGGTGGAGCTTCGGCGGGGAAGTTATTATGAGAAACAGATATGTGTGTTGCAAAAGGCCAAGGTGGTGGAGCAGAAGGTGGATACACTACCTGTGGAGACCAACCTTGTCCAGGCATACCAGCTTGCCTTTGGACCAAAGAAAATCGAGTTGAGGTATGTTGGTGATGAGGGACGGCAAAACGCATATCTGACGTTGGAACAGCTGAAACAGTTGCATGAGTGGATTAGATGTATCACTATCACCGACTGGCCGGCTTATAAGTATCGTGGTTGGATGGATGACATCAGCCGCGGGCCGGTGCCGCACCAAGCCTTCCGCGAGAAGCAGTGGAACAGGCTCCATGCGTTAAAATTCAACTTCTGCAACTACTACACCGAACACACGCTCTACCAGCCAGAGTTCCCCGACCTGGCGCCGGCCTACGCAGCCGAGTGCACGCCGCATCCCGACGAGGTCATCAACCTACAGCTCTTCGCCCACGCCGAGAAGACGCTGCGCATCCCGTTCTATCAGTACATGATGGATAGCAAAGCGAACTTCAACCCCGAGACAGAGGCCACCTACGATTTCCTGCGCAAGCGCATCGCCGCCGCCTACGACCGCATCCCCAACTCGCCCTTCTTCATTATCAACTGCGATGAGACGGAGCAACTTGGTACTGGGCGAGCGAAGGAGTTGGTGGATAGTCTCGGTGCCGACCAAGTGTATGTTGATTTCATCAACAAGTGTTACACGCTTGTTAATGAAGTGGCGGAGTCTCAAAGTGGCAAAGTGACAAAGTCTACAGTGAACTCAGTTACTCAACCACACAGCCACTCAGTTACTCCTAGGATAGCCATGTGGGGCGACATAGTGGCCAAGAACCCCGCGATGATGAAGCAGTTGCCCAATGATATGATCTACATTATGTGGGCCTACGAGCCTATCGACAGCTTCAAGCATTTGATAAAACCCTTCAAGGAGCAGGGTAACCCCTTCTGGGTCGCCGCCTCGACGGGCCACAGCGCCACCATGACCTCCACGCCGCAACGGTATATAAAGAATATAGCCAACCTTTTCCGCGACGGCTACCGCGACGGTGCCGAAGGTGCTATGCTTACCTGCTGGGACGACAACGGCGAAGCCCTGTTCGACAACAGCTGGCACGCGCAGTATTGGGCTGCCGAGATGGCCTGGAACCCGCTCAAGACAGATGACCCTGAAGAGCTCCGCCAGCGCGAGGCGCAGTTCAACGAGAACTTTGAGCGCCTCTTTTACGGACATGATGTGGACGGCGGTTCGCCCGCTGTCTTAACCCAGCAACTCTATTCCGTCGGCGCCTTGATGTACAACCCCGCCGTTGCCGAATGGTACACATCCGCCGCTCTCCTCGAGCCTCTGCTCAACTTCAACCCAGACAACACCGACGAGGCAGCAGTGTTTTCTCGTGTGTCTATGGTGTCAAAAGTATTGGATACTATTTCGATAACCTACCATAACCCACATGCCTCTTATACTTTGGACAGAATCAGAGCAACGGAGAAAAAAGCCATATTGAGAATATATATTAACAAGTTGCTAAAAGGAGATAAGCCCAAGGGAGTGGATTTGGAAAGCACCGTCAAAGGTATGGCCGACACGTATTTTAGAGACCTTTTCGAACTTAAGAGGTTCTATTTGAATATGTGGGATCAGGAGAACGGCGACTATGAGCGATACATTGTCATGAATCGCTATGACGACCTGGCACGCGAGGTGCTGGAACTTGACAGGCATGTCTTCATGGAAGTGACACAGTGGCAAAGTGACAAAGTGACAGAGTATACTCAGCCACTTGTCACGCTAAGAACCCTCTACAACGACCGCCCCATCTACTATACCCTCGACGGCTCAGAACCTACAGCCTCCTCGACGCTCTATGATGGTCCCTTCCCGCTGGAGCGCTCCGCTACCATCAAGGCCATATCATATAATGAATATGGTGAGGGTGTTGTCACCGAGCAATTCCTGCTGAGTCATCTTGGCATGGGTGCCAAGATAACCCTCAATACTCCTTATAGCACTTATAAGTCTCTCTATTCGGGTGGGGGAGAGAACGCCCTTATCGATGGACAGTTGGGTAGCAACACCACCTACGCCGACGGCCATTGGCAGGGCTACTGGGGCGATAGTATAGACGCCATTATCGATTTTGGCGAGAAGAAACCCATTCAGGAGGTCTCTATGCGCTTCATGCAGAACACCCTCGACTGGATACTTGGCCCGAAAGAAATAAAGGTCTATGCTTCGAAAGACGGTAAAGAATGGACCCTCATCGCCGATAAACACTTCGACATGGATCCCCGAGAGACCGGCATGCGTCTCCGCACATATACAGTAGAACTCGACACTCAAGCACTCAAGCACTCAAGCAATCAAGCAATCCGTGTGGTAGTTCCCAATCCAGGACCGCTGCCCGAGTGGCATCCCGCTCCCGGCCAGCCCTCCTACCTTTTTACCGATGAAATTATTGTAAGATAATATAAATCAGTATTCTATATTGATTTTTGACCATTTTTGGCATTTTCTGATTCCGAAAGGCAGAAAATGCCACTTTTTTGTTTTAAAAATTGTGGAATAGATTTGTCTATAAAGCTGGATTTTGATTTTTCTTCAAATATTTTATCATGGTAATCAGGTGTTTATGAAAAATATTGCATTTTTTTGAAAAAATATTTTGTAGGAATAAAAAATGGTTGTATTTTTGCAGCCGTTTTCGACCTGAAAAAGGGAGTTGGAAAACGAGAGAGATTTGAAATGATGAGAAGAAAGAGATAGCGTGTGTCAATCATTATATAAGATATGATGAGGACACGAAGACGAGTCAAAGAGGTAAGAGGCGAACGTAAAACGTAAAACATCAAACGTGAAACGTAAAACCTCAAAGAACAATTCTTACAATGAAGAGTTTGATCCTGGC
>JAFZKV010000111.1 GCA_017551765.1 Bacteroidales bacterium
CGACTGCCCCGACGGCTTGAAGTTCGAGCCCGAATACTTCGAGATTGTCGACGCCATCACCCTGCAGCCCATCGCCGAATGGGCCGACGCCGAGCAGAACGGCGCCGTCGGCTGCATCGCCGTCTGGCTCGACGGCGTCCGCCTGATAGACATCGTGAAGTTCTAACCAAGTGATACAGTAACTATATCACTTTCCCATTCTATGAGAAGAAGACTTGCTCTTCTTCTCTTTTTGTTGCATACCCTCCATCTCGGTGCGGCCGATACGCCAAGTGAGACCCAAGCTGACGTAGAAGCTGGTGTAGCTACTTTCGGTAACAGAAGGATTGTAGGGGTTGACACTCTCACTGCCATTGCGGACGGTATTGAAGAGGTCGTTGACGTTGAGGAAGAGCGACAGGCGGCGGTCGAAGAGGTCGGTGCTCACACCGCAGTCGACGGTGAAATAGGGGTCGACCTCGGCCAGCAAGGTCTGTGTGCGGCTGCGATAGACGGCGTTGGCGAACACCTGCAGGCCGTCGAACCAGCGGCTGCCGTTGTGCTCCCACAGTTTGGCCCAGAAGTTCAATCGCAAC
This sequence comes from Bacteroidales bacterium, assembly GCA_017551765.1. Lineage (GTDB taxonomy): Bacteria > Bacteroidota > Bacteroidia > Bacteroidales > P3 > Colimorpha. The sequence goes on from JAFZKV010000111.1 coordinate 576, forward strand.
GAGTAGCAGAGCATCTCGCTTTCGGCCCAAAGGCTGGGGCGGTACTGCACGCGATAGTAGTCGTCGAAGAGGTTGGCATAGAAACGGATATTCATGAAGTCGGCTGGCCGCAGGGTGGCGTTGAGGCCGAGGCCACCGTTGCGGGCGGTGCCGATGTTGAACGGCTGGCTGAAGGCCACGATGCGCCCGAAGGGGTCGCAGTAGGCCACATCGGTGAGGGTGCCCGTCTGGTCGCGCATCGAGTTGTACCAAGCGCTGAGGCCTATCGAGCCGAGGTGGTCGAAATAGCGTTCCCAGCCGAGTTCGAGGTTGTCGGTGTAGCCGTTCTTTAGGCCTGGGTTGCCGGTGCTGTAGCTGTCGTAGCCATAGACGGTGAAGCGCGTGAGTTGGCTGGCGGTGGGCGGCGCGACGTAGTGGGTGTAGTTGAAGGTGAAGTTGTGCATCGAGGGGGTGCTGTAGGAGGCGTGGACGGTGGGGCTGAAGGTGAGGTAGTGCTTCGTCACGTTGCCGCTGTCGGCCTCGGTGTAGCGCAGGCGGTACCAGGCGTTGTCGCAACTCAACGAGGCGCCGAGGGTGAAGCGACCAAAGTGGTGCTCGGCACCGGCATACACAGAGAGTTCGTAGGTGCCATTGGCGTAATTGTAGCTGCGCAAACTATCCGTAAGGCCGTTATTGTTTTCGTCCACATTCTTGCGCTCCGGCGCGAGGCTCGCCATGAGGCCGAAGTCCACCTCTCCGTGCTCGCTGTAGGGCAGCGCGAGGTCGGCGGTGATGCCGTGCCACTGCGAGGGGCTGCGGGTCGTGCGGAGACGGTCGAAGTCGAGGGTGACGAGGCTGTCGTGAGTGCGGATGTCGCTGGCGAAGGAGCGGTTGCGCGTCAAGGTGCCGGTGTAGTCGACGAAGAGCATCCCGCCCAGCGTGTCGAGCTTCTTCTCCAGCATTACGCCGAAGGCCGCGTCGGCCAGCAGGCTGCCGCTGCGCTGCGCCTCGTTGTAGAAATAGCGGCCCGCCGAGGGCGCGAGGAACTCCGTGCGCTCGGTGCGGCCGTCGAGGCGGCTGCTGTCGTGTGTGGCGGTCGTCCACAGCCATAAGTTGACCAGCGTGTTGCTGTCGATATTGTAGTCGAAGTCCAACCCGAAGTTGCCGCCGAGGGTGCGGTTCTTGCTGTGGGCGCGGCTGCTGACGGTGGACGAGAGCGAGCTGTCGGGAGCCAGCAGACGGCTGTCGCTCTGCTGCTCGCCGCTGTAGCTGTCGTAGTCTCCGCTCACGAAGACGTTGAAGCGCACCTTCTCGTTGCTCCACACATAGTCCACCCACGGCCCCACCTGCGGCCGACTGTTGGCGTTGAGGCCGAGGCAGAGCAGCTCGTTGCGCTTCACCTTGGCGGTGGTGACGATGTTGACCACACAGTTCTGCGTGTGGTACTTGGCCGAGGGGTGGGCGATGACCTCGATGCGCTGCAACGAGCCGGCGGGAAGCGACTTGAGGTACTGCTTGAGGCTCTCTGCCTTGAGGTGCGACGGCTTGTTGTTGATCCAGATGGAGACCTCGGCGCCGCCGCGATACTTGATATTGCCCTCGGCATCCACCTCCACGCCCGGGGCGTTCTGCAGCGCGTCGGTGGCGTTGCCGCTCTGCACGCTGGGGTCGTCGCCCACATTGTAGAACACCTTCTCGCCGTCGGCGCTGTAGAGCGGCCGGCTGGCAGTGATTTTCACCTCCTTCAACAGCGTGGCGTTGTCGGCAATCTCGATGATGCCGAGATTGGTGTCCTGCGCGATGGAGAGTTCCTGCCAGTAGGTCTCATGCCCCACGGCGCTGATACGCAACAGGTAGTTGCCCTGATTGACCCCCGTCAGCGAGAACACGCCGTCGAAGTCGCTCGTCGTCCCGTAGACAAACGAGCTGTCTGCCGCTTTCAGCAGCACACAATTGGTAAACGGAAGTGACTGATTCCTGCTATCAACAAGGCTCCCTCGAAGCGAATAAGTTATTTGTGCCTTTGAAGCACTGACAACGCCTAACATCAGCATTGCCCAAAAGAATCTTTTTAGCATAATATAAGCATTGAACATATGACAATAAGGAGTACCCATCATGGGCCTCCGTCCAACAACCAACAAGCACTCTCTCAAGGAGCCCGCAGTACTTCGTGGAATGTTATTGCCTCGTTGTTCAACATTGTTTATATAAAAGTTCTTAGAGCCAGCTCGTATCCTTGCAGGCCGAGGCCGCAGATCATGCCGCGGCAGGCGCTGGTGATGAGCGAGTGATGGCGGTACTCCTCGCGGGCAAAGATATTGCTCAGGTGCACCTCCATCTTAGGGGCCGGTACGGCCAGCAGCGCGTCGCGCAGGGCCACGCTGGTGTGGCTGTAGCCGCCCAAGTTGACAATCAGGCCGTCGTAGCGGAAGCCCACCTGCTGGATGCGGTCGATGAGCTCGCCCTCGACATTACTCTGGAAATAACCAATCTCCACCTCGGGGAACGCCTTGCGCAAGCCGTCGAGGTATTGCTCCATCGTGGTGCTGCCGTACACCTCCGGCTCACGCACTCCCGTGAGGTTGAGGTTCGGCCCGTTGATAATCTCAATATGTTTCATGCTATAATAACGCGCATGAATATCTTTTATTGCATCACCGAAAACAGAAAGGCCGCCCCGACGGGGCGGCCTTTCTTATCATAGATATTACCTAATTCGGAATTAGATGATACCCTGAGCAACCATAGCTTTGGCAACGCGCATGAAGCCGGCGATGTTGGCACCCTTCACATAGTTGATGGTACCGTCTTTCTCCTTGCCG
>JAFZKV010000112.1 GCA_017551765.1 Bacteroidales bacterium
CTGCCCTGCGACCAGAGCCTCGAGGTGAAGGTGGGCGAGCGCGTGATGTTTGTCAAGAACGACACCTCGGGCGCCAAGCGCTACTACAACGGCATGCTGGGCACCGTCACCGGTTTTATTGAAGGTGAAAGGTTAAAGGTGAATGGTGAAAATGCTGACGCGGGCCTCTCACCTCTTATTGAGGTAATCAATGACGATGGCGACACCATCGCCGTGGGGCGCGAGACGTGGGAGAGCCTGAAATACAGTCTCGACGAGAAGACCAACGAGATTACGCAGGAGGTGGAGGGCACCTTCAGCCAATACCCCCTGCAGGCGGCCTGGGCCGTGACCATCCACAAGGCGCAGGGGCTGACCTTCGACCGCGTGGTGATCGACGCCGCCGACGCCTTCGCCTTCGGGCAGGTCTATGTGGCGCTGAGCCGCTGCCGCACCCTCGAGGGACTTACCCTCTCCACCCCTTTGAGCGCCGGCGTGGCTTTCGACGATGCGGCGGTGCACCGTTTCGTCGACTCGCAGCCCACCTTCGAGCAGACCGCCGACGCGGCCAGCCGCTACGAGCAGCAATACCGCATAGAGAAGCTGATGGAGCTGTTCAGCATCGACCTGCACGACGCCGAGCGGCTACAGGAGCGCTACGACAAACTGAAGAACCTCTATCCCGACCATGTGGAGCGTCTGCGGCAGCTGACCCACTCGCTGGCCGACCTGCAGGGTGTCAGCGAACGCTTCCGCGTGCAGCTGATGCAACTCGACGAGGCCGCACAGAACGAGCGCGCGCTAAAGGGAGCCGCCTACTACCGCAGTCAGCTGCAGGCCGCCAGACACGCTTACGATGCGCTGCTCGACGTGGAGATAGACAACAAGGAGGTGGCCAAAGGCGTGCGCGAAGCCGGCGAACAGCTGACCGAGAGCCTCGGACTGAAGCTGGCCTGCCTCGAGGCGGTGGAGAAACATGGCTACAGCGTGGCCACCGTGCAGAAGGCCAAGGCCGAATACCTGATTGAAGAGACAAAAGAAAAGAGGAAAGGGAAAAAGAGAAAAGAGGCCCAAGAGACCCAAGCCTGTCCCGACCTGGTGGAGCTGCTGCGCCGGTGGCGCGCCGCGAAGGCCAAAGAGGAGAATGTCAAAGCTTTCCATGTACTGCAGCAAAAAGCCCTGCTGGCCATTGCCGCCGCCAAGCCTCGCGACCCCAAAGAGCTGGCAAGCCTCTATGGCATCGGCGACAAGACCGTGGAGAAATACGGCAAGGAGTTGCTCGACTTGGTGGCCGACTTTCGCGAGAGCGGGCAGTAGGGAAGAAAGTGAAAAGTGAAAAGTGAAAAGTGAAAAGTGAAAAGCGAAAAGTGAAAAGTGAAAAGCGGAAAGCGGAAAGCGAAAAGCGAAAAGTGAAAATGAAAAGCGAAAAGTGAAAATGAAAAGTGAAAAGCGAAAAGTGAAAAGCGAAAAGTGAAAAGCGAAAAGTGAAAATGAAAAGTGAAAAGTGAAAAGCGGAAAGACGAGAACGGAAAGTTTTAATTCTTAATTTTTAATTTTTGATTTTAATTTATTTCGTATTTTTGCATTTTGTTTTGAAAGTAATTATTAATAATAAACAATATGAAGAAAACCCTTTTAACCATTGCTACTATGGCAGTTATCGCTACCGGATGTCAGCACAAGGCCCAGCTTACCTCGGGCATCAATCCTGACAATTTCGACACTACGGCCCGTCTTGAGGACGATTTTTACCAGTACGCCTGCGGCGGCTGGATGGCCAAGAACCCACTGGATGCCGAGCACTCGCGCTACGGTGCCTTCGATGTGCTGGCCGAGAACGCCCTGAAGAACATTAACGGCATCATCGACTCGGTGAGCAAGAACGAGAACGAGGCCGGCTCGCTGGCCGACAAGATTGCCACGATGTACAACATCGGCATGGACAGCGCCAAGCTGCAGGAGCAGGGTGCCGCCCCGCTGATGCCCTACCTGGAGGAAATCAACGCGCTGAAGACCCGCGAGGATGTGTGGGCTGAGTTGCTGAAGATGCACCGCCGTGGCTATGGCGTGCTGTTCGGCGTGATGGGCGAAGCCGACAAGGACGACGCCAACATGTGCATCGCCTGGGCCTGGCAGAGCGGCCTCGGTCTGGGTGACCGCGACTACTACCTGCTCGACGAGGGCAACAACAAGAACATCCGCAAAGGCTATGTGGAGCTGATGGCCAAGGAGTTCGCCCTGGCCGGCTACGACAAGATGAGCGGCAAGAAGGCCGACAAGCTGGCCCAGACGGTGATGGCCTTTGAGACCCGCCTGGCCAAAGCCATGAACACCAAGCTGGAGAACCGCAACCCGCAGGCCACCTTCAACCGCTACACCGTGGAGGAGGCTGCCGCTTTTGCCCCCAACATTGATTGGAAGGGCTACTTCGAGGCTATGGGCATCCTGGAGGGCATGAAGAGCTTCAACATTGCCCAGCCCAAGTACTTTGCCGAAGTGAGCAAGGTGCTGGCCGACACCGACGTGGAGACGATGAAAGCCTACTTTGCATGGCACGAGATTACAAGTGCCGCCAACTATTTGAGCGACGACTTTGTGAACGCCGAGTTCGACTTCTTCGGCAAGCTGATGAGCGGCCGTGAGGAGAACCGTCCGCGCTGGAAACGCGTCACCGGTACGGTGGAGGGCGCTATGGGCGAGGCCCTGGGCCAGCTGTATGTGGAGCGCTACTTCCCCGCCGAGGCCAAGGTGCGTATGGAGACGCTGGTGAACAACCTCATTGAGGCCCTGGGCCAGCGCATCGACATGGCCGAATGGATGACCGACGCCACCAAGGCCAACGCCCACAAGAAACTCAATACCATCTATGTAAAGATTGGCTATCCCAACAAATGGCGCGACTACAGCGGTCTTGAAATCAAGGACGACAGCTACTATGCCAATGTGGTGCGCAGCAACGAGTTCGACGTGGCCTACATGATGAGCAAGATCAACAAGCCGGTCGACAAGGACGAGTGGCTGATGACCCCGCAGACGGTGAACGCCTACTACAACCCCACCACCAACGAGATTTGCTTCCCCGCCGCCATCCTGCAGCCGCCCTTCTTCAACATGGAGGCTGACGAGGCCGCCAACTACGGTGCCATCGGCGTGGTCATCGGCCACGAGCTGACCCACGGCTTCGACGACCAGGGCCGTCAGTACGACGAGCTGGGCAACCTGAACGACTGGTGGACCGAAGAGGACGCCAAGAACTTCGACAACAACAAGCAGACCCTCATTGAGGCCTTCAACAACTGCATCGCCCTCGATGACCCCGAGCTGGGCAAGATGAACGGCAACGGTGAGCTGACCCTCGGCGAGAACATCGCCGACAACGGCGGCCTCCATGTGAGCTACCTGGCCATGCAGAACGCAATGGCCAAGAAGCAGGTCAACAAGAACGCGATGGACGGCTTCACTCCCGAGCAGCGTTTCTTCCTGGCCTATGCCGCCGTGTGGGCCTCGAACATCCGTCCGCAGGCCGCCCTGCAGCTGACCCAGATGGATGTGCACTCGCTGGGCCGCAACCGCGTGAACGTGGCCCTGCCGCAGGTGACCGAGTTCATCGAGGCCTTCGGCATCAAGGAAGGCGACGGCATGTGGCTCGAACCCGAGAAACGTGTCGTGCTGTGGTAAACACAACAACAAACATGAAACGTATAGCATCCATCCTACTGACTGTACTGCTTGGCCTCAACTGCATGGGCCAGCAGTACAGTTTCACCTTCAAGCTCGACGGTGTCACCGACACGATGCTCTACATCGCGCAGTACTATCGCGACGAAATCAAGCCGGTGGATTCGGCACGCCTGGCATCGAACCAATATGTCTTCAAGGGCAAGCGCACCTGGGACAAGGGCATCTACGTCCTGGTCAAACAGGACCGCAAGAGCCAGATAGGCGACTTTGCCATCGACAACAGCCGCAAGTTCACCATCAGCGGTGACGCCAAGCTGACCCCCTCGACCGTCAAGGTGCAGGGATGTGCGTCGAACCAGGAGATGTTCGGCTACCTGGCCACCCTCCAACAGGGGGAGAAGGACATCAAGGAGATACGTGAGCGAAAGAAAGACCCAGCCACCAAGGAGAAGGCAGAGGCGGAAGAGAAAGCGCTCATCGAGCGTATGCAAGCCTATGAGGCCAGCACGCGCAACTCGAGCAGCATCTTCATGCAGTTGGTCAACGCCTGCGACAATCCCATCGTGCCCGACAGCATAGAGAACCCCGCCTACTACTACCGCCAGCACTATTGGGACAAACTGTTTGAGAACAAGAACAGCATCAACCCCTCCACACTGCTGCACAGCCCGCAGTTGTTCAAGAAGATGAACTACTACTTCTTCGGAGTGCTCTATCATGCTGACAGCGACACCATCATCAAGGATTTGGACCGCCTGATGGACCGCATAGGCGACGACACCGCAATGGCGCGCTTCGTCATGCAGTTTATCGAGCCCCGCTACTACCGGTCGACACGCAACGTAGGCTGGGATGCCGTGTGGTGCCACATTGCACACGACTACATGCTGACGGGCCGTTTCCCTTGGGCCAAGGAGAGCGAGATATACCTGGCACGCAAGAACTATCACCGCATTGTGCAGTCCATCATCGGTGCCCACGGTCAGGAGCTGTGGATGGCCGACACCAACCAGAGTGAGAACCCCGCCGATTGGATCAGCAGCCACCGCTTCCCGCAGAAATACGTCATCCTGTGGTTCTGGGACCCCGACTGTCACCACTGTCAGGAGCAGAGTGCCGCGCTGAAGGTGCTCTACGACTCGCTGCAAAACGACCCCAACCGACCGTTCGAAATCTACGCCGTGGGATACGAGAGCGACATACCCAAGTGGAAGAAATACATCCGTGAGCATGACTTCCGCTGGGTCAATGTGGGCGGTCCCAACGTCAACATCGACTATCAGGAAGCCTACAATGTACACAGCGCCCCCACAATGATTATCCTCAATGAGCGGCGCGACATCATCATGAACAAGGTGCTGCCGGCCAAGAACCTGCTGCAGTTCCTTGAGAACTACGAAAAACGTCAGAAGAAATAAGTGGACCTAATCAACATACTGCCCGACAATGTAGCCAACCAGATAGCGGCCGGCGAGGTGGTGGACCGTCCCGCCGGTGCCGTCAAGGAGCTGCTGGAGAACGCAATGGACGCCGGAGCCACGCAGATTGACCTCGTCGTCAAAGATGCGGGCCGTACGTTGATACAGGTCATCGATAACGGCAGCGGCATGAGCGACAGCGATGCACGCCTGTGCTTCGAGCGTCACGCCACCAGCAAGATACACCAGGCCGACGACCTCTTCGCCATCCACACGATGGGCTTCCGTGGCGAGGCGCTGGCCTCCATTGCCGCCATCGCTCAGGTGGAGCTGCGCACCCGTCAACACGACAGCGAGCTGGGGTCGCAGGTGATCATCGAAGGGTCGCACATCGTCAGCCAGCAACCCACAGCCTGTCCGGCAGGCACCTCGCTGGCGGTGAAGAACCTCTTCTTCAATGTCCCCGCCCGGCGCAACTTCTTGAAGAAAGACAGCGTGGAGTTGGGGCACATCGAGGAGGTATTCCGCCGCATCACCCTGATACATTATGACATCGGCTTCACCTTCACCAGCAATGGCAAGGTGCTCTACGACCTCAAGGCCGGCACCCTGCTGCAGCGCATCGCGGGCCTCTATGGCAACGCCTACAAGGAGCGCATGTACAGCGTCGAAGAGCAGACCGATATAGTGAAGTTGCGCGGCTTCGTCAGCCGACCCGAATACAGCCGCCGTACCCGTGGCGAGCAGTACCTCTTCGTCAACGGCCGCTTCATCAAGCACCCCGCCTTCAGCACCGCCGTGGAGAAAGCCTATGCCGACCTGCTGCCCGACCACTCCTACCCTTCCTACTTCATCGGCCTGCAGGTAGACCCCTCGCGCATCGACGTCAACATACACCCCACCAAGACCGAGGTGAAGTTCGTCGACGAGCACGCGTTGTTCGCCATCCTGCGTTCGGCCGTGAAGCGGGCCCTTGGGCAGTTCAGCTTAGCCACTGAGTTGAGCTTCGACACCCCCGAAGAGTTCAACATCGCCCCCGCGCCGAAAGACTACGTGCCTCAACAGCCCCGCATCAGCTACAACCCCAACTACAACCCCTTCCGAGCCAGCGGCAGCCAAAGCCACCAACGGAAGATAGAGTCCTTCGAAGACCTCGAACCATTAGATAAACCAGCGCAGATAGAGAAGCCGCAACCTGTGACAGCGGCAGGTGCCTGCCTGCAGGTGCAGAACCGCTACATCGTCACCACCCTCAGTTCAGGCCTGGCCCTCATCGACCAGCAGCGGGCCCACGAGCGTGTCTTGTATGATAAACTTACGCAATCAAGCAATCAAGCAATCACACAATCCCAGACGCTGCTCTTCCCCATCAACTGCACCTTCTCGGCCGCCGATGCAGAGATGCTGGGCGAGTTGCTGCCCGACCTCAAGGACTACGGCTTCGAGATAGCACCGCTCAACCAGACCACCTTCGTCGTCACCGCCACCCCCACCGACCTCAAAGAAGCCGACCTGCAGCCCTTCTTCGACCAGATGCTGTCCGACTACAAGAGTGCCACGCTGCAGAAGTTCAGCAACCGCACCCGAAACCTCTGCGCCTCGCTGGCGCGCCAGATGGCCGTCAAAAGTGGCACCGTGCTCAGTCAGGAGCAGATGCAGCAACTCGTGGCCGACCTCTTCGCATGCCCTATGGCCGACACCTCGCCCTCGGGCAAGAAGATTATCACCATCGTCAAACCTGAAGAACTACTGAAATAACATGTCACAATACCAACCCCAAGGCTACAGCATGCTGCCCACGGCAGTGAAGCACCTGCTCATCATCAACGTCATCGCCTATCTGGCCTCCTTGGTGCTGGAACTCAACGGCATCTTCCTCAATAACATCCTCGGCCTTTGGAGCCTGAACACACCCAAGGGAGACTACAACATATACGGCTTCCACATCTGGCAACCGCTCACCTACATGTTCTTGCACGGCTCCTTCGACCACCTCTTCTTCAACATGTTTGCCCTCTGGATGTTCGGCTCCACGCTTGAGAACTATTGGGGCACACGCCGATTTGTATTCTACTACCTTGTCTGCGGCATCGGTGCCGGACTGCTTCACCTGCTGGTACCCGGTGTCCACCTCACCGTGGGTGCTTCGGGTGCCGTCTACGGCCTACTGCTGGCCTTCGGCATGACATTCCCCAACGACCGCATCTATATACTGATATGGCTCATTGCCATCATGGCGCTCACCAGCATCCTGGCGGCCACCCCCATCGGGGCCTTCCTCAGCAATTGGTCCATCCTCATCTTCTTGGCCATCTGGATATACAGCTCGCGCACCGGACGCGGCGTGGTGGGCATCAAAGCCAAGTGGATGGTGATCGGGTACGCTGTGCTTGAACTCTTCGAGGGCATCTTCCGTTCCTTCGACGGCGTGGCCCACTTCGCCCACCTCGGCGGCATGCTCATCGGCCTGCTGCTCATCCTCTATTGGCGCAAACACCCCTTCTCAAAAATATAACAACCATGAAAGCAAAGTTAATCATATTGGCGGCCGCCCTGTTGGCACTCTGTTCCGGATGTTGGGACCTGACTGATTATACCGTCAAAGGATATCTCTATACCGACAGCACGCTCGAAGTGCCCCTAACCAATGCCACCCTGTGCTTTTTCCGTGACGGCAACTCTATTGGAACAGCCGAGACCGATAGTATTGGCCGCTGGGGGCTGTGGTACAATTACTACGGCAAGGAATCTTACGATATGTACCATAATTCCAAGTTATCACAGACCTATTGGAACATGTTAATCACCTATGAGGGTGACACTCTTTACTGCCATTACGGGCACAATTTTCCGGGGGACACCATTGTACTCTACCCAGGCATTACATGGCATTAAAATAAATTGGAAATAAAAACTATCATAAATGGAAATCGCATCGAAATACGACCCTCGTGCCATCGAGGAGAAATGGTATCAGTTCTGGCTTGACAAGAAACTCTTCCACTCGGAGCCCGACCAGCGCGTGCCCTACACCGTGGTCATCCCGCCGCCCAACGTCACCGGCGTGCTCCACATGGGCCACATGCTCAACAACACCATACAGGATGTGCTCGTGCGCCGCGCCCGCATGCAGGGCAAGAACGCCTGCTGGGTGCCCGGCACCGACCACGCCAGCATCGCCACCGAGGCCAAGGTGGTGAAGATGCTCGCCGACCGCGGCATAGACAAGCGCAGCCTCAGTCGCGACGAGTTCATGAAGTACGCCTGGGAGTGGAAAGAGGAACACGGCGGCATCATCCTCAAGCAGCTCCGCAAACTCGGCGCCAGCTGCGATTGGGACCGCACCGCCTTCACGATGGACCCCGTGCGCTACGAGAGCGTCATCCGCGTCTTCGTCGACCTCTACAACAAGGGCCTCATCTACCGCGGCGTGCGCATGGTGAATTGGGACCCCCAGGCCCTCACCGCCGTCAGCGACGAGGAGGTCATCTACAAGGAGAGCCACGGCAAGCTGTTCTATTTGAAATACTATGTGGAGGGCGAGGACAAGTATATCGTCGTCGCCACCACCCGTCCCGAGACCATCATGGGCGACACCGCCGTCTGTGTGCATCCCGAGGATGAGCGCTACCAATGGCTCAAAGGCAAACGCGTCATCGTCCCTGGCGTGGGCCGTGTGGTGCCCATCATCATGGACGAATATGTCGACCGCGAGTTCGGCACCGGCGCCCTGAAGATCACCCCCGCCCACGACATCAACGACTACAACCTTGGCATGAAATACGGCCTCGAGAGCATAGATATCTTCAACGACAACGGCACCCTCAATGAGCATGGCGGCAAGTACGCCGGCATGGACCGCTTCGCCTGCCGCAAGGCCATCATGAAGGACCTCGAAGAGGCCGGCCTCGTCGAGAAGACCGAGGACTACACCAACAAG
>JAFZKV010000113.1 GCA_017551765.1 Bacteroidales bacterium
GCTGAGGGGCAAAACCTGATGGCGCGCGAGGAGTATGCCCAGGAGGAGGCGGGCTATGCGCTGAGCCTGGTGATGCAGGAGAGCAGTTCGGCTGTCGACTACAAGCACTCGCAGTATGTAGGCAGCGCCACTATTAGCGAGTAGACATTAAGGCTGCCATGATTGCAAAGGGCCCCTTCCGAATGTGGAGGGTGCCCCTGTTTTTCATAATATTGTGTTTCGCAAATGTTTTTTGGGCGCATACAATATTTTGGTGGCTTTTGTGTTATAGGTGGTGACTGCTTTTTTACTATGTACGAATACCATACACTCCCCAACGGGATACGCATCATACTGAGCCACACGCCCTCACGGGTGGTTTATTCGGGGGTTTATATCAACGTGGGCAGCCGCGACGAGGCGGGTGCCGACGAGGGTATGGCCCACTTTATCGAGCACTCGCTCTTCAAGGGCACGGAGCACCGCCGTGCGCACCACATACTGAACCGCATCGACGGGGTAGGGGGGGAGTTGAACGCCTTTACCACCAAGGAGGAGACGGCCATCTATGCCAGCTCGCTGGTCGAGCACTTGGACCGCTGTCTGGAGTTGTTTGCCGACGTGCTGTTCCACTCCACCTTCCCCGAGAATGAGATTGCCAAGGAGCGCGATGTGGTGCTGGAGGAGATCAACAGCTATAGCGACACGCCTGCCGAGCTCATCTACGACCAATTTGAGGAGCTGGCTTTCGAGGGGCATCCGCTGGCGCACAACATCCTGGGCAGCAAGCGCAATGTGCGCCGTTTCACGCCCGACCGTGTGCGGCGCCACCTGCGGAGCAACTACACGCCTTCGCGGATGGTCATTACGGTGGCGGGCGACGTGAAGTTTGAGCGGCTGGTGCGCCTGTGCGAGCGCTATTTTGCCGGTTACGAGGACCATCCGTCGGCGGTTGACCGCAGTGTGAAGCCGGTGTTCCATTCCTTTGAGCGGCACGTGAACCGACACACCCACCAGGCGCATCTGCTGCTCGGCTGCGAGGCACCGGACATCTACAGCACGGACAAGACGGCCTTCACGCTGCTGAACAACATCCTGGGAGGTCCGGCCATGAATTCGCGCCTCAATGTGGCTGTGCGCGAGCACTATGGCTTCTGCTACAATATTGAGTCGCAGTATGTGCCGTTCTCGGACACGGGTCTTTTCTACATCTACGCCGGTGCCGATTTGGATGCCCGCGAGCGTGTGGTGAGGTTGATACGCACCGAGTTGGAGCGCATGGCCACCACGGCCCTGACCGACCGGCAGTTGCGGCGTGCGCAGCAGCAGTTCATCGGCCAGATGGCCATCAATAACGACCTTGGCCTCAATGAGATGCAGAGCATCGGCAAGGCCTGCTTGAACTTTGAGCATGTGGACACCCTGGAGGAGATGAACGCCGACATCCTGCGGCTGACGCCTGCCGACCTGCTGCGGGTGGCCGACAGATACTTTAATACGGACAATTACGGCGAGCTGACCTACGGTAACTGAACGAGATGATGATAATCGACTATCCCTGGTATTTTTTGCTGTTCTGCCTGTTGGCGGGAGCGGCATACGCCGCCGTGCTTTATTTTGTGGGTGGTCGGTGGTCGGTGGCCGGTAGTCGGTGGTCGGTGGCCGGTAGCCGGTGGGGCTTGTCGGTGTTGCGTTTCCTGTCGGTGTCGCTGATTGCTTTCCTGCTGCTGGCTCCGCTGTCCAAGCAGAAGGTGAACGAGCGGCAGCTGCCTCATGTGGTGCTGCTGCGCGATGTGTCGCAGTCGGTGGTATTGGGTGCCGACTCGGCGTTCTCGTTCGACGGGTTGGCGCGCGGGTTGGAGTCGCGTTGCCGCGTCAGCATCGACTCCTTCGGCACAGCCGGCTACACCGACATAGGCGATGCGATAGAGCGTTATTGTGGCGACGATGTGGCGGCGCTGGTGTTGGCCTCCGACGGCATCCACAACCGAGGTGCCAATCCTACTACGGTGGCCGAAAAACTCTCGTTCCCTGTCTATTGCATTGCCCTTGGCGACACCACGCCGCAACGTGATGCCGCCTTGATGTCGCTCCGCTGCAACCGCATTGCCATGATTGGCAACAGTTTTCCTGTGGAGTTTACGGTGGCTGCCACGCTTCTGGGGGGGCACGAGGCCAAGCTTACCGTCAGCGATGCCCGTGGGCGGCAACTGCATGTGCAATCCGTGCGCTACAACGACGATGACTTCAGTCAAGCCTATACGGTCAACCTCACCGCTTCTGAACCTGGCCTGCAGCGCTATATGGTGCGCCTCGCTACGGTGGAGGGCGAGGTGATGGAGAGCAACAATGTGCTGTCGTTTTATGTCGATGTCATCGACATGCGTCGCCGTGTGGCCATTTTTGCCGATGCGCCGCATCCCGACTTGGCCGCCCTCAAGCGTGCCCTGGAAAGCAATCCCAACTATGAGGCCGAGATTGTCCTGGCCGACGATGTGGTGCGCGGGAAATGGAAGGCCGACGGCGACCTCAGTTTGGCTATTTTGCACAACCTGCCATCGAAACGGCATCCGTCGATAGATTTCGCCAAGGAACTGCCGCAACTCTATGTCATAGGCTTGCAAACCGACTTGTCCCGCTTCAACGCGTTGCATACGGGTCTTGAGATTGTGGCGAAGGCCTCACGCACCAATGAGGTTACCGCCATCCATGAGCCTTCTTTCTCGCTCTTTGCGCTTGATGCCGACGATGTAGATGCCATCGAGGCTTTGCCGCCGCTCGCGGCGCCGTTTGGCGAGGGGCGCACATCGGCCGACCTACAGACCCTTTTCGGTGCCCGGCTTGGCAGCATCGACACGCGCCAGCCGCTGGTGGCGGCCACGGCGCAGGGCGACAGACGCCGCGCCTTCATCTGGGGCGAAGGTATCTGGCGTTGGCGGCTGGCCGATTACCAAATGCAC